>JBOGSW010000091.1:0-6451 GCA_050695815.1 Candidatus Limnocylindria bacterium | reverse complement strand
CTGAGCTTGACCCGGCGGTCTCAAGGTAACAACGCATCATCCTCGGCGAGCAGTCGGTTTCAAGGCTGATCGCATGGAGGTAGATGGTGCGTCAACACGGGGATCACGGCAGGCGGCTGACGAGCGCCGATCGTCTCGAGATCCGGCGCCGGGTAGCGTCGGGTGAACGGTTCGCGACCGCGGCGGCGGCGGTCGGGTGCTCGACCAAGTCGGTTCAGCGGTTGCTGGTCAGGACCGGTGGTATGCCGCCGCGCAGGAGACCTCGGTCGCCGCTGCGACTGTCGCTGGCGGAGCGCGAGGAGATCAGCCGCGGCCTGCTGGCGGGTGAGTCGTCGCGGCTGATCGCGCGTCGCCTGCGCCGTTCACCGTCGACCGTGTCACGCGAGGTGGCGGCCAACGGCGGTCGACGCCGGTACCGGGCCTGGCGTGCCGAGACGGCGGCGGAGCGACGCGCTCGGAGGCCGAAGCTCGCCAAGCTGGCGCGCTCGCGGCGGCTTCGGACCGAGGTCGAGCGCCTGCTCGACGAGCGCTGGTCGCCACAGCAGATCGCGCACCGCCTCAGACTGGATCATCCTGATGACCAGGAGATGCGGGTGAGCCACGAGACGATCTACTCCTCGCTGTTCGTGCAGGCGCGCGGAGCGCTGCGTGGCGAGCTGACGGCCTGCTTGCGCTCGGGACGGGCCCGGCGTCGGCCACAGCGGCGCAGCCAGCGAGCCGGCCGGCTGACCGACATGGTCCTCATCAGCGAGCGTCCGGCCGAGGTCGAGGACCGCGCGGTGCCCGGCCACTGGGAGGGCGACCTGATCATCGGCAAGGGCGGCCGGTCGGCGATCGGGACCCTGGTCGAGCGCCAGACGCGCTTCGTGATGCTCGTGCACCTGCCGGCCGGACGTCTGGCGGAGCAGGTGCGCGACGCGCTGGCAGCTCGGATCGGGACCCTGCCCGAGCAGCTGCGCCGCACGCTGACCTGGGACCAGGGCAAGGAGATGGCCGAGCACGTGAGCTTCACGATCGAGACCGGGGTGCAGGTCTACTTCTGTGACCCGCGCAGCCCCTGGCAGCGCGCCAGCAACGAGAACACCAACGGCCTGCTGCGCCAGTACTTCCCCAAGGGGAGCGACCTGTCGCTTCACGACCAGGCGCAGCTCGACGCCGTCGCTAGTCAGCTCAACGGGCGCCCTCGACAAACGCTCGGCTGGATGAAACCATCAGAGGCGCTGGCCAGGGTCGTTGCGATGACCGATTGAGACCGCCCCCGCTTTGGTGGACACCCAATTCTGCTCATCCAGAGGAGGTGTCCATGTCAAGAGGGAGGAAGTCGAGGTTCTCGCGTGAGGCGAGGGCGGCGGCGGTGAGCCTGGCGCGAGAGCCGGGAAACACGTTCGCCGCGGTGGCTCGCGATCTGGGCGTGCATGGCATGACCGTCCGCCGCTGGGCGCGCGCCCTGTCCGCCCAGGAGGACCCCGCGACGCAGCAGGCCCGGGTGGAGCACGCCGAACTGGTCGCCCTGCGCCGGCGGGTGCGGGTGCTCGAGGAAGAGCGCGAGATCCTGGCAAAAGCCGCGGCCTTCCTCGCTCAGGAGACCGAGCGGACGCCGTGACGGTGTTCCGCTTCATCGAGCGTGAGAAGGCCCATCACCGGGTAGGGACCATGTGCCGCCTGCTCGACGTCTCCGCGAGCGGCTATTGGGCCTGGCGCCGCCGCGGTGTCTCGCGGCGCAGCGCTGACGATGCCGAGCTGACGCGTCGCATCCAGGCCGCCCACGTCGCCAGCCGCGGCACGTATGGGGCGCCGCGCATCCACGCCGAGCTGCGCGCTGGCGGGATCCAGTGTGGCCGCAAGCGCGTCGCGCGGCTCATGCGCCGCGCTGGCCTGAGCGGGGTGCAGCGCCGCCGCTTCGTGCGCACCACCATCCGCGATGCGGCCGCCGCGCCGGCGGCCGATCTGGTCGGGCGCCGCTTCACGCGCGATGCGCCCGACCGGCTGTGGGTGGCCGACATCACCTACCTGCCGACCGCTGCCGGGTTCCTGTACCTGGCCGCCATCCTCGACGCCTGGAGTCGGCGGGTGGTCGGCTGGGCCATGGCGCCGCACGTGCGCGCCACCCTCGTCAGCGCCGCGCTGGCCATGGCCGTCGCGCGGCGACAGCCCGGAGCTGGCCTGGTGCACCACTCCGACCACGGCGTCCAGTACACCAGCCTGGCTTTCGGCGCTCGCCTGCGCCAGGCCGGCATCGCCGCCTCGATGGGCTCGATCGGCGACGCCTACGACAACGCCATGGCCGAGAGCTTCTTCGCGAGCCTCGAGGCCGAGCTCATCGATCGCAGCGCCTGGCCCACGCGCGACGCGGCCTACGCCGCGGTGGTCGACTACATCGAGGCCTTCTACAACCCCCGGCGCCGCCACTCAGCCCTCGGCTACCTATCGCCGGTCGAGTTCGAGAGGAGGTATCGTCAACCGACGCTGAGCGCCTAAATCCACCGTCCACGAAAGCGGGGCAACTCCACGGCTCGGCCGAGGTAATCCGCTCGTGGAAGAAGCGACCGTTCGGGAAATGGCCGATCCAGCGACCAAGGAGCGCGTAATCCAGGCCCTGGACCCCGAATGCACGTCGTGCCACGACGCCCCATACATCCATCAGCGCAGCGCCACCTGCACCGATGAGGACGCCTCTCACGAAGAGCTCGACGGCATCAGTCATGACAGCTGAGCAACCGCGATGAACACGCCGAGCGTCACCAGCCAGAGCGACCAGACGAGGTATGCGATCGGGACGATGACGCCGGCCGCCGGCGAACCATGTTCCTCGTTCCGCCCAACGAACTCGAGGCTGCCGATGAGCAGTGCCACCCCGATCGCCAGACCGATGACGCCCAGCCACTGGGGCACAACGGTCGTCGCAAGGACGCTCGCGGCAGTCAGCAGCGTCCACGCACCGGTGAGCAGATATCCCAGGTGCTCCCCGATGCCAACGCCGGATAGGCGATGCATCGTCGCAAACACGATTTCGATGCTCTGACGAGTGGCGGCGGACTCTGGACCGTCGGCAGCGGCGTAGCGCCGGGCCAGCTCCGGTACGGCGAACGGCCATCGAACTAGACCCAGGGCCTGGACGAGCGCTGCTGCCGCGCCGACGACCACGGAGGTGACACCCAACGCTGGGGGAGGGTCGAGCACCACGGTGACGAGCGCAACCAGAGGCAGCATCGCCAGCGCGCTCACCAAGAGGCCCTCCCAGCGGAGGATCAGCCCTGGTCCTCCCGCGGCGAAGCGGCGCAGGATCTCATCCGGCTCCCTGCGCAGGATGTCCGGGTAGTCGAACGCGCGGCCCAGCTCGAGGAACGCGGCGTTGAAGGCGATCGGCACGCCGATCAGCAGCGCAGCCGCGGCTGTTTCAGGGCTCAACGGGTTCCACCCTGCCTCGGTCCATGATCACGCCCACGCCGCCGCTGACGGCCGCCGCCAGCCCGATGACGTGCATGAGGCTGCCGAGAAGGATCGGGGCGTTGCCGAAGTTGCTCAGCTGGTCGACGAACTCGCCGGTCATGGCCGCGGCAACGATCGCGCCGATCCCCAAGACCAGCGGGACACCCAGCCCGACCCAGCGCGTCCAGCCGCCTGGTGCGACCGCAACCAGGAATGCTGAGGTCATCAGGACGATCGGCCCTGTCAGGCTCGGATACAGATCCGATCCCGCGGCGATCTGCACGATCATGCCTGCAGCGACCAGGACCAGGCCGATGACATTCAGCTTCGTCCAACTCGATGATCGTCCGAGTCGAGTCAATTCGTACCTTCCTTGTGCATGCCGCTTCCGGCGCACCGGGGGCGCTTCTCCTCGGCTCAGCGCCGAGCGTCGGCGGGGAGAGCGACCAGCTGGGCGCTGACCCGCCACAGGCGCGCAGTCGCAGATCGGTCATACGACAACTTGTTCGACTTCTTCGGCTCGCGGTTCGCGAAGTACAGGCCCGTGAGGCCCTCGGCTTCCCGGGCGCTGGCCAGGAACACCGGGGTGTCAGCACCGCGTTCGGGCTTCTTCATGAACGGGCGCATGAGCGTCACCAGGGGAGCGAACGCCCGCGACGGATCCTCCGCGCTGAAGGCGGTGTTGGTCACACCCGGATGGAGGGCCGTCGCGGTGACGCCCGTGCCCACGAGCCGCCTGGCGAGCTCGTACGTGAACATCACGTTGGCGAGCTTCGACTGGTTGTAGGCGGTCTGGCCGGAGTACGTTCGCTCACCCATCAGGTCGTCGAAGTCGATCTTGCCCATCGATTGCGCTCCCGAAGACACGGTGACGATCCGAGCTGGGGCGCTGGCCTTCAGCCGGTCCAGCAAGAGGCTGGTGAGGAGGAACGGCGCGAGGTGGTTGAGCGCGAAGGTGTGCTCGAGACCGTCGCTGGTCACATGCCGGTGCGACCAGAACCCGCCAACGTTGTTGATCAGGACGTCCAGTCGTCGGTAGGTGGCAAGGATGTCGCCGGCCAGCCGTCGGACCTCTGCCTGTGACGACATGTCGGCAACGAAGACATCCACCACCGCGTTGCCGGACTCGCTCGCGATCTCGCCGGCCGCTCGTTGCGCCCGGTCCAGGTTTCGGCCTGTGATACCGACGCGGGCGCCCATCGAGGCAAGACGAGTTGCCGTCGCCCGGCCGATGCCGCCGGTCGCGCCGGTGACGAGAACGGTTTTCCCGGCCATCGCATGCGTCAGGTGGCTAGTCCTGGCGCTCGCACCGTTCACGAGGCAACCGGCGCTGGCTGCTTGGTCTCTGGCGTCGCCTCCGCGTCGAAAGTGCCGGGTTCTTCGGTAAATCCCTTGATGGCTCGCCACAGGAACCACACGATCAGCAGAGCTTCACCGACGAAGGTGAACAAGCTGAAGGTGAAGTCGAAGTCCGGGACTAGGATCCGGGTGAACGTGTCGCCCAGGTAGCCGACGCCGGCGATCACCACGAGCACTCCGAGGAACCGCGGGAACTGGACCGACTTGTAGACGAGGACTCCGACGCCGAGGAGGTGGAGCCCGAAGACCGCGAGGTGAATGTCCATGGCGTTGTGGAAGGAGGCGACCGATGCCATGACCTGTGCTTCGACGACGGCCGCGGGCAGGGTCGAGGCCACCGGACCACCCAACAGCTGGGCGACGTCGAGAAGGTTGGCCAACGCCGGCAGGGATGCGGCCGCAGCCGCCAGCCGAAGCCAGCCGACCAGCATGGCCAGGGAGCCGTTCACCGGCCGCAGCAGGACGTACAGAGCCCACGCCACGAGAACGTCGAGGAAGGCGACAACCAGGAACGCCGCAATGGCGAGCCGGAAGAGGCCCTCGGACTCTACGATGTTGCTGACCGTCGCTGTCGCGTTGCCTGGATCCACGAGCGTTTCCAGCACGCCGAACAGCGCCAACGGCGCGAGCACTGCCATGCCGAGGAGTCCAAGGGCCGCGATCAATGCGACGCCGCGTTGTGAAACGTCGGGCTTACCGGCCGCCGTTATCGAATGTGCCATGTGAGCTTCCTTATAGGGCCCTGCGCGCGGCAGGCAGCGCGTTGATGATGCCGACGGAACCGCTATGTCCCTACGGCGATGGCTGGTTCGGATGGGTAGCCGGGCAGCGGTTGGGGCGCGCCGAGATGGGCCGGTTCGGCGACCGGCGCCACCCGCTCATCCCCGACGATGAGCCCGTCCCGCATGCGGATGATGCGATCGCACGTGGCGCTGACTTCCGGGTCGTGGGTCACCAGCAGCACTGTCTGACGGCCGTCGCGGTTGAAGGTTCGCAGGAGAGCGAGCACCTCGGCGGCGCGCGCCGAGTCCAGGTTGCCCGTCGGTTCGTCGCCAAGGATCAACACCGGGTCGTTGACCAACGCGCGAGCGATCGCGACACGCTGCTGCTCCCCTCCGGACAGCTCCATGGGCCGATGAGTGGCCCGGTCCGCCAGGCCGACCGAGCTCAGCGCTCGGCGTGCCGCCGTACGTGCCTCTCCGCGAGACGTTCCGGCGTATTCGGCCGCCAGGGCCACGTTCTCTTCTGCGGTCAGGGTCGGTACCAGGTTGAAGGACTGGAACACGAAGCCCATGGATCTGGCCCGGATACGGGTGCGATCGCGGTCCGTCAGCGTGGTTGCGTCCACGCCGTCAAACCACAGCCCCGGCTGTGGCCCATCGGCGGCGTCCGGCGCGTGCAGCAGGCCGAGCAGGTGCATCAGCGTGCTCTTGCCCGAGCCGGACGGGCCCATGATCGCCACCATCTCCCCGGCGGCGATGCTGACGTCCACGCCGCGGAGCGCGTCGACGCTCGTTCGGCGCGACATGCGGTAGGTCTTGCGCAGGTTGGTTCCCTCGAGGAGGGGCATCGGTCGCTCCTTCATGATTCGTAGCGCAGGGCCGACACCGGGTCGAGCCGTGCGGCGCTCCAGGCCGGGACGATGCCGGCCAGCATTCCGAGG
>JBOGSW010000090.1:0-7938 GCA_050695815.1 Candidatus Limnocylindria bacterium | reverse complement strand
GATCAGGTCGACCGCATGCCGCGGGTCGAGCGCGACGGTCGGCTCGCCGAAGGTCGGGCCGTCCAGCCCGGATGGTCCGTGGATCTCGTCCGCGACGTCGAGCGCCCGCACCATCGGACGGTCGCAGCCCGCTGCGATCGGCACGGCATCGATGCCCGCCAGCGAGCAGACGCGCCGCGCGTTCAGCGTCGTCTTGTCGAGCGTCTGGTTGCCGGCCACGGTCGTGATCGCCACCAGCTCGAGGGCCGGGGAGGAGGCGGCCAGGAGGATCGCCATCGCGTCATCGTGGCCGGGGTCGCAGTCGAGGATGACCCGGCGTCGCGGCGTGCCGCTCACTCCTTGATGTACGGCTTCCCGTCGGCCGCGGGCGCGCGTGCCCGCCCCACGAGACCGGCCACGACGACGATGGTGACGATGTAGGGCAGCATCAGGAGGAACTCGGAGGGAATGCCGATATTCAGGATCGAGAGGCGCGACTGGATCGCATCGGCGAATCCGAAGACGAGGCCGGCCAGGAAGGCGCCGATGGGATTCCAGCCGCCGAAGATCATCGCCGCCAGCCCGATGAAACCGCGCCCGGCCGTCATCTCGCGCTCGAAGCCGCCGGTGGAGCCGATGGTGAAGTAGGCGCCGCCGAGCCCGGCGACCATGCCGCCCAGGATCACGTTGCTGTAGCGCACCCAGTAGACGTTGATGCCAACCGTGTCGGCCGCCTGGGGATGCTCGCCCACGGCGCGGACGCGCAGGCCCCAGCGCGTGTAGAACAGGCCGAGGTGGATGATGATGATGAGCGCGAACAGTGCGTACACGAAGATCGTGTGCCTGAACAGGATCCCGCCCAGGATCGGGATGTCGGACAGGATCGGGATGGCGATCGTCCCCAGTCGCTCGGGCGTGTTGAGCTCCTGGTCGAACGGCTGGAGGACGCGAACCGAGAGGAAGCCGGTGAGCCCGGTGACCAGGATGTTGATGAAGAAGCCGGCGATGATCTGGTCGACGCGGTAGCGGATGACGAGGATCGCGAGAAGCCCGGCGACGAGCGCGCCGGTGACGATGGCCGCGAGGATGCCGATCCACGGGTTGCCGGTCACGCTGCCCACCACGGCCGAGACGAAGGCCCCGGACAGGAGCATGCCCTCGATGGCGATGTTCACCACGCCGGCCCGCTCGCACAGGACTCCGGACAGGGCGCCGAACACGATCGGGACCGATCGCTGGACGGTGCTCTCGAGGACGCCGGTCAGGTTCATCGACTGGCCCGCCGCGACCCACGTCAGGAAGGCGAAGACGAAGACGGCGGCAACGAGCCCGAGGATCAGGGTCCAGCGGGCTCCAAATCCGCGGGTCAGCTGCACCGCTCCGGCAAAGGCCACGGCGCCCGCCAGCAGGTAGGCCGTCCCAGCCGAGGGCAGCATGAGGTCCGGCAGCGGAATGGGCGCCGTCCTCAACGTGAGCGTGAAGGTGGAGCTGGCGTCCGCGGGCACGGCCAGGCCGAACCCGATCACCATGATGGCGGCCAATGCCAGGTAGAAGACGCCCAGGACGCGTTGTCGGGTGCGTACCTGCCGCGCCGCGCGGGTCATGGGCATCGCGGCCGCGGTCATGAGCCCCAGCCCTTCGCGAAGACCTCGGCCCCCATCCGGCGGTCGGCCTTGACGCGGTAGATCGCGCGCACGAGGGCCGGGGCGGCGATGAACATGATCACCAGGGCCTGGATGACCACGACGATGTCGATCGGGGTGCCGGTGGCCGCCTGCATGGGCGTGGCGCCGGCGCGCAGGGCACCGAACAGGAAGGCGGCGGCGACCACGCCGGCCGGCCGCGTCGCTCCCACGAGCGCGACGACGATGCCGTCGAAGCCGTAGCCCGGGGAGAAGCCAGGGGTCAGCGTTCGCAATCCCCCGAGCATCAGACCCGCGCCGGCCAGGCCGGCGAGCCCACCGGCGATGACCATCGACAGGACGATCGACCACGGGATGCTCATGCCTGCATAGCGCGCAGCGCGTGGATTGAAGCCGACCGCGCGGAACTCGAAGCCTTTCGTGGAGCGGAACAGGAGCCACCAGACCGCGACGGCGGCCGCCAGGGCGATCACGATCCCCCAATCCGCCCGCAGGCCGGAAATGAACGGCGGCAGTGCTGCGCTGGGCTCGATGATCTTAGAGATCGGGTCCGGCCGACCCTCGCGCTGGACGAATGGCGTCTTCAGCGACCAGTTGATCAGGTTGTAGGCCACGAAGTTGAGCATGATCGTCACGATCACCTCGTGGGCGCCGGTGCGCGCCTTGAGGATCCCCGGGATGAACCCCCACAGCGCGCCGCCTGCGAAGCCCGCCAGGATGGCCAGCGGCAGGTGTATGACCGTCGGCAGCCCGGTGAACCAGAAGCCGACGATGACCGCGAACAGGGCGCCGAGATAGAGCTGGCCCTCGGCGCCGATGTTGAAGAGGCCGACCCGGAAGGCGAGCGCCACCGAGAGGCCGGTCAGCAGGAGCGGCGTGGTGGAGACGATCGTCTCGGAGAGGGGTCCGAAGGATTGCTTGAGGGCATCCCCATCGAGCGCGACGAGGGCGCCGATGATTCGACCGGGATCGCCGATCGATCCGCGGAACAGCGCGCCATAGGTGCTCGCCACGGCCGACCATGAGGCGCCGATGGCTGCGACCGGGTCGGATGCCCACAGCCCGAGCAGCTCCGCGTCGGTGAGGATGATGATAAGGCCGCCCAGGATGAACGCGGTGAGCAGGGCGAGGACGGGGAGCAGCAGCCCTCGGAGGGTGCTTCCCAGGCCACCGGAGGCCGCTTCTTCTTCTTCCTCTTCCACTGGTTCCGGGTGCCCGTCGCCGTCGTGCCCGTCGGTGGCGACCTCGTCCTTCGCCTCGCTCTCCGCCGGGTGTCGCTGCTCGTCAGTCATCGGATGTCCCGGCCCCCGTCGTGCCCGCCGCCGCAGTCGTCTTCGCCCCCGTCTCCTCCGTTGCACGTTCCTCGGGGTGGGCACCGCCCATGAGGAGGCCGAGGCGTTCGAAGGTCGCCTCTGCTGGCTCGAGGACGTCGACGATCTTGCCCTGGTACATCACCGCGATGCGGTCGCCGAGCGCCACCACCTCGTCCAGCTCGCTCGAGATGATGAGCACAGCCGTGCCGGCGTCGCGCTGCTCGACGATGCGCCCGTGGATGAACTCGATCGAGCCAACGTCGAGGCCGCGCGTCGGCTGCGCCGCGACGATGAGCTTCAGCGGGCGGCTGAACTCGCGCGCGGCGATCACCTTCTGCTGGTTGCCGCCGGACAGGTTGGCGACCTCGTTGAAGATCGACGGCGTGCGGACGTCGTACTCGGCGACCAGCTCGGTCGCGGACTCGACAATGGCATCCCCGTTGAGCTGCAGCCCGCTGGCGAACGGCGCGTGCCAGTAGCTGTTCAGCACCAGGTTGTCCGCGACGGTGAAGTCGGCGATGAGGCCGTCCTCCATCCGGTCCTCGGGCACGTGCGCAACGCCGGCCTCGTACACGTCTCGAGGTCCACCGTCGAGCACCACCCCGCCGATCCGGACCTCGCCCGCGTCGATCTCGCGCAGCCCGGTGATGGCCTCCGCCAGCTCGCTCTGGCCGTTGCCGTGGACGCCGGCGATCGCCACGATCTCGCCGGCACGCACCGTCAGGCTCAGGTCGTCGACCGCCGCGTGGCCGCGCTCGTCGCGCACGACGAGGTCGGCGATCTCGAGGACCGGCTCACCCGGCTTCGCCTCGCCCTTATCGACCACAAGGTCGACGTGCCGACCGACCATCATGGTCGCCAGGTCCTCCCTCGACGTGTCACCCGGGGTCGTCGTCCCGACCACCTTGCCGTGGTGGAGGACCGTGATCCGAGTCGCGACCTCCAGCACCTCGTTGAGCTTGTGGGTGATGAAGATGATCGACGTCCCACCCTCGGTCAGGGAGCGCATGATCGCGAAGAGCTCATCGGTCTCCTGCGGCGTGAGGACGGCAGATGGCTCGTCGAGGATGAGCACGTCCGACTTGCGGTAGAGGGTCTTGATGATCTCGATCCGCTGGCGGACGCCGACGGGAAGGTCCTCGACGATCGCATCGGGATCGATCCGTAATCCGTGCTGCTCGCTGATCTCGACGATCCGCGTGCGTGCGGCCGACGCGTCGAGGCGTCCGAAGGGGCCTTTCGTCGTCTCGACCCCGAGCATGACGTTCTCGGTGACCGTGAAGACCGGCACGAGCATGAAATGCTGGTGGACCATGCCGATGCCGGCGTCGATCGCCTCGCCCGGCCCACTGAACGACACCGGCTCGTCGTCGATGAGGATCTCGCCCTCGTCGGGCTGGTAGAGCCCGTACAGGACGTTCATGAGGGTCGTCTTGCCCGCGCCGTTCTCGCCGAGCAGGCCGTGGATCTCGCCGGGCTGCACGACCAGGTCGACCGCCTCGTTGGCGACGACGCCGGGGAAGCGCTTGGTGATCCCCCGCAGCTCGAGCTTCACTGCTGACGTCTGCTCCGGTGTAGAGAACGGGCGGCGCCTGGTGGACGCCGCCCGTTCAGAATAACCGACCTCGTTGGTCAGATCGGCCTATTCGCCGTAGTAGTCCGACGGCGTGATCTCGCCGGCGATGATCGCCTCGGACAGGGCCTCGATCTCGCTCTTGACCTCGTCCGAGATCTCATCCTCGTAGTCGTGGAACGGGGCGATCCCCACGCCCTCGTTCTCGAGGGTGCTGACGAAGACCGGCTCCACCGGCACCTCGTTGACCGCGCGCTCGACGGCCTGGAAGACCGAGTTGTCGATGCGCTTGATGATGCTGGTCAGGATCAGGCTGGTGTACTCCGGGACAGTCTCCGTCCAGTCGACGTCGACGCCCAGCCCGACTGCCTCGGCGCCGGACTGCTCGATGGCGGCAAAGGTGCCGCCGCCGATCGGTCCACCCACCGGAAGGATCACGTCGGCGCCCTCCTGGAGGAAGCCGGTGGTGAGGTTCGCGGCATCGTCGAGGCTCTCGAAGTTGCCGGTGAAGGTGCCTGATGCCGGATCGTTCGGATCGCGACCGCCCAGGACCCGCACGTCGGCGCCCTTCTGCTCGTTCCAGTAGTTCGCGCCGGCGATGAAGCCGTCCATGAAGTCGGTCACGCCGGGGCCGATGTTGATGCCGCCGAAGGTGCCCATGATGCCGGTCTTCGACCACGAGGCCGATGCGTACCCGGCGAGCATCGCGCCCTCCGCGGTGTTGTAGACGAGGCCCTCCACGTTCGGGATGGCCGGGTCATAGGCGAAGTCGACGATCGCGAAGCGAATGTCGGGGTTCGCCTCCGCGGCCGCCTTGGTCGCGTCGCCGAGCAGGAATCCGACGGTGACGATCATCTCGCAGCCGTCGCTGACGTGCTGGTCGATATTGCGCGCATAGTCCTCGGCGCTGCGGGACTCCAGGAACGAGACCTCGACGCCAAGCTCGGCCTCGGCCTGCTCCATGCCGGCCCAGGCATTCTCATTGAAGCTGTTGTCGTCGATGCCGCCGACGTCGCTGACCATGCAGGCCTGGTAGTCCAGCGCAGCTGCGGCGCTCTCCGATGGCGCCTCCGATGCCGCGGCGCTCTCCGAGGGCTCCTCGGACTCCGGGGCCGCGCTGGCCGACGGGCTCTCGCCGCCGCCATTGCACGCCGCGAGAATGAGCATCAGGACGGCCAGGACGGCCATCATCGAGCGGGATTGCTTCCGCATCTGTTTCCTCCACACCAGTATGGGTGCGTACTGCCGCGAGTCCTCGCGGCGCCTCCGATGCGCTCGTGCCGGTCAGGCATCTGGCGCAGAATCCGGGGCATCATACTGCCTTGCTCTCCTGCGGCTCAAGCGCAATATGGCACGGGCCGATCCGGACGCGCCCGTATCATCCCGCGATGACCAATCTGCCGGAGCGCGTGCGGCTCGTGATCTTCGATCTCGATGGCGTGATCTACCGTGGCGCGCAGCCGGTCGAGGGCGCGGCGCAGTTGGTGAGCTGGCTGCACTCCGTGGGCGTGGCCGTGCGATTCGCCACGAACAACTCGATGGTCGCGCGGGCCGGCTATGTCGATCGGCTGCGCGAGATGGGGATCGCGGCCAGCGTCGATGAGATCGTCACCTCCACCTCGGCGACGGTGGAGCACCTGCGGCGGCACGCGCCCCGGATCCGCAGCGTGCTCGGCATCGGTGCCGATGGCATGCGTCAGGAGCTTGCCGAGGCAGGTCTCGATGTCGTGATGGCGGACGAGGCCGTCCCACCCGGCTACGACGGCGAGCCGCTCGACCGGCACTACGACGCCGTCCTCGTGGGGCTCGATCCACACTTCGACTACGCTCGCCTGGCGGGCGCGCAGCGGGCCGTCGCCGACGGTGCCGTGCTCATCGCCACGAACGCCGATGCGCGCTACCCGACCCCGTCCGGCTTCCTGCCGGGCGCCGGGTCGATCGTTGCGGCGCTCGCAGCGGCGACCGCAACGACGCCGGACGTGATCGGCAAGCCGTCGCCGGCGATGTTCACCGCCATCGTCGAGGCGAGCGGCGTCTCGCCCGCCGTGGCGGTCGTGGTCGGTGACAACCCCGATGCCGACGTCGCTGGCGCGCATCGGGCCGGGATCGCGTCAATCCTCGTCCTCACCGGCGTGGCGCATGCCGCCGAGGTCGAGGCGCTGGAGGGCGAGCGGAGGCCGGACGCGGTCGCTGCCGGGCCGGGCGAGGTTCGGGAGCTCCTCGCCGGACGCCTCTAGCCGATGCGCTCGAGGCCGGCCCATGCGCTCCAGGCGGCCGTCGCCTCGGCCAGGAGCGGGGACACCACGGTCGGCGGGCCGAAGGCACGCCGGAAGCCGTTGAGGACGATGGCGGCGAGCTCGCCGCGGCTCAGCTCGAGGGCGGTGGCCACGCGCCCGATCTCATCGGTCAACGAGGTGCCCGTCACCGTCCGATCGTCGGTGGAGAGGGTGACGCTCACCCCCGCACGATGCAGCGCAGCGAGCGGGTGCGACGCGAGGTCGGCCACGATGCCGGCCTGGACGTTCGAGGTCGGGCACAGGTCGAGCGTGATGTCGCGGCCGCGCAGCAGGTCCAGGAGCGCGGGGTCGTCGGCTGCGGTGACGCCATGCGCGATGCGCCGGACCCCGAAGTCGATCACCTCTCGCACGCGCTGCGCCCCGGCGACCTCGCCGGCGTGCGCCGTCAGCCCCAGTCCTTCCGCGCGGGCCGTGTTGAACGCGGCGGCGTGCGGGGGCGCGGGCCACGCCTCCTCGGGGCCGGCGAGGTCGAATCCGACGATCGGGGACCCGAATCGCGCGGCCGCGGCGGCGAGCTCCACGTTCGCGGCCGGCGGGTGCGAGCGCATCGCGGTCACGATGAGCCCGATGTGCGGCATCGAAGCGCCCGCCGACGCCCGCGCGACGCCGGCCGCGACCGCCTCGATCACGGCCGGCACCGAGAGCCCCTCCTCGAGGTGCAGCCGCGGCGCCCAGCGAATCTCGGCGTATCGGACGCCGTCGGTGGCGAGGTCCTCGACGAGCTCGGCGGCAACGCGCTCGAGCGCTTCGGGCGTCTGGAGCAACGAGATCGGCAGGTCGAAGTACGTGAGCAGCTCGGCCTGGTCGCGGCATCGCTCAGGGCCGACCATGCGGCGCGTGGCCTCGTCGATGCCGAGCGGCATGCCGGTCACCTCGGCAAGCGCCACGGCCGTGGCCGGCCGCATCGAGCCGTCGAGGTGCTGGTGCAGCTCCGCCTTCGGCAGCGAGCGAAGGTCCACCGGGTCCATGCGGGCATGATAGGCGCGCGAGCGCTCCTCTCAGGCGTGGTCGCGGTGCTCGGAATCGTCCCGGTCGTGGCCGCCGGCGGCCCCGGCCCAGCCGACGACATCGCCGCCGACCGCCTGGTGATGGCTCGAGCCGCGGCTGCGGACGAGGCCCTCGGAGCGCTGCAC
>JBOGSW010000089.1:0-9785 GCA_050695815.1 Candidatus Limnocylindria bacterium | reverse complement strand
TGCGCGGGCTCGAGGCGCCGATCGCGCTGGAGGTGCGGACCGGCCACCCGCGCGGGTCCCGCGGCACGGTGGCCTTCACCCAGACCCACCGCGGCGCTCGATCCCTGCTGGTTGGGGAGGGCGGGATCGCGGTCGAGGATTTTCTGTCGGTCCATCCTCGCGAGTGGCTTGACCAGTAGCGGCGCGCTTGACCCGAGCACCGTCGTCGGGGCCGGCGCCGGGCTGCTGCTCCTCGGGTACGCGGCCACGTCGCTCATCCGCGGCCAAACGCAGATAGACTCGCATCGGTGACCGACGAGCCAGGGCCTAGCTCCCCGAATCGCGGCCGGACCGTTCACGGCGAGCCCGCGAACGCCGGCCACCGCGTCCTCGCCCCGGACGATGCCGAAGTCGAGGCGTACCTCGAGCAGGCGCTCCACGCGCCGCCACCCCAGCGCGTCGAGACCGAGGCGGCCGACCAGCCGGACACCGTCGTGGTGCTCGACTTCGGCAGCCAGTTCGCCCAGCTCATCGCCCGGCGCGTGCGCGAGCTCAACGTCTACTCCGAGCTCCTGCCGCACGACACGCCCATGGCGGAGCTCGAGCGTCGCGGCGCGAAGGCCGTGATCCTGTCGGGCGGTCCGTCATCGGTCTATGACACCGATGGGCCGCGCGCCGATCCGGCGCTCTGGTCCGGCCGCATCCCGGTCCTCGGCATCTGCTACGGGCTCCAGCTCATGGCGCACGAGCTCGGCGGCGAGGTCGTGCCGTCGCCGAAGCGCGAGTACGGACCGGCGACCGTCAGCGTGACCGATGGCGACGGGCTCTTTGCCGGCATCGAGCGCGAGCAGCCGGTCTGGATGAGCCACGGCGACTCGATCCTGCGTCCCCCCGAGGGCTTCAAGCCGACGGCCCAGACCGATTCGACCCCCTTCGCCGGCCTCGCCGATGCCGCACGCAACCTGTACGGGATCCAGTTCCATCCCGAGGTGGTCCACACGCCGGCGGGCCGCGCCGTGCTGCGCAACTTCGTGGTCGACATCGCCGGCGTGCGTCCGAACTGGACCGCCGCCAACCTGATCGACACGACGGTGACCGAGATCCGCGAGCGGGTGGGGAAGGGGCACGTCATCTGCGCGCTCTCGGGTGGCGTGGACTCCGCGGTGGCGGCGACGCTGGTGCATCGGGCCATCGGCGACCAGCTGACCTGCATATATGTCGACCATGGTCTCATGCGCAAGCGCGAGTCGGAGCTGCTGCGCGTCACCTTCGAGCGGGACCTTGGCATGAGGCTGGTCATGGTCGATGCGCGGGATCGGTTCCTGGCGCGGCTGGCGGGCGTCGAGGATCCGGAGGAGAAGCGGCGGATCATCGGCGACGAGTTCATCAGGGTCTTCGAGGAGGAAGCGTCTACGCTCGGGCAGATCGACTTCCTGACCCAGGGCACCCTCTATCCGGACGTGATCGAGTCAACGACGTCCGAGACAAAGACGGCGCAGAAGATCAAGACCCACCACAACGTCGGCGGGCTGCCGGCGGACCTGCGCTTCAAGCTGATCGAGCCGCTTCGCTACCTGTTCAAGGACGAGGTCCGACGGGTCGGTCTGGAACTCGGCCTGCCGGAGGCGATGGTCCAGCGCCAGCCGTTCCCGGGGCCGGGCCTCGCAATCCGGATCATCGGCGAGGTGACAGCCGAGCGGCTCGACACGCTGCGCGAGGCCGACTGGATCGTGATCGACGAGATCAAGGGTGCCGATCTGTATCGGTCCCTGTGGCAGTCATTCGCCATCCTCACGCCGGTTCGCTCGGTCGGGGTGATGGGCGACGGGCGGACCTACGCCAACGTCGTGGCTGTGCGCGCGGTGACTTCGGACGACGGCATGACGGCCGACTGGGCGCGTCTGCCGTACGAGGTGCTGGCGAAGATCTCCTCGCGCATCGTGAACGAGGTGCCCGGCGTGAACCGAGTCGTGTACGACATCAGCTCGAAGCCGCCAGCCACCATCGAGTGGGAGTGAGCCTCGCGGGCGCGGGTCCGTGGGGAGGGTCGCGCCAGGAGGTTTGAGACTCCTCGGCCGCATACCGGCGCTGTTTGTCACCTACCACTCACCGTCGGCTTGGCCAGCTTCAAGGGGGTGTCAGGCGGCCTGCTCCTCGCCGATTGAGCGTGATTGAGCGTGAGTGAGTCGCTCGAGAGGGTCCTCGCCGTGCCTGGCCCCGTCTTAGCCGACGGTGGTTGGTACCTGGCAGTGCCGAGCCGGGTCGGATGGTAGTGCGCTGCTCGGACCGATGCCCTGATGCCTCGGCGGTGTCTCGATCGTCCCGGGGAAGACCAGTCAGACCGACATATGAGTCGCCAGCGGCACGCTACGCAGGCATGGGACGCGGCGACGATGACATTGGAGCCTTCGCGCGCCCATATGTCCGCCTCGGGGGCGCAAATTGGCAGGTGCGACGTCCGTTCGGGTTCGCAACGCGCTCCGGGTGGCACATATGTCATCAGAACGCCGCGGCGAGCGTCAGCGCTCCTCCATCAGCCCGTGCCGGCGGTGCCAGCCTTCGATCGACTCGTTCGTGTTGCGCTCGACCGACAGGTCGTCCGCGCTCGACGGGGGCCGGGCCCACGCCGGCGCCTCGGAGGTGAACACGTGGACACGCTCCGGCGGCTCGGGCAGCGGCGTGTCGATGGCGGAAGCGAATGGGTAGACGAAGTCGGTGACCGAGTCGATGGTCAGGTAGATGGCGCTTCCGCAGCGTCCGCAGAAACGGGTGCGCGTCGTGTCGGGGGCGGCGTACTCGGTCAGCGCATCGGCTCCTTCGACGTTCAGGGTGGATGATTGAGCGAGGACGTTGGCTGCCGCGCCGGTACCCCCGGCCGTCTTGCGACATCGCGCGCAGTAGCAGCGCCGATACGGGTACGGCGTGGTCGAGTCGACGGTGAAGCGGACAGCGCCGCAATGGCAGGAGCCGGCGAGCTGCATCCTTCGATGCTAGCGGGCGATCGCGTATCGAGCCGGTAGACCGCGTCCTGACCGCTGACACCCGGGGCCGAGCGGTCTATCGTCGATATTCGACATGAGGGCGTTCCTGTGACGCGCTGCGACGATGTATCCCTAACCAGGTGGCATGAGCGGCCGATTTCGGGGTCCTATGACGCTCAGTGGTGTATAGAACCGCAGATCCGCGACGCGCGGGCAGCCCCGCGACGAGTTCCGGCGTTAGATCGCCGATTGCCTGAGCCACCCGGCGACGGGATCGGGCGCCAGCCGGTAGCATGCCCCGCACATGTCCAGCTGGTTCGACAGGCTCCTCGAGGACCTTCAGCGCCGCCAGGAAGAGGCCGATGCGCGTCGCGAGGGCCGTCCGCGCCCATCGCGTGAGGCGCGTGAGCCGCGCAACGTGACCCCGCGCGACGAGGGGCGGAAGTCGCGGCGCCGCAACGGCGGGAACGGCGGCGCGAACGGTGGTGGGAACGGTGGCGGCAGGCCGCTTCCACCGGTTGCGGCGGAGGTCCCGTGGCGGCGATGGATCTTCATCGGCGGCGCCGTCGTCGCGCTGCTCGTTGTGCTCGGCCTGCTGGGCGGAGCGGTGAACCTCATCACCGACGTCATGTGGTACGACGCGCTGGGCCGCAGGGACGTGCTGCAGACGCGCCTGTGGGCCCAGGTCGCGCTGTTCGGCATCGGCTTCGTGGCGATGCTGATCCCGGCGCTCATCAGCGTCTGGGTGGCGCGGCGGATCGCGCCGCAGGCGCCGGTGCGCCAGCTGGGCGGCATCGAGATGCCGGACGCGTCGAAGGCAATCGGCCTCGCGCTCATCGCCGTGGCGGTGCTGGTCGCGCTCGGCAGTGCGGCCGCCTGGAGCGGCAACTGGGAGACGATCCTTCTCTTCATCAACGGCGAGGAGTGGGGCACCGTCGATCCGACCCTGGGTCGGGACATCGGCTTCTATGTCTTCGACCTGCCCTTCTGGCGCTTCCTGCTCGGGTGGGCGACGACCATGCTGATCGTGGCCGGCGTGCTGACCCTGGCGGCCTATGCCGCCCGCGCCCTGCGCTGGCAGTTCCACCTCACGGCGCCCGTGCGCGCGCACCTGTCGATCATCGGCGCGCTGCTGCTGGTGGTCATCGCCGGCGGGTATCAGCTCGACATCGCCGAGCTCGCGTACTCGACCCGCGGCTGGGGCGGCAACGTGCAGGCGGCCCTCTACACCGACATGAACGCCCAGTACCCCGCGTCGGTGATCCTTACGGTGGTTGCCCTGGCTGCCGCCGCGCTGCTCCTGCTCAACACCTGGTTCCGCACGCTCTGGCTGCTGGGTGTGGCCGCCGGCGCCTGGCTGGTGCTCTCGGTGCTCGTCGGCGGGCTGTATCCGAGCTTCGTGCAGACGGTGCAGGTGAATCCGAACGAGCTGAACGTGGAGCGGCCGTACCTGCGCAACCACATCGAGGCCACGCGCGCCGCCTTCGATCTCAACGCCATCGAGCAACGGCGATTCACCGGCGAGCAGGAGCTGACCCGCGAGGTGTTCCAGGAGGATGCCGCGACGATCGACAATCTGCGCCTGTGGGACTACCGCCCGCTGCTCACGACCTTCGGGCAGGAGCAGATCCTGCGTCGCTACTACGACTTCCTCGACGTCGACATCGATCGCTACGAGGTCGCCGGCGAGCAGCGCCAGATCATGCTCAGCGCACGCGAGCTGAACGTCGAGAACTTCGGCTCGGATCGCACCTGGACGAACGAGCGGCTGGTCTACACGCACGGCTACGGCCTCACGGCCGTCCCGGTCGATGCTGTCACCGAGCAGGGAACGCCGGACTACCTGGTGAGCGGCATCAACCGCGATCCGCAGCTGCCGATCGGCGAGCCGCGCATCTACTTCGGCGAGGCCACCAACACCTACGTGGTGACCGGCACCACCACCGCCGAGTTCGACTATCCACTCGACAACGACGAAGGCGGCGACGCCGGCACCACCACCACCTGGGACGGGAGCACCGGCGTCGGCATCGGCAATCCGCTGGCCCGCGCGCTCTTCGCGCTGCGCTTCGGCGACTTCAACATGCTCATCAGCAACCAGCTGACCGATGCGTCCCAGGTGCTCTTCCGGCGCGCCATCGAGGAGCGCGTGCCGGAGATCGCGCCATTCCTCGCCTACGACGGCGACCCGTACGTGGTCAGCGCGGACGAGCGGCTGCTCTGGGTATGGGACGCGTACACGGTCACCGACCGCTACCCGAACGCCCAGCCATTGCCTGCCGGGAGTCGGTTCGCGGGTGCCAACTACATCCGCAACAGCGTGAAGGTCGTGGTCGACGCCTACGACGGAACCGTCCGCTTCTTCCTGTCCGATCCGGACGACCCGATCATCGCGGCCTACGCTCGCATCTTCCCGGGCCTGTTCGAGCCGATGGACGCGATGCCGGACGAGCTCCTTGCCCACCTCCGCTACCCCGAGGACCTGTTCGTCGCGCAGAACGAGGCCTATCTGCTCTACCACCTGCCGGCCACGGAGTCGGGAGCGACCACGTTCTACAACCAGGATGACCGATGGGCCATCCCGCGCGACGTCGCCACCGGCTCCGATGTGCCGATGGAGCCCTATTACGTGATCATGCGCATCCCCGGCGAGGAGGAGGCAGAGTTCGTCCTCATCCAGCCGATCGTTCCGGAAGGAAGGCGCAACATGATCGCTTGGGTGGCCGCCCGCATGGACCCCGGCGTGTACGGCGAGCGGATCGCGTTCCAGTTTCCGACCGGCACGACCACCCATGGGCCGGAGCAGATCGAGGCGCGCATCGGACAGGACGACGCCATCAGCGAGCAGTTCACGCTGTGGACCAACGCCGGCTCGTCGGTCGTGCGCGGGAACCTGCTGGTGCTGCCCATCGGGGATGACGGGCTGCTCTACGTCGAGCCGATCTTCCTGCGCGCCGAGGGCGCCCCATTCCCGGAGTTCGTGCGCGTGATCATGGTCGACCAGCGCCGCGTGGCCTTCGCCGAGACCGTCGAGGAGGGCATCCGCCAGCTGCTCGGCGAGGCTGAGCCGCCGCCCCCCGAGGAGCCGGAGCCGACCGAGCCCGGTGCGTCGCCGTCCCCCGAGCCGTCGCCGGGTGAGACCCCCGGTGAGACCCCGGGTGAGCTGCCCGACGACGTTGCCGGCCTGGTGGCCGAGGCGCAGCGCCTGTACGACGAGGCGCAGGAGGCGCTGGCCGACGGCGACCTGGGAGCCTACCAGGAGCGCATCGACGAGCTGGCAGAGATCCTCGAGGCCCTTGCCGAGCGCTCCGGGGGGTAGCTCCGGCGTGCCGGCGCCCTAGACTCGACCGATGAAGGTCCTGGTCCTCGGTGCCGGTGGGCGCGAGCACGCGCTCGCCTGGCGGCTCGCCCGCGACGAGGGCGTGCGGTCGGTCCGGATCGCGCCGGGCAACGGCGGCACGGGGGCGGTGGCGGAGGCGATCCCCGATCTCGACATGACCGACCCGATCGCGGTCACTCGCCACGCGGCGCGGGAGCGCTACGGCCTGGTCGTCATCGGTCCGGAGGGGCCATTGGCGGCCGGGGTGGCCGACGAGCTGGCCTCCGCGCGGATCCCGACCTTCGGACCGATGCGCGCCGCGGCGCGCCTGGAGTCGAGCAAGGCATTCGCGAAGCGGCAAATGGAGCGAGCGGGCGTGGCGACGGCATCGGCCCGATCGTTCACGGATCCCGACGACTGCCTGGCCCACGTGCGGGCGTCGGAGGCGCCGCCGGTGGTGAAGGCCGATTGGCTGGCCGCCGGCAAGGGCGTCGTGGTCCCGTCGTCGCACGACGAGGCCGAGGCCGCGGTGCGGACGCTCTTCGAGAGCACGGCGACCGGCGCGCGGGTCGTGGTCGAGGAGCGGTTGGACGGCCCCGAGGTGAGCGTCTTCGCGCTCGTGAGCGACGAGACGGTCGTCCCGCTGGCGGCCGCCTGCGACTACAAGCGGCTGAGCGATGGCGACACCGGGCCGAACACCGGCGGCATGGGCGCGTACGCGCCGGTCCCGTGGTTCGGCGCGACCGAGATCGAGCGAACGGCGGCCGAGGTGTTCGAGCCGATCGCCTGGCGCATGGCACGCGATGGCATCGGCTACCGAGGCGTGCTCTACGCCGGCCTCATGCTCACCGATGCCGGCCCGATGGTGCTCGAGTTCAACGCGCGCTTCGGCGATCCCGAGGCGCAGGTGCTGATGCCGATGCTCGACGGCGACTTGTCCGCGGCGCTGCTCGGCTGCGCGACGGGTGATCGCGCCCTCATGGAGGGCTCGCTGGCGATGCGCCCGGGCGCCGCGGTCGGGGTCGTCGTGGCCTCCGCGGGCTACCCCGACGCCCCGGTCACGGGGATCCCGATCGGCGGCGTCGAGCCGGCCTCCGCGGCCGATGACGGCACGCTGCTCTGCTTCCACGCCGGCACGCGACGCACGCGCGATGGCTCGTACGAGACGGCCGGCGGTCGCGTCGTGACCGTGGTCGGCGGCGGAGCGACGCTCGAGGCGGCTCGAGAGTCGGCCTATGGCGGCGTGGCGCAAGTGACGCTGGATGGCGCCCAGGTTCGCCGCGACATCGCCGAACGCGAGCTGTCGGTCGGGGATCGGTGACGCCGGCAGCGGCGAGGCATCTATCCTTGCACCGATGCCCAGCGTCGCCGTCGTGTGCGGCTCCCGATCCGACCTTCCGACCCTCAAGGGCTGCTTCGACGTGCTCGACTCGTACGAGATCACGTGGGAGGCATCGGTCATCAGCGCCCATCGCCAGGCCGATGCGCTCCACGCCTACGTCGCCGAGGCCGAGGGCGCCGGCGTCCAGCTCTTCATCGGCGCGGCCGGTCTCGCCGCCCATCTGCCCGGGGTGCTCGCCAGCCTGACGACGAAGCCGGTGATCGGCGTGCCGCTGGACGGAGGATCACTGGGCGGGGCCGATGCGCTCTACGCCGTCGTCCAGATGCCGCCTGGCGTGCCGGTCGCCACCGTCGCCATCGGGAGTGTCGGGGCGAAGAACGCCGCCCACCTGGCGGCGCGGATCCTCGCGCTCTCGGACCGCGCCCTCGCCCAGCGGCTGGAAGCGTTCCGCGCCGGCCAGGCCTCCGCAGCCGAGCTGCGGATCGACCCTCGGGGATAGCGCGCGACTTCACTTTGCAACGAAGACGAGGCCATCGGCGCCGGCCGAGATGCGTACCATGCGGGCGTGATCGATCGCTACGCGCTGCCCGAGCTGCGCGAGATCTTCGGAGAGCAGCACCGGCTCAACCTGTGGCTGCGCATCGAGCTGCTGGCGGTCGAGGCGCTGCGCGACGCCGGCATCGTGCCGGAGGCGGACTTCGAGCGCATCCGCGGCGCGGCGGACGAGGTCGACCTCGAGCGGGCGCGGGAGATCGAGAAGGAGTCGCAGCACGACGTCATCGCCTTCCTGCGGTCGGTTACCGAGCGCCTGGGGCCCGAGGGCCGTTGGCTGCATCACGGGCTCACCAGCTCGGACGTCCTGGACACGGCCACCGCGGTGGTGCTGCGCGACGCGACGCGCGTCGTCGAGCGCGAGCTCGAGCGGCTGACCGAGGTCGTCAGGCGGCTGGCTCTGCAATACCGCGACACGCCGATGGTTGGGCGCAGCCACGGCATCCACGCCGAGCCGATCACGTTCGGCTTCAAGGCCGCCGGCTGGTACGCCGAGATGCGCCGCGACGCGCACAGGCTGGCGCGAGCGCGGGAGGTGATCGCGGTGGGATCGATCTCCGGCGCAGTGGGCACGCACGCCAACGTGAGCGGCGAGGTCGAGCGGCACGTCCTGGAAGGCCTGGACCTGGAAGCCGACCCGGCCCCGACCCAGGTGGTCAGCCGCGATCGTCATGCGGAGCTGCTGACGACGCTCGCCATCCTGGGCGGCACGCTGGAGCGGGTGGCGATCGAGATCCGCCATCTCCAGCGCACCGAGGTGGGCGAGGCGTTCGAGCCGTTCGGATCGGGCCAGCAGGGCAGCAGCGCCATGCCGCACAAGCGCAACCCGATCCTGGCCGAGCGAGTGACCGGCATGGCGAGGCTGCTGCGAGCCGACGCGGTCATCGGCCTCGAGAACATGGCGCTCTGGCACGAGCGCGACATCAGCCATAGCTCGGCCGAGCGGTTCGTCTTCGAGCGAGCGCTGGGCGTGGCCGCCTACGCCA
The DNA here is from genome assembly GCA_050695815.1 of Candidatus Limnocylindria bacterium. Classification (GTDB taxonomy): domain Bacteria; phylum Chloroflexota; class Limnocylindria; order QHBO01; family QHBO01; genus JACDBZ01. The sequence goes on along the minus strand of JBOGSW010000089.1, from coordinate 626 downwards.
CCAGCACCCTGGCCGACATCCTCGATGGGCTCGAGGTCGACGCCGATCGCATGCGTACCAATCTCGGTCAGACCGGGGGCATGGTGTACTCGGAGGCGCTCCTGCTTGCCATGGTCGCCCGCGGCGCTGATCGGCAGGCCGCCTACCGGCTGGTGCAGGGCGCCGCCAGGCGGGCGTGGGCCGGCGAGACGTCGTTCGGCGAGGCGCTGCGTGCCGACCCGGCCGTCGGCGAGTGGCTCTCCGGCGACGAGATCGACCGCGCCATGGACCTGGATCACCACCTCGACGGGATCGCGACGACCTACCGCGCCCTCGGTCTCGACGACGAGGGATAGGCTCCGATGCGGCGCTGGCTGAGCGCATGGCTCGCCGCCGCGCGCCACGTCTCGGACCGCCCGGCGCTCTGGCTCCCCGGCGCGCTGGCGTGGACCGCCGGGTTCGGGTGGCTGCCGCTCATGATCGCCGTTGCGCAGCCGCCGAGCGAGGCCGACCTGACATTCTTCGGCGCCGATCTCTTCACGTCGGGGGCGTGGCCGTGGAACGCGATCGCCCTCGTCGCCGGGGGCCTGGCGCTGGTGGCCGTCGCCGCCGGCTGCGTGGCGCTGGGCGAGGCCGCGCTGCTGGCG
>JBOGSW010000088.1:0-26445 GCA_050695815.1 Candidatus Limnocylindria bacterium | reverse complement strand
AGATCTGGAATTCCGCCACCGGTGAGGTCGTCTTCGACAACCAGGCCGGCGATCCCGACGACGCTCCGGCAACGGAGCCGATCCTCAACGGCCAGATCCAGATCCACGCCGACCAGGGGCCGGCGGCAGCGAAGGCGGGCCGAAGGCCGCGCTGACCCGCCGCTAGCGGTAGCGGACCTTGCCGACCCCGGCGCGCTCGCCGAGCTCGTCGAATCGGTCGAAGAGCTGCTCGGTGTCGGGGCGCTCGGCGGGGTCGGGTGAGAGGCCGTCCATGATCACCTCGACCAGGCCGGGCGAGTGCCGCAGCGGATCGAGCGGCGCCGGGTCCTCGGCCAGCTGGGGAAAGCGCTCGATGAGTGTGCCGTCGTGGCGGCCCTTCGCATGCGGCAGCCGCTTGGCGACGCCGTAGTAGAGGGTCGCGGCAAGCCCCCACGTGTCGCTCTTCGGGCCGATGGTCGACCACCGGTCCGGGTCGGCCTGCTCAGGCGACATGTACGCATCGGTCCCGACGAATCCGGTGATGAGGTGCGCGATCTCGCTGCGTCGGGCGACCGAGAGGTCGATGAGACGGGGGATCGGGCCCATGATGATGTTGCTCGGCTTCACGTCGAGGTGGAGGTAGCCCTCGGCGTGGAGGAAGTGGAGCGTGGCGGCCACCTGACGTCCGAGCGGAAGTGCCTGCTCGGGGTTGAGGCGGCCGTGGCGCCGAATGAGCGTCGACAGGCGCGGGCCCTCGACGTACTCCATCTCGATGAACGGGCGCGATCCCTTCGCGTCCATGTCGAAGAGCCGCGTGAGGCCCGGGTGCTGGAGCGCGGCGAGAAGGCGGCCCTCCCGGATCATGGACCGTCGCGCGCGCTCGTCGTCGACGAAGCTGGGGCGCAGCATCTTCACCAGGGTCGGGGTCATGAGCCGATGGTTCCAGGCGACGTACGCCTCGAAGCGCTCGCCACCGCCGAGCAGGCTCTGGGCTGTGCGGCCCGGGACGATCTCATCGCCCATCGTGAGGCCCCAGCCGGTCTTCGACTCGTTCGGCGCTTCGGTCACCGCGGCATCATCCCCTACGCCGAGGGGTGGCGGCTGAATGGTCATGCGGCGATGGGTGCAGTCAGCGTGCCGATGGTTCGAGGCAGCATCGAACGGCGAGCGTTCAAGAAGCCTGAACACCTTGCCACGGCCCCCATTACCAGGCGCTTACCGCACGCTTACCGGCCTAATGTGCTAGGGTCGAGTAACACGTTACTGACGCAGGGAGATCGCCGATGGGATGGCTACCCGACCCGGTGGAGCGGCTCCTGGATGTCGCTCTCGTCGGTGAGCTGACCGTCGTCGGACGCAACGGCCGGCCGGTCAGCCACCCGCTCATTCCGCTCTACGACGGCGAGCGCATCTACCTCCACTCCTCGACGCTGTTCAGCCGGAAGCTCGAGCACATCAAGCGCGACGCGCGGGTCGCCCTGGCCCTGACCGACCCGGTGGCCATGAAGGGCAACCCGGACCGCGCAACGATCCAAGGGACGGCGCGCGTCATCGACGACGACCCTCACACCGATTGGGAGCGGCTCATCCTGGAGCTGTGGCGGAAGAAGGAGCCGGCCATCGACGACTTCCTGAAGGTCCGCGTGGCCCTGCCGCTCTTCTTCGAGCGAGCGGTGATCGAGATCACCCCGGAGCGCTGCCTGTACTGGACCGACGGCCGGACCGATCGCGCCCCCGTGCCCACGAGCGCCCGGCGGGACGACGCCGCATGACGATCCGCTCCGGCACCGTGCCCGCACACGATCCAACTCCCGCCGATCTGGAGCGCCTGGCGAGCCATCCGCACGTCATCGTCAGCTGGATCGACGACGATGGCTATCCGGTCAGCGTCGCCACCAGCTTCGAGACCGATGCCGGCGCCGGCACCGTTACCCTCGCCGCGCCGGGCGGCATGCCCATCCCGACCGATCGCGAGGTGAGCGTCATGGGCAGCCACATCCGCCCGCAGCCCGGCATCGGCTACGACCAGCGCCGCTACCTCCAGCTCTGGGGTCGAACCGCCGACGGCGTGACCTTCACTCCCACCCGCGCGTGGGGCTGGGACGAGAACGAGACGCCCTTCTTCGAGTACTCGGAGCGGTCGGTCCCGCAGTCGCGACGCTACCTCGAGCAGCTCTCGAAGGAGAAGGGACGCACGATTCGCCCGCGGCTCAGCCCGTTCTGGCTCGCACTGCGCACCACGCGCCTGCCGTTCCTCTCGGCCACCGCCGTCCCGGTGCTGCTCGGGATCGCCGTCGCGGCCAGCGACGGCTTCTTCACGTGGTGGACGGCGCTGCTGACCGTCATCGGCGGCTCATTCGCGCATCTTGCGATCAATGTCACGAACGACGTCTTCGACACGCTCTCGGGCGCCGATGACGCGAACACCACCCCGACCCAGTTCTCGGGCGGCTCGCGCGTCGCGGTCTACGACCTCGTCAGCATCCGCGGCCTGGTGCGCCTGGCGCTGGGGCTCTTCGCCGCCGCCGCGGCCATCGGCCTGGCGCTGGTGGCCATCACCGAATCGATGACCCTGCTCTGGATCGGCGTGGCCGGCATCGGGGTCGGCGTCGCGTACACCGCGCCGCCGCTGAAGCTCGTGTACCGCGGCCTGGGCGAGTTCGCCGTCGCCATCGGTTTCGGGCCGATCATGCTGCTCGGCGCCTACGTGGTGCAGGCCGGGCGGATCGCCTGGGAGCCGTTCGTGCTGTCGCTGGTGCCCGGCATCCTCATCGGTCTCATCCTGTTCGTGAACGAGATCCCGGATCGGCGCTCGGATGCGGAGGCCGGCAAGCGAACGCTGCCAACGCGATTCGCTCCCGACGTCATCCGCACCGGCTACCTGGTCGCCGCGCTCGCCGCGTTCGGGGTTCTCGTCGGCGGCGTCATCGGCGGCGTGCTGCCGTGGCCCACGCTGATCGCCCTGGGGGCTCTGCCGATCGCCTTCCGCGTTCACACCGGGCTGAAGGTCCACTACGACAGCCCGTACACGCTCATGGCGGTGATGGGCACGAACGTCAACCTCAATCTCGTCGTCGGCGGGCTGCTTCTCGTGGCCTACGCCGTGACCATCGCGGTGATGCAGCTGGCTGGGTGATCTTCGCAGGGGTTGAGACGCCGCGGAGCTGTCAGCTACCAACCACCGTCGGCTTAGGTTGGCCCAGGCACCGCGAGGACCCTCTTGAGCCACTCGATTACGCTCGATCACGCTCAAGCGGCGAGCGGCAGGGCGCCTGACATCCCCTCGAAGCTGCCCAAGCCGACGGTGAGTGGTACGTGACAACAGCGCGGGCATTCGGCCGAGGGCGCGCCCGGCGGGACGCTCGCCGGCTTCAGAGGGACGGCACCGCACCCTCGACCAGACGTGAACAGTCCAGATTCACATGAGGTGTGCGTTACGTGCCGTCAGGCCTGCGCTGAAGGGTCGAAACGGCTCCCGAACGGTCGAAATGGCTCCCGAACGGTCGCCATTCACGCCTGACGTGAATTCGGACCATTCGCGCGCCGCGGATCGCGCGTAACGGTTACCTGGTGTGAATCCGTGCTGCCGAGTGACTCCCGGTTCATGGGCCCTGCGTGGTGCCTGCCTCAGCGATCGACGGAGACGAGGGCCGCGACGCGGTCACGCTCGGCGGTGCGGGCGAAGAGGAAGATGGCGTCCACCAGCTCGGAGCGCACGACGAGCGCCGGCACCGTTTCACTGATGGTGTAGACGTCGCCGAGCCGGCCGGCGGTCCAGCTGCCGCCGATGGAGACCGGGGCCGGCGCCGGGCCGTCGTCATCGGCCAGCGGCTGGGCGGTGAGCAGGTTGCCATGCGGGCCGCGGCGCACGAGTAGCAGTACGCCTCCGGGATCCGCCAGCTCGCGAACGTTCGGGCCGATGCGGCCGGCATAGGCGGCCGGCACCCGCTCGCCGGCTCCGAGCGGCCCGGCGAGCACGTCGACGTCGGTGCTGGGCCGGAAGATCGGATAGCCGGTACGCGCGCCGATGAGGAGCACCACTCCAAGGAGGACAGGAACGATCGAGAGCGGCCAGAGCACGCTTCGCACGGGCGTCGTCACCGCGTCGAGCTCGACCAGCCGATCCGGCACGATGCGCGGCCGCGTGCCCGCGACCGTGGCCTCGATTGGCAGCTCCTCCTCGACCACGACTGTGGCCGCCACGAGGTGGCCGGTCCGGGCGGCAGACGGCGCCCCCGCCACCGGATCGTCGGAGCTGATGACGATGGCGCGCAGCGTGTTGGCCGCATCCACGAGCAACGCGAACTCACCGTCGGTCCCGGTGGGCGAGTCGGCCAGCGGGAAGATCCCGCCGCGCAGGCGGACCCATCCGTCGGGGTGCGTGACCTCGCCGTCGAAGATCTGCTGGACGGTGACGTCCTGCGGCTGCGGCTCCAGCTGGGGAAGGATGAACGGCAGCGCGGCCAGGACGACGAGCAGGAGACCGAGCGCGACCACCGGGGCGCGACCCAGCGCGCGCAGCGGCCCGGCGCGGAACGGCCGGCCGGCCTGGTGCGCGACCCAGCCGCAGGTGGCGAGAATTCGCCCGATCATCGCCAGATCATGCACGAGGCGGTGCCCCGGCCGCCGCGATCCGCGGCAATCGAACCGATTCAGTAGGTCTCGAGGCGGGCCGGTGTCAGCATGAAGTCCCGGACGTTGCGCGTCAGGACGATGGCATCCTCGTCGGCGGCCGCCGCGATCAGCGCGTCCGCCAAGCCGAGGACGTGGCCTCGCTCTCGTGCCTCCTGCCGCCAGACCCCGGCGCGCCGGGCCGAGTCCGGCCCAGGCTGCACGAACTCGGTGACCTGCAGCAGGCTCTCGAGTGCCGGGTCACCGGCGATTGGCGCGCCGGTCCACGCCTCGCATGCCGCGACCTCGTTGATCACCGGCTGGTCGCCGTCGGCAAAGAGGCGAGCGAACCGCGCCGTCGCGGCCGGATCGCCACGCAGGTGGTCGATGATGAAGGTGGTGTCGAGAACGTAGCGGGTCACGTCCGATCCGGGCCGGCATCGGTCTGCTCCGCCCGCCGTTGGCGAACCCACTCGACCACGGCGTCCGAAGTGGGGAAGACTGGATGCTCACGCCATGCACCGGCAGTCGCCAGGACCACTTCGCGCAGCCGATCACGCCGCACACGCTCCTGGAGCGCCTCGGCGACGTACCGAGAGCGCCCGCGAGGACCGGCGTAGTGGTCGACCTCGTCGACGAGCTCCTTCGGCAGGAGCAGGTTCGTGCGCACTGTCATGCGCACATATATGCACATCGGGGCATGAGCGTCAAGCCACGTGGACCTCAAGCCACGCGGCCTCAAGCCACGTGGATCTCAAGCCACGTGGATCTCAAGCCACGTGGATCTCGGTGACCCACTTGACCCAGTCGAGGCCACGTCGGGTGGGCACCACCAGCCGGCACGGTGCGCCGTTCGCGGCGGGCAGCGGCTCGCCGGCGACATGACTGGCCAGGAGGCATCCATCGGCCTCGTCGCGGTTGAAGGCCGCGCTCCAGCCGGTGGCGCTGCGCACGATCACGTGGCGCGCGTCCGGATCGGCTCCGGCGGCGATCAGTACAGCAGCCAACGGGGTGCCACTCCACGTGGTCGTCATGACCCAACCCGACGTGCAGTCCAGCGGGGGATCACGCTCCTCCACGCCCAGCGCCGCGAGGGCGGCGAGGTCGAGGCGCATGGAGCGGTCGACTCGACCGGTCACTTCGAGGCGCCAGGCCGTGACGTCGATCGACGGTGCAGGCTCGCCGTAGAAGGTCGTGGATGGTGGAATGCCGCCAACCGGCAGCCAGCGCGAGCCGGTGAACCGTCGCGCGCCACCGCGCACCACGTCGAGCAGGTTCGCCGCGCCCCAGGCAACGGCTCCGAGCGCCACGATCCCGCCCGTCGCGAGCAGCGTCCGGCGGCTGATGCCCGGTCGCCCGCGCGCAGCGGATGGTCGAAGCAGGCGCCATCGGCGGGGGAGCAGGTGGAAGACGGCGATCGGGATGATGGCCAGCGCCGCCCACACGTGCAGCGTGAGGATCGTCCACGGACCGATCGACCAGATGCGTCCGCTCGCCACCCAGGTGAAGCCACCGGCGAGGGCCGCAGCCACGAGGAACGTGAGCAGCGCTCCCAGGAGCAGGCGACGCCAGCGGCGGTGTCGAATCGCCGGACCGATGCTGCGCCGCAGCTTCTCGGCGGCCGCCACCAGCAGCGCCCCGGCGACCAGGCCGTGGAGCCAGAACAGGGGTGCGGTGGCCGGCACGCCGGCACGCAGGGTTAGCAGGCCACTCGCCAGCTGAACGACGAGCAGGATCGCCAGCAGCCGATCGAGGGCGGCGCTGCTCATGCGAGCACGCTACGCCGATGGACGCCGATGGGCAATCAGTCGCCCGGGTAGGATGCCGCGATGAGCCAGCGCGCAGGCATCCTCCTGGCCACGATCCTCGGATCGGCCATCGTCTTCCTCGACAGCACGGTCGTCAACGTGGCGCTCGACACGATCGGGCAGGAGCTGCCCACGACCTTCGTGGGCCGTTTCGAAGGTCTGACCTACGTCAACAGCGCGTACTTCGCGGTCCTCTCGGCGCTCCTCATCCTGGCCGGCGCCCTGAACGACTTCTACGGCCGTCGTCGCATGTTCCGCATCGGGCTCATCGGCTTCGGAGCGGCCTCGGTGATCTGCGGGATCGCGCCGACCATGGAGATCCTCATCGCGGCCCGGGTGCTGCAGGCCGCCTTCGGGGCGGTCCTCGTTCCGGGCAGCCTGTCGATCATCACCGCCGCCTTCTCGGGCGAGGAACGAGGGCGATCGATCGGCCTGTGGGCGGCCGGCACGTCGGCCACGTCGGTCATCGGTCCGCTCATCGGCGGCCTGCTGGTGCAGTCGATCTCGTGGCGAGCCGCGTTCCTCATCAACATCCCCCTCGTGCTCCTCGCGCTGTGGGCCACGCGCGTCGTGCCCGAGAGCCGGGATGAGCGCGCCAGCGGGCGGTTCGATTGGCTCGGGGCGACGGTGATCGCGGTCGGCGTCGGTGGCCTGGCCTTCGGCGCCACGCGTGGCCAGGAGCGCGAGTGGCAGGATCTGCTCGCCTTCGTGGCGCTCGGCGTCGGCGCCGTGGCGACGCTCCTCTTCCCGCTGCTGATGCTCCGACGCCCGCGGATCGTGGACGGCCGCATCGAGCTGGCCCGACCCGTGAACCCGCTCGTGCCGCTCTCGCTCTTCCGCTCGCGGAATTTCAGCGTCGTGAACGTCTCGACGTTCGTGATCTACGGCGCCCTGTACGTGTCCTTCGTGTTCCAGGCGCTCTTCTTCCAGGGAACGCTTGGCTACACGCCGATCGCCGCCGGGGCGGTGGGCATCCCGGTCGGCCTGCTGCTCACCTTCCTGTCGACGCCGGCGGGCCAGCTGAGCGCGCGGTACGGGCCGCGCCTCTTCATGACCATCGGGCCGATCATCATGGCCGCCGGCTTCCTGTGGTTCGCCCGCGTCCCGGCCACGAGCACTCCGTGGCTGGCCGACCCCGGCGACCTCGCCACCTTCGTGCCGCCGGTCGACACGCTCATCGACATCCTTCCGGCCTCGATCGTGTTCGGCATCGGTCTCTCGCTCCTGGTGGCGCCGCTCACCACGGCGCTCATGGCATCGGTGCCGGTCCAGAACGCCGGCCTGGGCTCGGCCATCAACAACGCCATCAGCCGGGTCGGTCAGCCGCTCATCGGCGCCGCGCTCTTCATCGGCATCACCGCCACCTTCTATCCCTCGCTTGCGTCGCGCATCCCCGGCATCGACGTCGACTCGCCCGAGGTCCGCGAGCAGGTGCAGCCGCTCACCAGCGTGCCGGAGGAGGTCGATCCCGAGCTGGCAACGGCCGCACAGGAGGCATCGACCGATGCGTTCCATCTCGCCATGCTCGTCTCTGCCGGGCTCTGCCTGGCCGGTGCGGCGGTCAACGGGCTGGGGATTCGGAACCCACCGCCCGAGAAGGTCGAGGAGCAGGGGGCGCAGGAGGCGCAGGAGGCACGGGTGGCCGGCGCGGCCTGTGGGTCTGGAAGGGTGCCGCGGCGCTCCTCGTCGCGGCGCTCCTCGTCGCGGCGCTCCTCGTCGTCCGCTGGTGCGGGTGACTTATGCGCGGCCCGGGAGGCCTTACGGAAGCGACTGCCCTCGTTCCGATGACATCGGGGTCACGCTGTGCCGCGTATGTCATCGTCCTGGCGTTCCAAACGCCGAGTCAGTGCCCCTTCACTGACGTAACGCTCCGCCCGGTGCCCATATGTCGGGCTGGTCGTCGTCGACAGTTGCCGCGCCAGCCACACTGGCACAAGCGCGAAGGAACGCCATGAACGGCCGTTTCCGTGACCACGACGCCACCCTGGCTGGCATGGCGGCGACGCAGCGGCCAAAGGCGAGGCCAACCTCACCAATGCGCCACCCGGCGTGGCACGCGGTGGCATGCCGTGGCCGCGCCAACCCTCAGAAGACCCGCGGGCACCATGGGGCGCGATCGGTCCGGAAGAGCGCGTCCGCGCGTTCGATACCGCCCGGCTGGAGCTCGCGCACCCTCGCTGCGTCGGCGAGCTGGGCGAAGGTGAAGCCACCGAGGTAGGCGGCCGCGATATCGGTGATGTCGCAGGCGACGTCGGGCGGCTCGGCGGTGGGCTGCACGATCGGAACGCCATGCTCGATCGTGATCGACCAGCGGCCGTCGTTCCAGGGACAGAATTCGTCGGCGACCCCGAGCGCCAGGGCGCCATCGCCACGGTAGCGGCGACCCGCCAGCGCGGACGGCAGGTCGACCACCCGCAGCCACAGGGCGTCGCCGGCGGCGATGCCGAGCCGCCGTGGTTCGGCAACGGCCAGCACGATCGGGTCGTCCGAGGCCACGTTCCACGCCTCGAGGCGGCTCATGAGGTCGATGTCGAGGAGGAATCGCCACAGGTCGAGGTGCGCGGCCGGGTTGGTGGCCATCATCTCGTTGAGGACGATCGCCGACTTCGGGCCGGCCGCGTCCCACTCGTCGCGGACCCGGTAGCGCGCGTAGCCGTCGGCCTCGCCGGCAACCTCGTGCACCACGTGCCACGCGGCGCTGGCCCCGTGGCGCCAGTGCTCGGGATCGTGAAAGACCTCGCCATCCCAGAAGGCCGGCGTCCGATGGAAGAACCCCGCGCGCTCGGGTCGCACGGCGTCGTGGATCGGCGGGAAAAGCCGCTTCGCCTCGTCGGTCTCCACGAACCGGATCGTGCCGGCCGCCCCGTGCGGCAGCCTGAACGCGCTGCGATCGCGCTCGATCGAGAGCCGCGTGCGCATCGTCGAGAGGCCGTAGCCGAAGCGCTGGTAGATGTTGCCCTCCGAGGCCCACAGGATCGCCAGCGGCTCGCCGCGGTCGTGGATGGCATCGAGCTGCATGCGCATCATTCGTCGCAGCACGCCCCGTCGCCGATGCGTGGGCTGCACGCCGACCAGCGTCACGCCGGCCGCGGGCAGGGCGCCGCCGGGGACCGTCAGCTCGAAGCTGAAGGCGCCCGCCGTGCCGACGACGCGCCCGCCGTCATACGCGCCGAGGGCGCGATCGGGCTCGAAGAGCGGCTCCCAGGCGGCCAGGTCCTCGTCGCGCAGCCGCTCGCTGAATGCCCACTCGCCCGCCTCGAAGAAGGCGCGCGGCTCGCCATCGAAGGGCCGGACATCGATCTCCATGGCGCCGAGTATGGCGCGGATCATGGCCCGGGTCGTGCTCTATCATCCGCCCGATGTTCCCGATCTCCGACGAGAACGAGCGCGGTCACGGCCCGGCCTTCGTGAGCCTGGCCATCATCGGCCTCAACATCGTGGTCTTCCTGTTCCTCCAGGGTGCCGGCGCCTCGACCGAGGGCGCGGAGTTCACCTATGGATTCAGCGCGGTCCCGCGTGAGATCACGAACGGCGTGGACCTCACCGAGCCGGAGCCGATCACGGTCGACGGTCAGCAGGTATCGATCCCGCAGGAGCCCGGGCCCAGCCCGATCTGGCTGACCCTCTTCAGCAGCATGTTCATGCACGGCGGCTGGCTGCACCTTGGCGGCAACATGCTGTTCCTGTGGATCTTCGGCGACAACGTCGAGCACCGCATCGGCCATGGCCTGTACCTCGTCTTCTACCTTGCGGCGGGCATCATCGCCACCTTCGCGCAGATTCTGGTCAGCGCGGACTCGGTGATCCCGACGCTCGGCGCGTCGGGAGCGATCTCCGGCGTGCTCGGCGCGTACCTGGTCATGTTCCCGTCGAACCGGGTCACTGTCTTCCTCTTCCGATTCCTGATGCCGGTTCCGGCGATCGTCGCGATCGGGATGTGGGCCGCCCTGCAGTTCGTCAACGGCCTGGGCGCCGCGGCGATCACCGAGCAGACGGGCGGCGTGGCTTACATGGCGCACATCGGTGGCTTCGTCGCGGGCCTCACGGCCGGGCTCCTGTTCCGCGTGATCTTCAGCGAGCCGCGCCATCCGAGGGGCACGCCGGCCACGGCCTTCCGGTGACGCCGATCGAGGAGGCGGCCGGCCTCTTCGGGCCCGGCAGCCACTCGTGGCGGATCGACCGCGAGGCGATCGTGCTGGCCGGGGGCTCGTGCGCGCTCCTCATGCAGGCCGCGCATCCGGCGGTCGCCGCCGGCGTGGCCGAGCACTCGACCTACGCGGCCGATCCGGTGGGCCGGCTCCTCCGCACCCTCACCAGCAGCTACGACGTCATCTTCGGCAGCCGATCGACCGCCGACGCGGCCCTCCGGCGCGTGAACGCCATCCACGCCTCGGTCCGCGGCAACCTTCCCGGCAGCGACGTCCCGTACAGCGCGCGGGATCCCGAGGCGCTGCTCTGGGTGCATGCCACGCTGGTCGATACCGCGTTGCGCGTCTACGGCCGCTTCGTCGCCCCGCTCTCGGCGGCCGAGGAGCAGGCGTACCACCTCGAGTGCAAGCGCGTGGCCGAGGCGCTCGGCGTGCCGGCCGGCGACGTGCCGCCGACGATCGGCGAGCTTCGCGCGTGGATGGCCGCCATGGTCGACGACGGCCGCGTGCGCGTCACTCCCGCCGCCCGGGAGATCGCGGCGACCGTGCTCTACCCGATGCGCTTTCCGCCGCGCCTCGCCTGGGATGCCGCGCACCTCGTCTCCCTTTCGACGCTCCCGCCATCACTGCGACGGCAGTACGGGATCGGCTGGTCGGCGGCCAGGGAGCGGGGGATGCGGAAGATCGCGGCAACCACGCGACGCGTTCTGCCATGGATGCCCGGCGCGATTCGCCACGTTCCCCAGTCGCGGGCCGCCGAACGTCGCCTGCGTCAGGCCCGCGAGGCGGTCGGATAGCCCCGGCGGGTCGGATAGCTCCGGCGGGTGCCGACCCGCGCGAAGCCCGCCCGCTCGACATTCCGCGCCGAGGCACCATCGGTGAGCGTCGACGCGCCCACGAGATCGCAGCCGATGCGTCGCGCATGCTCGGCGCGTGCCGCGATCAATGACTGCTGCAGCCCGCGCCCGCGAAACTCCCGCAGGACCGATCCGGCACGCAGCCAGCCAACGTTGCGGTAGGTGTGGACGCTCCCGGCCGCCACAGGACGCCCATCGATCTCCGCCACGAAGCGGTGGTGGTGCGCAGAACGCGCCAGGTGTTGCTCGAGCGCTGTCCACGCCGCTCCGACCTCGGGCGTCATCTCGCTCGCCGTAACGATCACCTCGGACCACGGACCGATCTCGTCGCGCGGAAGCTCACGGATGGCCGCGCCCTCCGGTGCCGGGATGGCCGGCACGGCATCGGCCTCGACCGCCCATCGCGCGAATGTGGTGTCGGCGACGGCGCCAGCCCACGGCGGGTCCTCGGCCACCACCCAGCCTGCGGTGCCGTTGGTGGCGAAGTGGTCGAGCGCGCGATCGACGAGAGTGGGGAGGTGCGCGAAGCCGAGTGCCATGTTGAAGGGCGGTCCCGGCAGTGACGGCGTGGCGGCCACGGCGATGTCGCCGTCGTCGAGGAGCTCGACACCGATCCCGGCCGCACGCGCCGCCTCCCAGAAGGCGATCGAGCTCTTGCGCTCGGCCCCGTCGAGGCGCCAGGCGACCGCGATGACCCCGGCGCCCTCGGGGCCGGGTGAGAGCGCGATCGGATCTCCCGGGTGCACCGATCCCGCACGCACGACGCGCGCGTACATCCGGCTGTCCGCGGGATGCGTCGCGATCGCCAGGCGCCCGAAGCGCAGGTCGGAGAAGGAGTGGCGGATGGTGCGACACGGATCCGCCGGAGCCGTGAGCTCCAGGACGAGCTCGTCGCCGATCGCCAGCCGCGTCCCGACCGGCTGAGCCGAGACGTCGAAGCCCTCGATCGTCAGGTTCTCGCCGGCCGTGCCGGGCGCGATCGGATGGCCTTCGGACGCCACGCGCCGGATCGCCTCGATCCCCAGGATCGAGACCGCGCGGTACGGCCCGCCATGGACGGTCACCTCGCGCTGCCGGTCGCCCTCGACGCCGGCGCTCGTGATGCGCGCCCTCTCGACCGGCAGCTTGGGCACGCCGCCGGACGACACGTTGACCTGCAGGACGCGACCGTCGCTCACCCCGCGGATGCTACCCGCTCGACGGCGGGGTGGGGAATCGGAGGCTATCATGGGCGCTGCCCGCTCGACTCGGCCCCTCGAGCGGCGAGAGGTACCCCGATTTGACCCGATTTGCCAAGCTTGCGGTCGCCGCTGCCGTCGCGACCTTCGTCCTGATCGCCGTGGGCGGCCTCGTGCGCGCCACCGACTCGGGACTCGGTTGCCCGGACTGGCCGCTCTGCTTCGGCGACTGGCTGCCTCCGGCCGACCTGCACGCCTGGATCGAGCATTCCCATCGGCTCACGGCGGCCGTCTTCGTCGGGCCGCTCGTCGGCGCGGTTGGTCTCATCACCGTCTTCACCCGCCGGCGGAACGACCTGCCGCTGCTCGCTGCCGCGGTCGTGGCCGGCGTCCTGGTCATCGTGCAGTCGCTGCTCGGCGCCGCGGTCGTGCTCCAGGGCCTCGCCGCCGAGCTCGTCACGGCGCACCTGGCCATGGCCCTCACCGTCTTTGCGGCGGTCATCTTCATCGCCGAGCGAGCCACGCATGGACCGATGCCTGCGGCGCACGCGCGGCCCGGCCTCACGCGGCTCATCGGTATCACGGCAATCGCCGTCTTCGCCCAGATGCTGCTGGGATCGTGGGTCACCGGCCACCATGCCGGCCTCGCCTACGGGGACTTCCCGCTCATGGGCGGGGCGCTGATCCCAACCGTGCTCGGCGACCAGCAGGCGATTCACCTCGCCCACCGGGCGCTCAGCGTGGTCGTGGCCGGACTCGTGACCTGGTCGGCCGTGAGCGTCCTCCGATCGACCGATGCGCCACGGGCGCGGACCCTGGCGATCTGGATGGTCGTGCTGGTGGTGGTGCAGATCGCGCTCGGAGGGCTGAACGTGGTCTCCCGCCTCTCGGCGTTCTTCGTGGTGCCGCACCTGGCGATCGGCGCCGCCCTGTGGGGCGCATCGGTCTGGCTGGCGCTGACGACGCGACGCCTGCAGCCGTCGAAGGCCCACCAGCATGGACCGATGGACACGCCGCGCGCCTACATCGCGCTCATGAAGCCGCGGATCATCGAGCTGCTGCTCGTCACGACGGTGCCGACGATGGTGCTGGCGCAGGGCGGTATCCCGTCGCTGTCACTGATGGCCGCGGTCGTCATCGGCGGCACGCTGGCTGCCGGTGGCGCCAACGCGTTGAACATGTACGTGGATCGCGACATCGATCCGGTCATGCGGCGCACGCGCCGTAGACCCCTGCCGCGGCGGGCCGTGCCGCCACGCAACGCGCTGGTCTTCGGCATCGGTCTGAGCGTCGTCGCCTTCGCCTGGCTGACGCTCACCGTCAACCTCCTCAGCGCGCTGCTGGCGACGAGCGCGATCGCCTTCTACGTCTTCGTCTACACCATGTGGCTCAAGCGCACGACGACCCGGAACATCGTCATCGGCGGCGCGGCCGGCTGCGTCCCGGTGCTGGTGGCGTGGGCGGCGGTGACCGGCGAGGTCGGGCTGCCGGCGCTCGTCCTGTTCGGCATCGTCTTCTACTGGACGCCGCCGCACTTCTGGGCCCTGGCGCTCCGCTACCGGGGCGACTATGCGGCCGCCAACGTCCCCATGCTGCCCGTCGTGCGCGGCGAGGCGGAGACGGCACGCCAGATCGTGCTCTACACGATCGCCCTCATCGGCGTCAGCCTGCTCCTGCTGCCCGCGGCCGGGATGGGATGGATCTACCTCGTCGCCGCGGTCGTCCTGGGTGGCTTCTTCCTGTTGGCAGCCCTCCGCCTCCGGGCCGATGCCGCCAGCGGACGCGCGGCGATCGACCTTTTCCGCTACTCGATCAGCTACCTGACCCTGCTCTTCGCGGCCGTCGCGGTCGACGCTCTAATCCGGCTGCCTCTCGGGTAGGCCGTGGCGCCGTGGCGCCGCTTCGCAGCTTCGCCCCTTCGCCGCTTCGCCCCTTCGTCCGGTCTGGCGGCGCCGACGTAGCGGGCACCACGGTGCTCGAGCGCCCGGATATCGCCGCTCGCGCATCCCAGTGCCCGATCTATCGAGCTGGATTGGCATGAGGGATTGTCAGCGTCGCGCACGCGCGATCTATCGGCGCCTGGCCGGCGTGAGGATGCCCGCCAGGCGCTCGCACGCCAGCGGCTGACCGATACATCGGCGCTACGACGCCCAGAGCGCTTCCAATGCCACGCTGCGTCGTTAGATCGCGCCCGGCGACATGCCGCGCGGCCGAATCGCCCCTCGGCCGAGGTGGACGGGTCGATACCCTTCGACCTGATGAGCGGAGGGGCACACGTCGGGGACGTGCGTCGGCGATCTATCGAGCTGGATTGGCATGAGGGATTGTCAGCGTCGCGCACGCGCGATCTATCGGCGCCTGGGCGGCGTGAGGGTGCCCGCCAGGCGCTTCCACGCCAGCGGCTGACCGATACATCGGCGCCACGGCGCCCAGCGCGCCATCCATGCCATGCTTCGTCGTTAGATCGCGCCAGCGGCACACTCTACGATGAGGCACCATCGGCGCCGCAAGGTGGATCGGACCTACTGCTCCTCCCCGCGGGCGGCGCGATCGGCGGCAAGCCGCGCGTCCACCCGCACGGTGCGCCGCTCCTCGTAGCGCATCCAGAGCCAGACCACGACGAGCATGACGATCACGAAGGCGAGATCCCCGATCACCCACATGAGCACTCCGCCCAGCTGCTGGTCCTCGAGCGGCGACATGCCCCACGCGCGCCCGTTCGTCACGTAGTGGGGGTAAAGGACCGTGTTGGCCGAGAGGAGGGCGACGCCCAGGAACGAGTTCTGGGGCAGCGCCAGAAAGAGGTAGAGCAGGCGCACCGGGTGCGGGAGGCGCCAGGGCGATGGGTCCGCTCCCACGACCGGCCACCAGAAGAGGAGCGCCGCTCCCAGGAAGGTCGCGTGCTGGAAGTAGTGGAGTGCGGTGTTCTCGAGCGCCTGGTCGTAGAGCACGCTGAAGTGCCAGCCCCAGTTGACCGCGGCGAAGAGGAGCCAGGCCACCACCGGGAACGAGATGGCGTGCACGATTCGGCTGTGGAGGACGGCCAGGAGCCACCGTCGGACCGATGGACTGGCCGCGCGCAGGGTCAGCGTGATCGGCGCCCCGGCGAGGAGGAGCGGCGCGGCGACCATCTCCAGGAGGATGTGCTGCGTCATGTGGACGCTGAAGAGGAGCCCCTCGTAGGCCTCGATGGGCGAGACGAGGGCGAAGCCGATGGCGGCCAGGCCGCCCATGAAGAGCCACGTCCGATAGAGCGGATGCCGGTTGCCCGGATGGGCCTCGTTCACGCACCGCACGGCCCACAGGTACGCCGTGGCGGTGGCCACGATGCCGATGACCGCCAGCGGATCGAAGCGCCAGGCGAGCAGCACGCCGGGGAAGGTCGGCGCGGGCGCATCGGCGCCGTGGGCGAGCACCGCAGCCGGCGTCACGAGCATCCAGGCGAGCGCGATGAGAGGAGGCAGGCGACGCATCGGTCTCATTCTTGCGCGATTCAAGGCCGGCTGTCCGGGGCTCGCAAAGGGCTGATCGCGACGCCGACACGGGCAGCACCGCTCCGGCGCCCGCTACAATGCGGGGGTGCCGCCTTCAGCCCGACTGAGTGTGCGTGCCTGACACGTGTCGGTGTGAAGCAGGAGCCCTGAACGAGCTGATGCAATCAACGGCGCCCCGGTCCCGACTGCGGACGATCGTCCGCGTCGGCGTGCCGCTGCTCATCCTGGCCATCCTCGGCGGCTGCCTGGTGCCCCCGGAGCCGAAGACGGTGCAGGGCCGCGACGTCTTCAACCTGTACCTGCTGGTCCTCGCGCTGGCCGCCATCGTCTTCGTCGGCGTCGAGGGATTCATCCTCTACGCGATCTTCCGCTATCGCCGGCAGCCGGGCGACGAGGCGCTCCCCGCGCAGCTGCATGGCAACAACACGGTGGAGATCATCTGGACGGCCATCCCGACCGTGATCGTGTTCGTCCTGTTCGGCTTCAGCATGCTCACGCTCAGCACGGTCGAGGCGCGCGTCGAGGAGCCGGGCGTCACGATCGAGGTCGAGGGCTTCCAATGGAGCTGGACCTTCCGCTACCCGAACGGCGAGGCGGTCACCGGGGCGCCTGGCGACCCGCCGGTGCTGGCCGTTCCGGTCGGCGAGCCCGTGCGGCTCCGGCTCAACTCCCTCGATGTGAATCACTCGTTCTACGTGCCCCAGTTCCTCATCAAGCGCGACCTCATCCGGATGGGCGAGAACGGGAACACGCACGACCTCGAGTTCACCATCACCGAGGCGGGGACCTACTCCGGGCAGTGCGCCGAGTTCTGCGGCCTCTCGCATGCCGACATGACCTTCGTCGTGGAGGCGATGGATCGCGCGTCATACGACGCGCACGTCGCGGGCCTGGCCTCGGGGGAGACGCCGCCTCCGGCCGCGGGCGAGTGCGAGACGACCATCGAGATCAAGGCCAACAACGTCCAGTTCGACATCGATTCGTTCGAGGTGCCGGCCGAGACCGCGTTCTGCATCGCCTTCGAGAACGAGGAGGCCATCCCCCACAACGTATCGATCGTCGACGGCGGCGAACACCTCTTCGAAGGCGAGTTCGTCAACGAGCCGGGTAGCATCGTCTACAACGTCCCGGCGCTGCCCGCCGGCGACTACCAGTTCATCTGCGACGCGCACCCGACCGCCATGGTCGGCGACGTGTCGGTGACCGAGTAGAGGGGAGCGAACGACCGATGGCCACCACGACCCTCGAACCGCGCGCCGGCTCATACCGGGGCTCGTGGGTGCTCGACTGGCTGACGACCGTCGACCACAAGAAGATCGGCGTCCTGTACATCGTCAACAGCTTCCTCTTCTTCTTCGCCGCGGGGATCCTCGCCCTCGTGATCCGCAGCGAGCTGGCCGTTCCGGGGCTGCAGTTCATCGACCTGGCCACCTACAACCAGGCCTTCACGATGCACGGGACGATCATGCTCTTCCTGTTCATCATTCCGGCGCTGTCGGGCTTCGGCAACTACATCGTGCCGCTCATGCTGGGCGCCCCGGACATGGCCTTCCCGCGCATCAACGCGCTCAGCTTCTGGCTGCTCCCGCTCGGCGGCATCCTCATCTTCAGCGGCTACCTCTTCGGTGGCGCGGCTGCCGAGGGCTGGACCGGCTACGCGCCGCTCACCGACGACACCTACTCGCCGGGCGTGGGCACCGACCTGTGGATCGTCGGCCTCATGCTGGTCGGCACCGCCTCGATCCTCGGTGCCGTGAACTTCATCGCCACCATCTTCAAGATGCGGGCGCCGGGGATGACCCTCTTCCGCATGCCGATCTTCGTGTGGACCGTGCTCGTCACCGCGGTCCTCATCCTGCTGGCCACGCCGGTCCTCACCGCGGGGCTCATCGCGCTCTTCATCGACCGCAACTACGGCGGATCGTTCTTCGATCCGAGCGTGGGCGGCAACCCGGTGCTGTGGCAGCACATCTTCTGGTTCTTCGGGCACCCCGAGGTCTACATCGTCATCCTCCCGGCGATGGGCGTGGTGAGCGAGGTGCTGCCCGTCTTCAGCCGCAAGCCGCTCTTCGGGTACAAGGCCTTCGCCTTCGCCACCATCGCCATCGGGCTGCTCAGCTTCACGGTGTGGGCGCACCACATGTTCACCACCGGCGAGGTGTTCCTGCCCTTCTTTAGCTTCATGACGGCGCTCATCGGCATCCCGACCGGGATCAAGATGTTCAACTGGCTCGGCACGCTGTGGCGCGGCAAGCTCATGCTCACGACGCCGATGCTCTTCGCGCTCGGCTTCATCAGCATGTTCCTCATCGGCGGCATCAGCGGCGTCATGCTCGCCTCCCCGCCGATCGACTTCCACGTGCAGGACACCTACTTCGTGGTGGCGCACCTGCACTACGTCTTCTTCGGCGGATCGGTCTTCGGCGTGTTCGCCGCCGCGTACTACTGGTTCCCCAAGATGTCGGGCCGCAGGCTGAATGAGCCATTGGGCAAGGTCCACTTCTGGCTCCACTTCATCGGCTTCAACCTGGCCTTCTTCCCGATGCACGAGCTGGGTCTCCTCGGCATGCCGCGCCGCATCGCCGACTACGACCCGAACGCGGGCTGGACGATCCTCAACATGCTCTCGACGGCCGGCGCCTTCATGATCGCGGTGAGCGTCATCCCGTTCGTGATCAACGTGGTCGCGAGCCTCATCAATGGCGAGCCCGCCGGCGACGACCCGTGGGAGGGGAACACGCTCGAGTGGGCGACGACATCGCCACCGCCGCCGCACAACTTCGATCGGCTGCCGCCGATCCATTCGGAGCGGCCGCTCTTCTTCCTGACCCACGGCCATGGCCATGCCGCCGAGCGGCCGGATGACCTCGACGAGCACGCCGAGGACGACGTCGAGCATCGGGGAGGCATGGTATGACCTCGCGCACGTTGCAGGCCCATCCGGCCGGCGAGCAGCAGGCCCAGGCCGTGCTGAACCATGGCCAATCGGGGATGCCGACGGCGATGGTCGGCATGCTCCTGTTCATCGCCAGCGAGGTGATGTTCTTCGGCGGTCTCTTCGCCACCTACTTCAACGCCCGCGCCTCGGTGGCGCCCGGCGACTGGGGCCCGCCACCGGGCGGCCATCTCGACATCGGCCTTGCCGCCGCGCTGACGGCCATCCTCATCGCGTCGAGCTTCACCATGCAGTTCGGCGTGTGGGCCGTCCGTCGTGGCGACGTCGGCAAGCTGAAGCTGTGGACCGGGATGACGCTCGCGCTGGGCGTCGTCTTCCTGCTGGGCCAGCTGTACGACTACAGCGAGCTCGGCTTCGGGATCGCGGATGGCGTGTTCGGCACGACCTTCTACACGCTGACCGGATTCCACGGCGCCCACGTCTTCGGTGGCGTGGTGGGCCTCACGATCATCCTGGCGCGGACGATGCGCGGCCAGTTCAGCGCTCGCAACCACGTCGCCGTCGAGGCGGTCAGCGTGTACTGGCACTTCGTCGACGTCGTCTGGATCGGCGTCTTCTCGACGATCTACCTGCTGGGCTAGGAGGGACGCGTGTCGGATACAGCGATCGGCTTTCTCCTCGTCGGCATCGGGATCCTCGTCGTGCTCGGCATCGTCTTCGCGATCGCCTCGCGCGGCGGCCCGGCCGGCGACGAGGCAGCACCCGCGGGACCGCCGCGCGGCGTGCACCTCCCGTCGCCGAGCTTCCTGCCCGTGGTCCTCTCGGCGGCCGCGGCGCTCCTCGCTGCCGGCCTCGCCTTCCGGACCGATGACCAGCTGGCGAACCCGATCCTCGGCATCGGCGGGCTCGTCGTGCTGGTGCTCGGGATCATCGCCTGGGTGCGTGCCGCAAACCACGAGTGGCACGACACCGAGCAAGGAGCGCACGACGACGGAGCCGGGCACTGATCGGCCGATGACCGCCGCCGACGCGGCCGCACGCGGCGGCCTCGACCTGCGGCGCCTGCCGCTGGCCCACCTGGTGGCCGCGGCGCTGCTGCCCGTCGTCCTCCTCGCGGCCCTGGCGGGCTACCTGGTCCTGCGCGTGCCCGCCGCTTCGCCGACCGAGATCGGCGCGCCGGCGCCGGACTTCGTGCTCGCCGATCTCGAGGGCAACCCGATCGAGCTGGCCGAGCTGCGTGGGCGACCGGTGGTGCTGAACTTCTGGGCCAGCTGGTGCGGCCCGTGCGTCGAAGAGTTCCCGCTCCTGCGCGACGCCGCCGCACGGCACGCGGACGATGGGCTGGTCGTGATCGGGATCGTCTACCAGGATCGCTCCGAGGCGGCGCGGGACTTCATGGCGCGCCACGACGCCACCTGGCCGGCGGCGATGGATCCGGGCGAACGCGTGGCGCAGGCGTATGGCATCATCGGTCCGCCCGAGACGTACTTCATCGGCCGGGACGGCACCATCGTGGCCCGCCAGTTCGGGCAGTTCTCGGCCGAGTCGCTCGACGAGAAGGTGGCCGCGATCATCGAGGAGTGAGCATGGACCGCAACCTACCGGCGACCCAGACGGACACGGCGCTCACCGAGACCGAGGATCGCCTCCCACTGCCGCCCCGTCAGCCGGTGAGCGTCGCGTTCCTCCCCCTGGCCCTGGTCACCTTCATCCTGCTGGCCTTCGTCATGGCGGCCTGGTCCTTCATCGCAGCCGGAGGCTAGGGTTGGCGGCGGCGATCGAGGTCCGCGGCCTGCGCAAGAGCTACGGCTCGCTCGAAGCCGTCCGTGGGATCGACTTCGATGTCCAGCGCGGGGAGGTCTTCGCCCTGCTCGGCCCGAACGGCGCGGGCAAGACGACGACGGTCGAGATCCTGGAGGGGCACCGCACCCGCACGGCGGGCGAGGTCAGCGTGCTCGGCCACGACCCCGGCCGCAACGAGCGCGCGCTCAAGGAGCGCATCGGCATCGTCCTGCAGCAGACCGGGATCGACGAATACCTCACCGTGCGCGAGGCGGTGGAGATGGTGGGCGGCTACTACCCGAGCCCGCGTGACGCCGACGAGGTGATCGGCCTGGCCGGGTTGGCCGAACAGCGCGACCGGCGCATCAACAAGCTGTCGGGCGGCCAGAAGCGGCGCGTCGACCTGGCGGTTGCCCTGGCGGGGGACCCCGAGCTCCTCTTCCTGGACGAGCCCACCACCGGCTTCGATCCGTCCGCGCGACGCCAGGCGTGGGAGACGGTGCGCGGACTGACCGACCTGGGTAAGACGATCCTGCTCACCACCCACTACATGGATGAGGCCCAGGTCCTGGCCGACCGGCTCGCGATCCTCAACGAGGGCCTCATCGCGGCGACCGGGACGCCGGACGAGCTCATCGGCGCGACATCGACCACGACGCGCATCCGCTTCCGCCTTCCCGACGGCGCGACGCCGCCGGAGCGCCTCGGCGCCCAGCTCGACGGCTCGGCGTGGCAGCTCGAGACCGATGCTCCGGCGCGCACCCTGCACGAGCTCACCGGCTGGTCGCTGGACGCCGGCGTTGACCTGGCCGACCTGGGGGTGGCGCGCCGCTCGCTCGAGGACGTCTACCTTGCGCTCACGGCCGAGGCGGAGGCCGAAGCATGAGCGACCTCGGACTCGCCTTCCGCCAGATCCGCTACGAGAACCGCGTGTTCTGGCGCAACCCGCCGGCCGCCTTCTTCACCTTCGCCTTCCCGCTGCTGTTCCTGCTCATCTTCAGCGTCATCTTCGGGAACGAGGCGGCCCAGTTCTTCACCCCGGCGATCATCGTCTTCGGGGTCGTGACGGCGACGTTCACGAACCTGGCCATGAACATCACCTTCGCCCGCGACCAGGGCGTGCTGAAGCGCGTCCGCGGCACGCCGCTGCCGTCGTGGGCGTACCTCGCCGGGCGCATCGGCCATGCCATCGCCGTCACCCTGCTGCTGGTGGTCATCGTCGCCGCCTTCGGCGCGATCCTGTACGGCGTGCCGGTGCCGTGGGACGCTCTGCCGGCCATCATCCTGCTGCTGGCGGTCGCGGCGGCGGCCTTCAGCGCCCTCGGCCTCGCGCTCGCCGGCGTCATGCCCAACGCCGATGCGGCGCCCGCCATCGTCAACGCGGTCGTCCTGCCGGTGCTGTTCATCAGCAACGTCTTCTTCCAGATGGACAACGCGCCGGACTGGCTCAACACCGTGAGCCGGCTCCTCCCCGTGCGCCACTTCGCCGACGCCATGATCGACCTCTACCAGCATGGCGCCGATGCGGGCGTGCCCTGGACCTCGATCGGCGTGATCGCGCTATGGGGCCTGGCCGGCGTCGCCATGGCACTGCGCTTCTTCCGCTGGGAGCCGCGGAGGTAACGCTGCGGGACTGCGCGAACCTCCTCCGCCGGAATTCAGCGGGGGACAGCTCGAAGGTGTGCGTGCCGACCTCGCGCGTCGCCAAACGGCCGGCACGTGGAAGGGATTCCAGCGCCCGAGCGTGGCGACAGCCCCTCCCCGGTAGCCACTATCGCCTCCCGCGCTCCTGCTCCTTGACGCGGCGAGGTTTTGCGGTTCCGCGTTCCCCGCAACGCGGTGAGGAGCGACCGACGCATCGGTCAGGACCGATCGGCACTCCCGGGGGCCGGATAGCGGCGCTCCACGTAGTCGTCCAGGATCGAGAGGAAGCGCGGCACGATGTCGTCGCCGCGCAGCGTCTCGGTCTTCTCGCCATCGACGAAGACCGGCGCCACGGGCTCCTCGAAGGTGCCGGGCAGCGAGATGCCGATATCGGCGTGCTTCGACTCGCCCGGGCCGTTGACGACGCAGCCCATGACGGCCACGCGCAGCTCCTCGACGCCGGGGTGCCGCTCGCGCCACGCTGGCATCTGCTCGACCAGGTAGCCCTGGATGTCGCGCGCCATCTCCTGGAAGAAGGTCGACGTCGTGCGGCCGCAGCCCGGACAGGCCGAGACCTGCGGCAGGAACGAGCGCATGCCCATCGACTGCAGCACCTGCTGCGCCACCTGGACCTCCTGGGTCCGGTCGCCACCCGGCTCGGGCGTGAGCGACACGCGAATGGTGTCTCCGATGCCGCGCTGCAGCAGGATGGCCAGGCCGGCGGTGGAGGTGATGATCCCCTTGGCGCCCATGCCGGCCTCGGTGAGCCCCAGGTGCAGCGGATAGTCGCACCGATCCGCCAGGCGATCGTAGACCTCGACCAGGTCCTGCACGCCGGAGACCTTGGCGGACAGGATGATCCGGTCATGAGCGAGGCCCGTCTCCTCCGCCAGCCGCCCGGACCGCAGGGCCGATTCGATCATCGCCTCGATCATCACCTCGCGCGAGTCCTGCGGATCGGCCGATGCCGCGTTGGCATCCATCATCTCGGTCAGCAGCTGCTGGTCGAGGGAGCCCCAGTTGACGCCGATGCGGACCGGCACGTCGTTGGCGATCGCGACCTCGATGATCTGGGCGAACTGCTCGTCGCGGCGCTTCGTGCCCACGTTGCCGGGGTTGATCCGGTACTTCGCCAGCGCGGCGGCCGTCTCGGGGTACTTCGTGAGCAGCAGATGGCCGTTGTAGTGGAAGTCGCCGATGAGCGGGACGCCCACCCCCAGCCCATCCAGCTTGGCGCGGATGATGGGAACCGCCTGCGCCGCGGCATCGTTGTTGACGGTGATGCGCACGAGCTCGGAGCCGGCGTGAGCCAGCTGGGCGACCTGGATGGCGGTGGCATCGGCATCGGCGGTGTCGGTGTTCGTCATCGACTGCACGACCACCGGATGCGCGGAGCCGACGGGGACGCCGCCGACGACGACGGTCGTGGTCTGTCGGCGCGGGAGCGTGCTCATCTCGAGGTTCATGGTAGATGCAGACCCGCCGATCGGCACGCGGCGTGCACGGTGCGGTGCCGTGAATGAACCCGTGGAGGGCCGCCTCGCCGTGCGTGGCGCCTGGATCGTCGAGGACGAGCCGGCGGCTGCGGCGCTCGCAGCCGAGCTGTGCGAGGCCGTCGGGCTCGAGCCGATGGTCTTCCGGGTTCCGCTGCCGTTCATGAGCGCGCTCCGCACGTCCGAGGCGCTTCCGGATCTCGTCGTCCTCGACTGGCGTCTCGAGCGAGAGCTGAGCGCCGCACTCTTCCTCGCCACGCGCCACCGATCGCCGACGCTGCCGGTGATCTACTGGACCGGCAGCGCCTTCGGCGCGCTGCCGTCGATGATCCAGGACGACCTCCACACGCGGGTCGTCGATAAGGCGTCGGGCATCGAGGCGTTCGAGCAGGCGCTCGGATGGGCCCTCGAGGCCACCCCCCAGGCGGAAGCGGGGGCGGAGGCGGAGCGCTAGCCGCTGTCGGCGCGGCCGAGCACGAGGGCGGCGTTCATGCCGCCGAAGCCGAAGGAGCTCGTCAGGGCGGCCTCCGCACGGATCTCGGTCGCGGAGGCGAGCAGGTTGAGGTCGATCGTCGGGTCCGGCGTCGCCAGGTTGCACGTGCCCGGCAGGATGCCGTGTCGGAGGGCGAGTGCCGTGATCGCGGCCTCGACCGCGCCCGACGCGCCGAGCGCGTGCCCGTACAGGCCCTTCGTGCCGGACACCGGGATGCGATCGGTGGCCTCTCCGAACGCGCCACGAATGGCGTGCGCCTCGGCCGCCTCGTTGAGCGGAGTGCTCGAGCCGTGGGCGTTGATGTAGCCGATGCGCTCGGGGCCGATGCCGGCATCGGCCAGCCCGGCAGCGATGGCTCGGGCCGCGTCGCGGCCATCCGGCCGCGGGGCGGTCATGTGATACGCGTCGTTGCTCGCCCCGAACCCGAGCACCTCGGCCACCACCGGCGCCCCTCGTCGTATCGCCGCGTCGCGCTCCTCCAGCACGAGGACGGCGGCCGCCTCGCCCATGACGAACCCGTCACGATCGCGGTCGAACGGCCGCGAGGCGGTGTCCGGGTCGCCGTTGCGCTGCGAGAGGACGCGGATCAGCGCGAAGGCGCCGAAGGTGAGCGGTGCCAGCGGAGCCTCGGCTCCCCCGGCCACGGCCGCATCGACCGTGCCGTCGCGGATGGCGTGGAAGGCCTGCCCGATGGCGACGGCCCCCGAGGCACACGAGTTCGCGTTGCCGACCGCCGGGCCGGTGATCTCGAGGTCGAGCGCGACGTTGCTGGCACCCGCGCCGCCGAAGACGGCCAATGCCAGGGTCGGCGACACGCCACGCACGCCGCGCGCGACGTAGCCGGCGTGCTGCGCCTCGCCATAGGCGACGCCGCCCAGCGCCGATCCGATCCAGACCCCGGTGCGATCCGCCGCTCCATTGGCGGTCGGGAGGCTCGCCTCGCGCACGGCCATGCGCGATGCGGCCACCGCCAGCGCGCTGAACCGATCCAGCCGCCGCGCGCGGCGAGCGTCGAGGTGATCGGCCGGGTCGAAGTCGTCGATCTGGGCCGCGATCCGGGACGGGAATGGAGAGGCGTCGAACCGATCGATGGCGCGCACGGCCGAACGATCGGCCAGGACGCCCTCCCACAGGCCCGTCGATCCATGGCCGATGGGGGTCACCGCCCCGATGCCGGTGATGACGACACGCCGCGGCGTCATCGGTCCGGAGCCTCCGCCAGCGCCCGAATGCGGCGCAGGGTTTGGCCGGCGATGGCCTCGATGAACTGCGGGCCGATGACATGGCGCGCCGCCAGCTCGCCGATGAGCGGCCAGCCCAGCTCGAGCCGGTGCTCGATGCTGACCTCGAAGCCGTCCTCGATCGGCTCGAAGCGCCATGCGACCCACATGCCCCTCGTCACGCCGCCGGTGTGAACGAACTCGATGCGCCGCTCGTCGGGGAGGGGGCGCTGGATCGCCTCCCAGGCGACCGGGATCGGCCCGCGGCGCGCACCCATCGCAAACCGGCGCTCGCCGTTGGCGCCCGCGACCGGACGGACGTACCTGTAGTGGGGGAGGATCTCCGGCCAGCGCTCGACATCGGCCGCAAGCGCGAAGATGCGCTCGTACGGCGCGCGCATGCGCACGTGGAGCTCGCTTCTCACGGCCTCAGCACCTCGAGCACGGCACGGGGGGAGAGCGCATCGGTCGCCGGGCGGCAGTCGCCGAGCGCGGACCCGAGGCGGAGGGCGGACGCCGGCCGGGCGTCCAGGCGCGCGATCGCATGGGCCAGGAGTGGCGGCGCGGCCAGGAAGCCCTGCACCAGCCAGCTGAGCGCGGTCTTCGCCGCGAACGCGCGACGGCGCTCGGCTCGGTAGAACGCGGCAACGTCGGCACCATCGAGGAGCGCAGCTGCGGCGGCGTGGGCCGAGCGCAGGGCGCGGTGGATCCCCTCGCCGGTGAACGGATCGACGAATCCCGCGGCGTCGCCGACCAGGAGCCAGCCGTCCCCGGCGGCGGCGGCCACGCGATGGCCGATCGGCGCAGCGCCGCGGATGGGCGAGAGGCGCGCGGCCCCGGCC
>JBOGSW010000087.1:0-13215 GCA_050695815.1 Candidatus Limnocylindria bacterium | reverse complement strand
GATCCTCCAGCTGCCATTCGGTGCCGTCGCGGACGCGTGGGGCACGCGCCGCGTGCTGATCGTCGCGACCGTCGGCAACGCCCTCGTCAACCTCCTCCCGCTGCTCGCCGTCGCTCTCGACAGCATGTTGCCGCTGCTCGCCTGGGCGATCCTGTCCGGCGTCACCGCCTCGCTCTTTCTGCCCTCGATCAGCGCGTATATCGCGGTCAGCGCTCCACCCGAGACCCGCGGCAGCGCCTTCGGCTGGCTGACCCTCTTCACCCACACCGGCGTGGCGTCAGGCCCGGCCATCGGTGGGCTCGTCTGGGATCTCGGCGGCCCCGTCCCGACCTACCTCGTCGCGACCGTGCTGGCCGGGACCGCGGTGATCGGCCCGCTCTTCGTCGCGGGCAGCATGCGGCAGCAGATCCGTCTCTCGCGGCTGCCTGGCATGGTGGCCGAGGTCGCCGGGCAGCGTGCCATCCTCGGCTCCTGGCTGGCGGCCCTGGCCATCGGCCTGCCATGGGGCGCCGTCGCGGGCCTCTTCCCGCTGTTCGGCACGGGCATCGGGCTGGCGGCCGGGACCGTCGGGCTGCTGCTGGCCGCGCAGTCACTGGCCAACGGGGCTTCGCGTGTGCCGCTCGGGCGCCTCATCGACCGACATCCGATCGCGCCGGTGGTGGCCGCGCTGACGGCCGGCGGGTACGGACTGGTGATCGTGCTGCTGGGCCTCCAGGACGGGATCCCCGGCATCCTGGCGGTGCTCGTCACCGGCGTGGCGATGCTGGCCTTCACCCTGATGATGGTGCAGGTCACGATCAGCGAGGTCGCGCGGCCTGAGATGCGGGCAACCGCGCTCGGTGGCTATGGGACCGCCCTGTCGACCGGCCTGGCCATCGGTCCATTCGTGGCCGGAGGGATTGCCGACGCCGCCGGGTTCGGATGGGGGTTCGGCGTCATGGGCGTGGTGGGGGTCGGCGTGGCGGCCGTTGCGGCCCTGGTGCTGCTCGGGGCTCGGCGCAGGCCGTCGGTGGTGGTGTTCCCGGAGTGAGGTGCGGTGATCGTATCGAGCGGTTCAGCGGCATCTGCCCGCCTTCCCTGACCTATTCGTAACGGTGGGAGTTACAAATGATCTAACGTCGTGAGGTGTCGCAGAGCCCATCCCACGACGCGGATCCGCGATCTATCGGCGGCTGGCTGGCGTGAGGGTGCCCGTGAGGTGCATCCACGCCTTGCAGGAAGAGATACATCGGCGCAGAGGCGCCCGGATCGGCGCTCATGACAGGATCGATCGATAGATCGCAGATGCGGTGTACGACCGAGCT
This sequence comes from Candidatus Limnocylindria bacterium, assembly GCA_050695815.1. GTDB lineage: Bacteria > Chloroflexota > Limnocylindria > QHBO01 > QHBO01 > JACDBZ01. The sequence continues at coordinate 11,911 of JBOGSW010000087.1, read as the reverse complement.
CCAGGCAGGCGCGGCAGCGACCGATGAGCGTCCCAGCTCTCGCCGACGGGCAAGGACCGACGTCCGTGGCCCAGGTTGCCCATACTGCAGCCATGAGCGCGCGCCGCCCCCGAGGCGCCCCTGCCGAGACGAGCTGGGAGCGGGTCGCGACCTGGTACGACGGCTGGGTCGGCGACCGCGGCTCGGCCTACCATCGCGAGCTTGCCATTCCGGCGGTGATGGATCTGCTGGCGCCGCAGCCTGGTGAAGAGATCCTCGACGTCGGCGGCGGCCAGGGCGTCCTGGCTCCCCCCCTGACCGATGCGGGGGCGCGCGCCACCGTCGTGGACGCGTCCGCGAAGCTCATTGCGGCGGCGAGGCGCCGTCACGCGCGCCTGCGCGGAGCCAGGTTCCTGGTGGGCGACGCCCGGCGCCTTGCCGCGGTGTCCGGCCTCGAAGCGGGGGCGCACGACGCGGCCGTCTTCATGCTCTGCATCCAGGACATGGATCCGCTCGAGGACGTGGTCCGCAGCGTCGACTGGGCGCTTGGCGCAACGAGCCGCGTCGTGCTCCTCATGACCCACCCGGCGTTCCGCCAGCCACGTCATTCGGGCTGGGGCTTCGATGAGGGCCGCAAGCTCACCTATCGGCGCATCGACGGCTACCTGGCCGAGATGTCGGTACCGATGAAGTCGCTCGGCGGTGGGCCGCCGACGCGCAGCTTCCATCGGCCCATCAGCGCGTACGTGAACGCCTTCGCCGATACCGGCTTCGCCACCGATGCCATGCTCGAGATCCCCGACCTTCCGCCGGATCGCCGGCCGGGCAGGGCTGCCGCGAAGGCCGATGCCCGCGCCAACGCCGAGATTCCGATCTTCCTGGGGCTGCGAGCCGTGCGCGCCTGAGCGCCGCTGAGCGCGGCTGAGCGCGGATCCCCGATTCGCGGGAGAATGCGGGCCGCTCCCCACACCGCAGGATCCCACCATGACCGCGACCCCGACCCCGACCACCCGACGATCGCCCATCGCCAGCGCCGCCGCGCTCATCGCGGTGCTGCTGCTCTTCGGCGCGGCCACGTTCGTGGCGGGGCTGACCGTTGGCGGCGACGGCAGCATCGGCGGCATCGGCGGCATCGGCCAGGCTGACGCCTCGGTCACGCCGGATCCGACGCCGGAAGCGACCCCGGTGCTCGAGACGATCACGTGCGCCGAGCCGACCGAGGCGTTCGCCGTCCTGTGCGACACGTACGCGCAGATCAAGGACGAGTACGTCGACGAGATCAGCGACACCGACCTGGTCGACGGCGCGGTGCGCGGCATGATCGAGTACGGCCTCGAGGATCCGTACTCCGGCTACCTGCCGCCCGAGCGGTACGAGACCGCGCTCGACGACCTCTCCGGTGAGTTCAGCGGCATCGGCGCGGAGGTCGGCATCCAGAACCTGGTCGAGCCCTCCGACCTCGCGGCGTGCGGCGTGGTGACGCCGACCTGCGCCATGGTGATCGTCGCGCCGCTGGCGGGATCGCCGGCCGAGGGTGCCGGCCTGCGCGCCGGCGACCGGGTGCTGGCGATCGACGGGACCTCGACCATCGGCGAGAGCATCAGCGAGCTCGTGTTCGTGGTCCGTGGCGAGGCCGGCACCGACGTGACGCTCACGGTGGGGCGCGGCGACGAGGAGCTCGACATCACGATCACCCGCGCGGTGATCGACCTCCAGGAGGTGAGCTCCGAGCTGCTTGGCGACGGCATCGGCTACATCGCGCTCACCTCGTTCACGGATCGAGCGCCGGATCTCTTCCATGACGCGCTCGAGTCGCTTCTCGACCAGGGCGCCACCGATATCGTCTTCGACCTGCGTGGCAACCCGGGCGGCTTCATCGTGGCGGCGCAGCGGATCGCGGGCGAATTCGTGCCCGCCGGCGAGCTCCTCTTCACGGTGGAGTCGGGCGGGGACGTGCAGACCTGGACCTCGGAGCCCGGTGGGCTGGCCCAGACTTCCGCCATCGATGTCGTCGTGCTGGTCGACGAGGGCTCGGCATCGGCCTCGGAAATCGTGGCGGGAGCGCTCCAGGACACCGGTCGCGCCACGATCCTGGGCGAGGCCACGTTCGGGAAGAACACCGTGCAGATCTGGAACGACCTGCCCAACGGCGGCGGGTTGCGCCTGACCACGGACCGATGGTTCACGCCGGACCACGACTCCGCGGCTCCCGACGGGATCCAGCCGGACGTCGTGGTCGCATCGCCCGAGGATCCGACCTCGGACGCCGATCCGCAGCTCGACCGGGCGTCTGAGCTCCTCGCGGACGGCTGACCCCGGCGATCTATCGCCGCCAGGTGACGCGGGCCTGCTTTCGCGTCGCGGATCCGCGATCTATGCGCGACCAGCTGGCGTGACGGTGCCCCCGGCGCGGCTCCACGGCACCCAGAGACCGATAGATCAGCTGCACGGCGCCCAGAGCGCGCAATACGACAGTATCGGTCGATAGATCGCGCGGGCGCAGCGCCACTGAGCGGCGGACGCGCAACAGAGGTCAGCCGGCGAGGATGCGCAGGTAGAGTTCCGGGTCGACGTTACCGCCGCTGATCACTATCACGCGCGCGTCGTCAGACTCCTCCCGGGGGAGGCGGCCGGCGAGGTGGGCGCCCATGGCCGCCGCGCCGGATGGCTCGACCACCAGGCGGGCGCGTCGGGCCAGTTGCCGCATCGCCTCGGCCATCTCGTCCTCGCTGACCGTGACGATCCCGTCCATGAAGCGACGCAGGTGCTCGAACGGCAGCGGGCCGAGGGAGTTCGTGCGCAGGCCATCGGCCATGGTGCGGCCGGTCTGCTCGGCGGTCCAGGTCACGAGCTCGTCGCGCTCGAGCGACTCCTTCGCGTCGGCCGCGAGCTCGGGCTCGACGCCTACGACACGTGCCGACGGCACCAGGGCCTTCACGGCCGTGGCGACCCCGGCCGACAACCCGCCGCCGGAGGTCGGGATCATGACGCTCGTGACGTCGGGCAGGTCCTCGACGATCTCGAGCCCGCAGGTTCCCTGGCCGGCGATGATGGCCGGGTCGTCGTACGGCTCGACCATGACGAGCCCGCGCTGCTCCACCAGCGACAGCGCCAGCCGGTGGCGCTCCTCGGAGTCCATGCCGGTGTACTGGATCTCGGCGCCGTCGCGCTCGACGCCGTCGATCTTCACCTTCGGGGCGTCGCGCGGCATGCAGATCACCGCGTGAGCGCCCAGCAGCCGCGCGGCGCGTGCCACCGCCTGCGCGTGATTGCCCGACGAATAGGTGACGACGCCGCGCGCGCGCTCCTCGGCGCTCAGCGAGGCGATCTTGTTGTATGCGCCACGCATCTTGAAGGCGCCGATCGGCTGGAGCGACTCCGGCTTGAGCCAGGTCTCATCGTCCCAGCGCAGGAGCGGCGTCCGGGTGGCGACGCCCCGGATCCGCTCGGCGGCCTCTCGGATCTGGTCGATCGATACGATCTGCGGCTCGACCATCAGTACGCCCGTGCCCAGGTCGCGACGTCGACGCCCGGGCCTCCGCAGTGCATGCAGTCGGCGCCCGGATCGGTCGTTTCGAGCGGCAGGAAGCGAATCGTGGCCTTCGTCCGGGCGCTGATCTCGGACTCGCAGGCGGCACCGCCGCACCAGGCGCCGATCCAGAAGCCTCCGTGCTCCTCGACTCCGGCCGCGAAGTCGTCGAAGGAGGAGATCCGGTGGGTGTTCGCCTCGCGGTAGGCGAGCGCATCGGCAAACAGAGATGCCTGGACGCCTGCCAGCCGCTCCGCCATCCCGCTCGCGACCTCGGCGACGGCCACCTCCTCCTTCTCGCCACCCAGACGCGAGGCGAGCACGACTCGATCGGCCGCCACGTCCCGGGGACCGAGCTCCACCCGCACGGGCACGCCCTTGAGCTCCCACTCGGCGAACTTGTAGCCCGGCCGATGCTGGTCGCGGTCATCGAGCCGGACGCGGATGCCGCCCGCGGCGAGATCTTCGCGTAGCTTCGTCGCGACGCCCAGCACCGAGGCGCGCTCGTCATCGGTCCTGAAGATTGGGACGATGGCCACCTGGACCGGCGCGACGGCGGGGGGCAGGCGCAGGCCGGCGTCGTCGCCGTGGGCCATGATCGTGCCACCGACCATGCGGGTGGAGAAGCCCCACGACGTGCCCCAGGCGTGCTCGGTCTCTCCATCGGCGTTGAGAAAGGTGACGTCGTACGCCTTGCCGAAGTTCTGGCCAAGGAAGTGGCTGGTGCCGCACTGGAGGGCCTTGGCGTCGCGCATCAGGCCCTCGATGCAGTAGGTCTCGACCGCCCCCGGAAAGCGCTCGGCCGGCGACTTGCGCCCTGTGAAGACGGGGATGGCGAGCACGTCCTCCGCGACCTCGCGGTACACCTCGAGCATCCGCAGCGCCTCCTCGGCGGCCTCGGCCGCGGTGGCGTGGGCGGTGTGGCCCTCCTGCCACAGGAACTCGGAGGTGCGCAGGAAGAGGCGCGTCCGCATCTCCCAGCGCAACACGTTGTTCCACTGGTTGTAGAGCAGCGGCAGGTCGCGGTGGCTCTGGACCCAACGCCTGTAGGTGTGCCAGACCATGGACTCGGATGTCGGTCGGATGGCGAGCGGCTCATCGAGCTCCTGGCCGCCGCCGTGGGTCACGACCGCCACCTGCGGCGCGAAGCCCTCTACGTGATCGGCCTCCTGTTGGAGGAGGCTCATCGGGATGAGGAGGGGAAAGTAGACGTTCTCGTGACCGGTCGCCTTGAAACGATCGTCGAGCGCGCGCTGCGTGTGTTCCCAGATGGCATAGCCGTGGGGCCTGATGATCATGCTGCCCTTCGCCGGGCCGTGCTCGGCCAGCTCGGCGCGCTTCACGACCTCGACGTACCAGGCGGGAAAGTCCTCTGCCTGCGACGGCAGCTTGGGCGTGCTCATGAGTTGACCGATGCTAGCCGATGCGGCATGGGTGGGCCGATTCCGTGGGCTGTAGTGCTTGTCCCGTTCGTGCGGCCCTGGCACATCCCCGCCATCCGGCTTCGTGGTCGTGGCGTGCGTGTGCACGAGCGTCACGCATCGGCCATCGGCAGCTCGTTGCTCATGCCTGCCTGCCCGGAATGTACCGCACCGTCACCGCGCAGCCATGCACGACCTGCGCTATGTGATGCTGCGGCACAGATCGACCAAGAGGTGGCGCGTCGCCGGGCGTGCCTGGCCGTTGCGTGCACCAGCGGCACACGGGAGGCGTCGACGCACGGGCGGCGTCGACGGGCGGGCGTTGAAGGAGGAGCTCAGGCCGCGCTGGGCTGGTCGCCGATCACCGACCGGACTGAGCTCCGCCGGCGGGTCCCACCGTGGCGGCTGGCGCCTTCCCAGCGCCGGTTGGAGGCGAGGCCCTCGATGCCGGCCTCGATCGCCGTGGCGGTGATCGGCCTGGCGAAGAAGTAGCCCTGCCCGTAGGTGCAGCCAAGGGTGCGCATGCGCTCCGCCTGCTGCTTCGTCTCGATCCCCTCGGCCACGGTCGCGATGTCGAGCGACTCGCCAAGCGCGACGATGGCGCCGGCCAGCGCCGCCGAGCGCGAGTCGTCGTCTGCCACCTGGACGAACTCGCTGGCGATCTTCAGCGCGTCGACCGGGAACTGGCGCAGGTGGCTGAGCGAGAAGTAGCCGGTGCCGAAATCGTCGATGACGACCCGGACCCCGATCGCGCGGAGGGAATCGAGCGTCACGACCGTCGGCGATGTCGCCTTGATGAGTGCCGTCTCCGTGATCTCCAGGATGAGCCGTGACGGCTCGAGGCCCGCCCAGGCCAATGACTCCTCGACCGCTCCGACGAACCCCGGCTGCTGGAGCTCGCGCGCCGAGATGTTGACGCACATGAAGAGACCGGCCGGGGTGACCCCCGCGTTCTGCCAGGCGACCGCGTGCTCGCAGGCTTGGCGCAGCACCCACCTGCCGATCGGGAGGATTGCTCCGTTCTCCTCCGCGATCTCGATGAACTCGCCGGGCGCCACGAGCCCGCGATCGGGATGCTCCCAGCGCACCAGCGCCTCGAGACCGGAGATGCGGCCGGACTCGAGCGACACGATCGGCTGGTAGACGAGCCTCAGCTGGCCGAGGTCGACCGCGTGCTGCAGCTCGGCGCCGAGCTCGTGGCGTGCGCGAATGGACGCGTGCATGCCGGGGTCGAAGACGGCGAAGCCGGCCTTGCCGTTGGCCTTCGCCATGTACATCGCCACGTCGGCGTTGCGGACGAGCTCCAGCGCATCACTGCCAGCGTCGCCGGCGGTGGCGATACCGATGCTGGCGCTGACCGTGGTCGTGTGCTCGCCGATGACGTACGGCACGCGAAGGTCGCGGACGAGCCGTTCGGCCATGGCACGGGATCGAGGCAGGTTGGGCTCGTCATCGGTCAGGATCGCGAACTCGTCGCCGCCGAGCCGGGCCACCAGGTCGCCCTGGCGCACCAGTCCGGTGATGCGCTCCGTCACGGCGACGAGGAGCGCGTCGCCAGCGGCGTGGCCGAGCGTGTCGTTGATGACCTTGAAGTCGTCGAGGTCGATGAACAGCACGGCGGTCGTCCGCTCATCGCCCTCGACAGCCTCCCGCGTCTCCAGCGTCCGCTCGAGGGTGAGCTGGAACATGCGACGGTTGGCGGCCCCCGTCAGTGAGTCGCGCTCGGCGAGGTCCTGCACGTGACGCAGGAGTACGGCATTGCGCAGGTTCAGCGCTGCGACCGCCGAGAATTGGCGCAGCACCGATGCGATCCTCCGCTCGATCCCGAACACCGTCCGAGACCGATGCTCCACGACGATGGCGCCAACCGGCCGGCCATCCGCGAACATCGGCGAGACGAGCAGGTTCCGCGCGTCGGGCAGGGTGGCGCTCAGCAGGGGGTTGCCCTCCTGGCTCACCTTCCGCACCGGGAGCAGCTCGCGCCGCTCCCACGCCCTGCGGATCACGTCATCGGCCTGCACGGTGCCCGACCACTCGGCCGCTCCCCGCGAGGCGAGCACGATGAGGTTGCCGTCCGCCGCACCGATCACGAGGCCACGCGCGAAGCCGAAGCGAGCCGCAAGGCCGTCGAGGACGACCCGCGCCTGGAGGACGGGATCCGAGACGTCGTCCAGGCGCGCGCCAACCTCAACGAGCGCCTCGAGGTCCGCGCGACGCTGGCGCAGCTCCCGCTCGTTCATGGCCGAGAAGATCGAGGTCGCGAGCGCGAAGAGCCAGAACGAGGTGACGTTGAGCACCGGCATGCGGTCGAAGTCGATGCCCTGCCCCGCGATCACGTCGACCGCCGGCAGCAGGGCGGCGGCCTGCGCGTAGAGGACCACGAAGAGAAGAAGGGAATGCCACAGTGCGATCTTCAGGCCGGTGCGGTACGAAGCCAGCAGGGAGACGGCGACGAGGTGGAGGTAGATGAGGAAGCGGATCGGGCTCTGTGTCGCGCCGGTGACGTACATGGCATACGCGAGGTAGAGACCGTCCACGATGAGGAGCGTGCTCATGACGGCGAAGCCGCGACGACCGGCCCGCCGCCGGACGACCTCGGCGATCGCCGCCAGGGCCACGTAGCCGCCCGTGATCGCCAGCAGCTGGCCGAACGGCTGTGCCAGCGCCTCCGGCCGCAGCACGGTCCAGGCGACCGTCATCACCGCCATCGCGACCCTGAGGACCATCAGGTATCCCATGCGGTCGCTCAGGGCGGTGTACTCGTCGGCACGATCGTGCTGGGCAATCACAGCTGCTCCTCTCCCTGGAATTCGAGGTAGGTCTCGACGACGTGCTGCGGGGCCAGTCGCAGCTTGGGATCGCGCCGATCGACGTGCCCCTGGATCACCAGGAAGACGAGAACGGCAAGCGCCAGCACCAGCGGGAAGGTGAACTCGGTCGCCACGGCGATTGCCGCCTCGGGGCGAACGACGCGCGCCATCTGTTCCACGGCTGCGGTGACAAACTCGCTCACAACCGAGCCGGGCCCGATGGGCGCGGCCGTATCGGCGGGTGCGGCCGGGGGTGGAGGCGCAGGTTCTGTGACGGGGGCCGGGGCCTCGGCCTGTGCCTCGGGCCGGCTCGTCCGCTGCGGGATCGGCCCCGATGACATCGGGTCTGGCTCCGCAGGCTCGGCCGTCCGCTTGGGCTGCGCGACCGCAGGCTCCGGAGTTGGCTCCGGTGTCGGTTCCGGCATCGAGATGGAAGCCGGGGCCGGCACCGCGGCTGGCGTCGCCGTGTGGTGCGGAAGGATCTCGGGCGGCGGCTGAGACGTCGGCGTGGGGCTCGGTGTCGGAGTCGGCGTGGGTGTCGGCGTAGGCGAAGGCGTAGGCGAAGGCGTAGGCGTCGGCGTCGGCGTGGGCGTGGGCGACGGGGTCGGCGTCGGCGTAGGCGTCGGTGTAGGGCTGGGCGTGGGCGAAGGCGTCGGCGTTGGGCTAGGCGTCGGCGTCGGCATCGGCGTAGGCGTAGGCGTGGGCGACGGGGTCGGCGTCGGCGTCGGAGTGGGGTCGGTCGCAACGATGCGGAGGACCACGTCTGCGCGGTCCTCCCATTCCGGATCTTCCGCCGCCTCGTCGCATTGCGAGGTCGGTCCGCCGACGAGGGCACAGATCGCATCGGTCCCGAGCTCGGACGGAACGTAGGTGATCGAGCACATCCCCGCGGTCCCGGTCCAGCACTGGAGGTCGGGGCTGTTGCCCGGACTGTCGATGTCGTTGGGGCTGCCCGCGGAGAAGAACCAGCGAACATGCGTGTTGGTATCGGCCCCGACCGATGGGTTGCCGTTCGAGTCGTGGACCACCGCCGTGAGCGTCACGGTCTGACCGACGACGACGTTGGCGACCTCCGGCTCGACGTCGACCCGGGTGCCCGGCTCCGCGATCGACGGCGTGGCGGCCGACAGCATCAACGACCATGCGAGCGCGACGGAAGAGACCAGCGGGAGGGCTCGTCGGATGGCGCGGATGCCCGGGCGGGTCACGCGGCGCATGGGGGACGAGCCTTCCGGGTCGCGCCGATTCTGCTGCGCCATGCGGTCCTCCTGGCCGACGGAAGCGTCGGGCCTGTGGGCAGAAGGGTCGGCGGAATCGGCGTCGTCGACGAGGGGCGTGATCGTCCGGGGGGTACGCCCGCGAGTTCACGGGAATGCGTCGGCGGAATCCGTCCGCGGCGCCTGGTGGAGTTGTGGGCAGTACCCGGGGGGACTCGAGTACCGCCGCGCGGGTCGGTTCGGTCCTGAGTGGTAGGGTCCCGAGGGATATCCCTGCGGGCGAGGTCGAAGGCCGGTCGTCGCGCTGCCTAGAGGTTGCCGCGCCGGTTCTGCTCGATCTCGATCGCTTCGAAGAGCGCCTTGAAGTTGCCGACGCCGAAGCCGCGCGAGCCGTGGCGCTCGATGATCTCGAAGAAGAAGGTGGGCCGATCCTGCACCGGTCGCGTGAAGATCTGGAGCAGGTAGCCCTCCTCGTCGCGATCGGCCTCGATGCCGTGCTCCTCGAGCGTCTCCATCGGTACACCGACGTCGCCGACCCGATCGGGAAGCTGCTCGTAGTAGGCGTGCGGCATGCCGAGGAACTCGACGCCGCGCTCGCGCAGCGCGCGGACCGTTCCGACGATGTCCTCGGTGCGCAGTGCGATGTGCTGGGTTCCCGCGTCGAGGTAGTAGTCCAGGAACTCCTGGATCTGGCTCTTCTTCTTGCCCGATGCCGGCTCGTTGATCGGGAACTTGATGCGGCCGTTCCCGTTCTGCATCACCTTGCTCATCAGCGCCGAATACTCGGTGTGGATCACCTTGTCGTCGTAGTGGATGAGCTGCGCGAAGCCGAGGACGTCCTTATAGAAGTCGACGTACCGATTCATGTCACCCAGCCCGACGTTGCCCACGCAGTGGTCGACCTCGAGCAGGCTCTGGCCCGTCGCCGCGGGCACGGGCTGCGTCACCTTGTGGTAGCCGGGCGCGAAGGTTCCGTGATAGTCGGATCGATCGACGAACGAGTGGACCACCTCGCCATACGTGCGGATGGCGCTCTTCCGCAGCGTTCCCTTCTTGCCTTCCAGCTCGGTCGGCTCCAGCGCGGAGTCCGCGCCGCGCGATGTCGTCTCGCGCCAGGCCGACTCGACGTCATCCACCGCGAAGGCGATGTCCTTCACCCCATCACCGTGCTTCGCGACGTGCTTCGCGATCTCGCCGCCGGGCGTGATGGGCGCGGTGAAGACGAATCGGATGTCGTTCTGGACCATCACGAAGCTGGACCGATCCCGCACGCCGGTCTCGAGCCCGGCATACGCGACCGGGGTGAAGCCCCACAGCGCGCGGTAGTAATGCGCCGCCTGTTTGGCGTTACCGACCCAGAACTCGACGTGGTCGATGCCCTTCAAGGGCAGGAAATCCTGCGCCTCTGCGGCTGCGTTCGCGTTGACGACGGCGCCGGACTGGTTCGCGGCGCCACGCGTGACGGTATCGGTCATGGTCGAACGAGTTTACCGCAGGACCGATGCCGCCTCAGGATCCGGTGCCGGCATCGAGAGCCACCCCGATCATGCGATCGATCGCGCGATCGAGCTCCTCGAGCGGCAGGTAGCTCTCTTCGGTGCCGACCTCTTCGGACAGCACGTCGCTGACGGTCAGCGCGCACGCGGCCTGCACGCCCGCGCGAGCGGCAAGGTAGAAGAGGGCCGACGCCTCCATCTCGAATGCCAGCACGCCTCGCTCGCGCCAGCGTTTCGCGTAGTCGTCGTCGGTGTTGTAGAAGACGTCGACCGATGCCACGAGGCCGGTGCGGACGGCGATCCCGGCGTCGTCGGCGGCGTCGACCAGCGCGCGCGTCAGCGCGAAGTCGGCGGCCGGCGCGTACGCCTCGCCACGCAGGTACGTCGTGGTGGCGCCGTCGACCGGGCATGCCGCGGTGGCGATGACCAGGTCGCCCGTCTTCAAGCCGCGTGCGATGCCGCCGCAGGTGCCGACCCGGATGAGGCGTTGGGCTCCCAGGCGGAGCAGCTCCTCGACGACGATGCTGAGGCTCGGGGTGCCCATGCCACTGGTCTGGACGCTGACCGGGGTGCCGTGATACGTCCCGGTGAAGCCGAAGAGGCCACGGTGGTCGTTGACCTGTCGAACGGAGTCCTCGTCGAAGCGTTCGGAGATGCGGCGTGCGCGGTTCGGGTCACCGGGCAGGAGAACCAGCGGGGCGTAGTCGCCCTCCTCCGCCCGAAGGTGGATCTGTGGCATCACGCTAGCCTAGCCGAGCGTCTGCTCCAGCGACCGGAGCTCTCGACGAGCGATCGCGCGAGCCAGCCGTGCGGTTGAGTGGGGTCGCCCGGCGAGGATCGCGGCGGCGAGCTCGAGGTGCGCTCCATCAAGCTGGGCGTCGGCGGCCTGTACGTCTGCGACGGACATCAGTGTCGCCAGCAGTCGTCGGCCGATCTGGTCATAGAGGCCCGGCGTGATCTCGGTGCCCCGAACGGATGACGCGATCGTGCGATGGAAGGCAGCATCAGCCATCAGGAAGTAGTGCGGAAAACCGATTCGTCGGCTCGACCGCTCGTGAGCGAGGAAGCTGATGTCGCTCAGGGTCATCGGAAGGCGGACATCCGGCTGGGCGGCGACCTGCTTGGCGACGACGACTGGCATTTGCTCGTCGATGGCCGCGCGCATCATGGCGAGCTCCATCGGTGTCGCGTTCTGGCAGGCGTGGTTGAGGAGGGCGGCGCCGGACCGTGGGTGTGCAACGAAGACGCCCACTCCAACTGAGGGTCGGACGAGGCCGAGCGCTGCCAGCGCCTGTATGGCCGCATGCATTGTCGGAGTGCTGACCCCATACACGTTCGCCAGCTTGCGCGTCGACGGAAGTCGGCGTCCGACCGGCAGATCTCCCGTCACGATCCGACGGCGCAGCTGATCGATGATCTCCTGCGTCAGCGATCTCCGTCGGCGGGGCTGAAAGATGGC
>JBOGSW010000086.1:0-29155 GCA_050695815.1 Candidatus Limnocylindria bacterium | reverse complement strand
CACAGCGCCCGGCCACCGAGCCGCCGGGCATCGAGGGGAGAGTCAACACCGTGTCCGTCGTCGTCCAACCAGCAACCAGCAGCGCGTCCTGGCGCCTTGGCGTGATGGTCGCGGTCGCCGTCCTGGCAACCGGCATCGGCCTTGCCGCGGGCAGCACCCTGCTCAACAGCCGTGCCACCGGCGCCGGCTCCGCTGCCGCCTACGTGCCCGCCGACGCGGCCCTCTACCTCGAGCTGCGGCTCGAGCCGTCGGCGCAGCAGGATGCGGCGCTCCGCGAGATCCTCGGCCGCTTCCCGCCGATCGATGGGATCGACGCGGACCAGCCGCTCTACGGACAGCTGACGGAGCGCCTCGACGAGCTGCTCGCCGATGAAGCGCCAGGCCTGTCGTGGAGCGAGGACATCGCTCCCTGGTTCGACGGGCACCTTGCCGTGGCCGTCACCGACATCGGGTTCGAGGCGATGTCGGGCGAATTCGACCCGATGAACCCGCCAGCGCCCGAGATCGTCGTCTTCGCAGGCGTGACCGATGCGGCCGCGGCCCGGACGGCCGTCGCTCGCATCGTGGCCGAGGCCGGCCGCGAGGACCTCGCGTTCACCGACACCGAGCACAACGGCGTGACGATTCGCTCAGCCGACGGCCCGGGCGCCTACGCGGTGACCGATGACAACGTGCTCCTCGCCGAGGAAGCGGGGACCATCGAGAAGGCGCTCGACGCAAGCGCGGCGAGCGCCGGAGCGCTCGGTGACGAGCTGACGCGCTACACCGCGCAGCTTCCGACCGACTGGCTGGCATTCGGCTACTACGACTTCACCGAGCTCATGACCAGGGCGCTTTCCGAGGCCGGTGCGGTCGACCCGCAGATGGTCGGGATGGTCGAGGCCTACACCGCGCTCTTCGAGCACCAGCCGCTGCGCGGCGCGATGGCCTTCTCGGCCTCCGGCGATCGCCTGCTCGGCGATGCCGCCGTCGAGCCGCCGACCGGCCCGTTCGCCGTCGAGAATCGCGACAGGGGCCTTGCCGACGAGGTCCCGTCCGATACGCTCTACTACAGCGAGGCCGGCAACCTCGGAACGGCCATGGCCGCCATCATCGAGCCGATGACCGACGCGCTCGCATCGGTCCCGGAGGGAGATGAGTCGGTGGCGATGATCGAGTCTGCCCTCGGCGCCGACCTGGAGGAGCTGGTCGAGTGGATCGGTGACGGTGCGGTCTCGATCGGATGGGACGGCAGTCAGCCATACGGCGGGCTCGTGCTCGTGCCGACCGATGTCGACGCCGCCGAGCAACGCCTGGACCAGCTGGCCACGTTCGCCGGCCTGGCCGCCATGGACCCCGCGAACGGCGTCAACGTGACCGAGGAGGAGGTCGGCTCACAGACCGTCACGACCATCAGCTGGACCGATCCGAGCGAGAGCACGGAGATGCTGCTGCCGTTCGGTCAGCTCAGCGTCGAGGTGCAGTACACGGTCACGGACGACCGCGCGATCATCGGCTTCGGCGACGCGTTCGTGGGTCGCGTGCTCGGGCTCGATCCGGGCGATGCGCTCGGATCGCAGGAGCGCTACACGGAGGCGGTGGCTGAGCTCGGGGGCAGCGAGAACGGCGGCGTCACGTGGCTCGATCTGGCGGGCACGCGGATCGCCCTGGAGGAATCGGTCCTTGCCTATGTCGAGAGCATGGGCGGCACGATCGAGTACGAGTCCGAGATCAAGCCGTGGGTCGTGCCGTTCGACCGGCTCGTCACCGTGACGCGCCTCGAAGACGACGTGCTCGTCCAGCGCTCGGCCCTCATGTTCGAGTGACCGACGGGCCGCTGCCGCCACCGCTCGCGCAGCTGCCGGGCGGCAGGCTGACCGAACCGTCCGTCGATGCGGCCGCCGAGCGCCTGCGGGCTGCCGGCGTGCAGCCATCCGCGTGGAGCAACGGTCCGGGCGACCGATACGGCTCGCACAACCACGGCTACACCAAGCTCCTCGTCTGCGCCGAGGGCTCGATCACCTTCCTCATCGGGGCGGAGAGGACCGAGGTTGAGCTGCGGGCCGGCGACGGCTTCGTGCTGCCGCCGGGTACCGACCATGCGGCCGTGGTCGGACCGGATGGCTGCACCTGCCTCGAGGGGCATCGGTCCTAGACCTTGTCCGGAGGCTCCGTCCCCAGGCGCGCCTCGGCCTCGAAGCGATTGTCGTGATACCAGCGCTTCCCGGCGCGACGGGCGCGGAACGAATCGGCGAGGTAGATGAAGGGGAAGAGCCACCCGTGGCGAGCCCACTGGCGGACGTGGGCAAGCTCGTGGGCGAGCTCGTCGGCGCGCAGCGAGCGCCAGGCAAAGATGCGGTGGCCGATCGTGATGGCCAGCCAGTCGTGAATGAGCAGCCCTCCCACCGGGCGCAGCCAGGGCCAGACGTACACGCGATGCTTCGTCATCGGTCCGTGCCCGGTTCGAGCAGCAGGTCGGGACGGTTGCCCCATCGCCTGAGAAAGCGGTAGAAGTTCCGCTTGCTGAGCCGATCGCGTTCGTCGTCCGGCAGCGACGCCCACCCGCGATGCTCGTGGCGCTCGAAAGGCAGCGGATCGGTGCGGACCGCCCGCCAGCCCGCGTCGCGGACGGCGAAGCTGAAGTCGAGGTCGGCGTTGCGGTAGAAGCGGAAGCGGGGATCGAAGCCACCGACCGCGGCGAGGGCCGCGCGACGGACGGCCATGCAGTAGGCCTCGATCGCATCCACCTCGCCGGGCGGCGCCTCGATGAAGTCGCGCGCGTCGCCACTCACCACGCCCCAACCACCCGCCAGGCCGACCGAGGGATCGTCGAAGGCCGCCAGGAGCGGGGTCACGAAGTCGCCGGTCGGCTCGAGCGAGGTGTCGAGCAGGATGGTGACCTCGCCCCGAGAGCGCCGCATCCCGAGGGTTCGGGCGTCGGCCCATCCGAGTCGCGCGCTCGTGTGCATGACGGACGCGGGGCCGCTCGGCAAAGCGGCGTTCATGAGCGGGTCCAGATCGTACGATGGCTCATTCGCCACGATCACGAGCTCCCAGGTGACGGCCGGAGCGTGCGACGCCAGGCCGCGCAGGAAGCGGGAGAGGTCATCGGGATGATCCTCGGCGAGGAGCTGGACCGAGACCGCCACCGACGACGGCTCGGCGAGCAGGCTGTCGAGCTCCTCGGCCTGGGCGGGGAGGACCGGGCGCGCGGTCGAGCCTCCGGCCGCGTCCTGTGGCTCCCAGCCGAGCGCGACGATCCGCTCGCGCAGCGCATCGGCCGTTGGCCAGTCGCGTGCGTCCCTGGCCATGGCGCGTTCTTCGAGCAGCGCCCGGACCTCGGGAGGCGGGGACTCAGCGGGCATGAACGGAAGTACTCCTGCAACCGGCCCGTAGGTACCGGGTGGTCCAAGGCAACCTCAACCTTACTATCCGACCACGAGCCGCACCCACCGCACCGCCCCGTGCGAGGCGCGCATCGTACCGAGTGCCCATCACGAGGATTTCACACACCGATGATGACGAACGAGGTCGGCAGGCTGCTCACCGCGGCGGAGGTCGCGGAGATGCTGCACCTGCACGTGAACACGGTGAAGCGCCTCGGCGATCGCGGTGAGCTCCCGTTCTTCCGGGTCTGCAAGCGCGGCGACCGACGCTTCCGTTACGACGACGTGGTCGAGTTCCTCCACCGCAGCAAGTAGCTCCGCCGCATTCCATGCTCCCGGCCCCACGCCGGGTGCGCTCCCTGCCAGGGGGCGACGACGACCGCCGAGGTGCCAATTCTCGGCGGTCGTTCGCATCTGTCGCATAATCGCACCCGCATGGCAGATGAACCGACGCAGCGCCTCGAAGAGGGACGCCGCCTTCTCGACTCCGGCGATCCCGATGCCGCGCTCTCGATCCTCGCCCCGCTGACCGGGCATCCCGACGGCCAGCTGGTCGGCGACGCCTGGCAGCTGATCGGAACCTCACGCTACCGCCTTGACGATGAGCCGGGGGCGCTCTCCGCCTGGCAGAACGCCGCGCGGGCCGGGGGCTCCGGTGCCTGGCTGGCCTGGCGCAGCGTGGCCGAGCAGCAGGTCCGTGATGGCGACCTCGACGACGCGATCTCGTCGTATCGGGAGGCCGATCGTCGAGCGCCGCCCGACGAGCGCGGCCAGATCGCCAACCGCATCGCATGGCTGCTCAAGGAGACCGGCCACGACTTCGCGGCCCGTCGCCAGTTCAACCGCGCCCGCGGCGCCTATGCCGGCCACACGCCGATCGTGACGTACGGCATCATCGCCATCTGCGCCGCGCTCTTCGGGCTCGATGCCGTGCTGAGCGGCGGCGCGACCCTGCGGGGTGGATTCCTGTCCGGCAACGTCGGTCCCTTGGGCGAGCAGCACCTCATCAACGCCTTCTTCGTGGCCCAGGGGGAGTGGTGGCGCATCTTCACCAGCGCATTCTTCCACCTCGGGCTGATCCACCTCGGATTCAACATGTACGTGCTCTACCTGTACGGGCAGATCGTGGAGCGCATGTATGGACCGATCGAGTACGCGGCGATCTACCTGCTCTGCGCCGCCGGGGGCAGCGTCCTCACGATCCTCGTCGACCCGGCGCAGTTCGCGGCCGGCGCCTCCGGCGCGATCTTCGGCATCATCGGCCTCCTCTTCGCGGTCTCCCGCCGGCATCACGCCGTGCTCGGGCGCGAGGGACGGAGCGTGATGGCCGGCATCGGCAGCTACCTGGTCTTCCTCCTGCTCTTCACGTTCCTGGTGCCCAACATCAGCTGGACCGGGCACCTGGGCGGTCTCATCGTCGGTGCCGTGCTCGGGTTCCTCCTGCCACCCACGGGCGTCACGACGCTGGCCGGCATGTGGCGCACCCCTTCGGGGGAGCGGCTGCACGGTGCCATGCCTCTTGCCCTGCGGGCCGCGGTCTATGCCGGCGTGGCGGCGCTGCTGGCCATCGGCTCGTACCTGGCGATCGACCGACTCGTTGGTTGAGACGGAACGCTAGGCTTGCGTCATGTGCTTCGACACCGATGCCCGACCCCCGCTCCCGCCGATCCGCGGCGGCGCCCTCGATGCCCGTGACCTCCGGCTGACGAGCCGCGACGGGACCTCCATCGCCGCCTACGCCGCCCGGGCCGAGCGGCCCTCCGGCGCCGGGATCGTGATCGTCCCTGACGTTCGCGGCCTGCACCCGTACTACGAGGAGCTCGCCCTGCGCTTCGCCGAGGCGGGCGTGCACGCGGTGGCCGTCGACCTCTACGGGCGCACGGCCGGCGACGAGAAGCGGGGCGAGGGATTCGAGTACGCACCCCACGTGCTCGAGCTGGAGCCGGAGGCCGTCGACGAAGACGTCGCCGCGGCCGTCGCGTTCCTGCGCACGCCCGAGGGCGGCGAGCCGGAGCGGATCTACACCACCGGCTTCTGCCTGGGCGGCCGGGTGAGCCTGCTCCAGGCGGCGACCGGGCTGGGGCTGGCCGGCGTGATCGGCCTCTACCCGTGGCCGGTCGGTCCGCATCGCAGCGGGCTCGCAGCTCCGGCTGACGAGGCGCCGCGCTTCGGCTGCCCGGTGCTCGTCCTGTACGGCGAAGCCGATGCCGGCATCCCCGCCGAATCGCGCGACGCCTTCGATCGGGCGCTGGAGGCGTCCGGCGTCGAGCATCGGTCCATCACCTACCAGGGGGCGCCGCACTCCTTCTTCGATCGCAAGGCGACCGACTTCGCCGATGCCAGTACGGACGCCTGGCAGCAGATGCTCGACTTCATGGGGATCACCGCCTGATCGCCCCGGCGTTTGACCTCAGGTGCGAGCGGCCGCCTGCTCCTGCGAAACGCTGCGTGACTCCGACGGACGCATCGGTCGCGTGTACAGGTAGAGCACGACAACGATGTACACGAGCCACGCGACGAACGTGATCCACTCCGGCCGGCTGGTGTAACCGAAGATCGCCCGCAGCATCTCCCCGAGCAGGTTCTCCTCGTGCGGCAGGATGCCGCTGATGTCGAAGGCGGTGGCCGTTCCGAAGCCGATCCAGCCGGCCTCGATGAACTCGTGGATGCCGTGCGACAGCAGCCCGGCGGCGATGAAGATCAGCGCGATGCCGGTCCACCCGAAGAAGGTTCGCAGGTTGATGACCCGGGCCCCCCGGTAGAGCCCGTAGCCGATGGCGACGGCGATGGCGAGGCCGATGACTGCGCCGATCAGGGTGCTGCTCGCCTCGGTGCCGGCGGCGGTCGCCTGGCCCATCAGGAAGAGCGCGGTCTCGATGCCCTCGCGGATGACGGCGGTGAACGCCAGGATGGCGAGCCCGAAGATCCCGCCCTCGACGAGCGCCCGGTCGACGCCGGCCTGCAGCTCGCCCTTGATGTTCGCGGCGGTGCGACGCATCCAGAACAGCATCCAGGTCACGACGCTCGCCGCGATCACCATGGCGAAGCCCTCGAAGATCTGCTCGGCAGGCTCCTCGAAGCCACCGATCGTGTTGAAGAGCACCAGGCCGATCACGATGCTGAGTGCGACCGCGGCACCGGCGCCGAGCCAGATCTTGCCGAAGTGCCGCCGGTTCCCGGTCTTGGCGAGGTAGGCGAGGATGATGCTGACGATGAGCGCCGCCTCGACGCCCTCTCGCAGGCCCGTGAGCAGGCCGGTGGTCAGAAATCCGAAGTCCAATGTGCTCTCCCGTGTCTCGTGCAGATGGGCGCGCTCCATCTGGAGCCGCGGGCCTCAACGGGAGATAAGGCTAGCCTTACACCTTTCGTTCGTCAAACCGAATTACCGAGCGACGGGTCGGGATTGGCCGCGCGCGGTTTTCATCGGGTGACGGTAATGACCAGGCAGCTGGCTCATTCTGGTCACACGCTGCACTCGGTGACGGAAACCGCCATCCAGAGGCCGAAAACGGCCCCTTCCTATTCGATAGCTTCACCCCGTGAAGGTCCGCGCGAGACCCACTCCTCGGAGCGCGGGCGCACGCACGATGGTTTGCACCGGATGACGGTAATGACCAGGCAGCCGCCTCATCGTGGTCGCACGCTGCACCCGGTGACGGAGACCGCCATCCAGAGGCCGAAAACGGCCCCTTCTTGTTCGATAGCTTCACCCCGTGAAGGTCCACCCGGGCTCACTCCTCGGGGCGTGGGCCGCGGGCCGCCGACGCAAGGGCATCGGGCTAGAATCAGGTTCCCGCCCATGTCCTGCACGGAGAACCGATGATCGACTTTTCGCTGACCGATGCGCAGCGCGAGGTGCAGCGCACGGCGCGCGCCTTCGCGGAGCGCGAGATCCTGCCGCGCATCCAGCAGATGGACGCCAACGCCGAGTACGACCGCGGCCTGTACGAGAAGATGGGCGCCTCTGGTCTGCTGGGACTGCCGATCCCGGAGCAGTACGGCGGCGCGGGCATGGACTACATCGCCTTCGCGCTGCTGTGCGAGGAGATGGAGCGGGCCGACACCGCCTTCCGCGTGATCCTGTCGGTCCACACCGGGCTCAACTCGCTGACGCTGCTGCAGTGGGGATCCGAGGAGCAGAAGCAGCGCTACCTCGTTCCGCAGGCGCGCGGCGAGAAGCTGGCGACCTTCGGCCTGACCGAGCCCGGAGTCGGCTCGGATGCCGCGAACCTGGCCACGACGGCGCGCCGCGATGGCGATCGGTACATCCTCAACGGGTCCAAGATCTGGATCAGCCTGGCCGATACGGCCGACCACTTCCTGGTGTTCGCCAGCATCGACCGCTCGAAGGGCCACAGGGGCATCACCGCCTTCATCGTCGAGCGATCGTTCCCGGGCTTCAGCTCCGAGTCCCTGCACGGCAAGCTCGGCGTGCGCGCCGGCAACACCGGGATCGTCACATTCTCCGACTGCGAGGTGCCAGCAGCGAACCGGGTCGGCGAGGAGGGGGAGGGCTTCACGATCGCCATGAGCGCCATCGACCAGGGCCGCTACACCGTGGCGGCGGGATCGGTCGGGCTGGCGCAGGCGTGCCTCGACGCATCGGTCAAGTACGCGCACGAGCGCAAGACCTTCGGCTCCGAGATCGGGCAGCATCAGCTGGTCAAGCAGATGCTCTCGAAGATGTACGCGGGCATCGAGGCGGGACGGCTGCTGGTGTGGAAGGCCGGCGTCAGGAAGAATGCCGGTGAGCGCAACACGCGCGAGACAGGCCTGGCCAAGTGGTTCTGCACCGATCACGCCGTGGCCTCGGCGCTCGATGCCATCCAGGTCCATGGCGCCTACGGCTACTCCAACGAGTACCCGGTCGAGCGTTACCTGCGCAACTCCAAGGGCTCGGTCATCTACGAGGGGACGAGCCAGATCCACACGCTCATGCAGGCGGACTACCTGCTCGGGTATCGGCAGGACAAGGCGCTCCGGATGCCGCAACCGCCCTTCGAGGGGGAGATGTAGAGGGCGGGACGCTCGGACATCGGGTGCATGATGCCACCGTATACTCGGCGCCGTGAGTCGCACCATCGAGCTGATCGCCGGGCTGCTGCTCCTCGTCATCGGCGCCGTCATCCTCTTCAGCGAGCCGATCATCGACATCGTCCGCGGGGTCGGCGTGAGCGATGAGGTCCTGAGATGGTGGCCGATGCTCATCATCGTCCTGTCGCTCTTCTTCCTGGTCCCCGGGCTGATCGGCGGCCCCAACCGGCGGCTTCGAGCCGGGATGGTGATCCCGGGCATGATCCTGGCCGGCGTCGGCGGCGCGCTGCTGTACACCAGCCTCACGGACCGATGGGGCGCCTGGGCCTACCTGTGGAGCGTGCTCCCGTTCAGCTTCGGCCTCGGAATGTACGCCGCCGGATGGATCGCCGATGCCCCCGCGTTCAAGTGGATCGGGGCGGGCACGGCCGCCGGGGGCGTGGTCGCCTACCTCGTCTTCGCCACCGCCTTCGGCGGCGAGGCGTTTCGGCTCATCGCCGCCATCGGCATTCTGGCGCTCGGACTGGCGCTCACGATCGGCGGCCTGGCCGAGCGCCTGAGCCGCAAGGCGCCGGTCACGTAGGCACGTAGCGGTCGAACCAGGCCAGGATCCGCTCCAGGCGGTCGATCCGCCGATCCGGACGCCCCGACGACTTCATCTCGTGGTGCTCGTCGGGATAGAGGATGTACTCGACCTCGTGGCCCAGCACCTTCAGCGCGGCGAAGAGCTGCTCGTTGTCGGCCGCCGGGCAGATGCGATCCTCCTCCGCCTGTAGCATCAGGAGCGGCGTGGAGACGTGCCGCGCATTGCGCAGGGGCGAGCTGCGCCAGAGCTGCTGCATCCCGGAGTCCGAGAGTGGATCGCCGAGGCCGGCGCGACGGTTGTAGTGGACGCCGAAGTACGAGTTCGCCCACGCGCTGGCCTGGCTGGCGACCCCGTTCTCGGCCGATGCCGCCGCGAATCGATCCGTGACGCCGATGAGCCACTGCGTGAGGAATCCACCGTACGACAGGCCCATCACCGCCAGCCGCTTCGGGTCGGCCAGGCCGCGTGCCACGACGGCGTCGACGACGGCAAGCGCGTCCTCGGCATCGACCTCCCCCCAGCGTGACGAGAGCGCGTTCACCCATCGGGCCCCAAAGGTGGTCGAGCCACGGATGTTCGGCATCACCACCCGGTAGCCGGCCGCGCAGAGCGCCATCGCGTCGAGCGTGCCGCCCGGGGCCCACGCGCCGGTCGGCCCGCCGTGGATGTGGAGGACGGTCGGCAGCCGCCTGCGACGGGCTCCGGCCGGTGAGGCGACCCATGCCTGGATCGGGCCCGCCGGTCCGTCGAGCTCGAGCTCGGTCATCTCGACCCGAGGGAAGCGCCGCTGCCAGGCGGACCCCTCGCGCGTGACCTGGCGCAGCCGGCCGCCCTCGACGGCGTGGACCTCGGCCGCGCTCCCGTCGACGGCGCCGCTGATGGCCACGCGGCCATTGGCGACCGCGACTCCCGCCGTGGCGAGGGGGATGCCCCGGTCGACCAGCGGCTCGGCGCGTCCGTCGAGCGTGATGCGGTAGGGAAGGTTGCGACCGCGGTCGCCCACCACCGCGACGACGGCGTCGTTGCCGTCCCAGGCAGGACCAACCATCTCCTCGGCAACGACGAGGTCGCACCACGACCATTCGCCGACGGGTCGGTCGAGGGAGTCGGTCAGCGAGCGAGGCGCCCCGGCCGGCAGCTCCATCACCCACACCGCGGGCGGGATCTCGTCGGGCGGATCGTCGACATCGGTCCCGACGAAGGCGAGATGCCGGCCGTCGGGTGAGAAGGCGGGCCGATCCGCGTCGCCGGCGAGGCTGGCCAGCTCCCGGATGCGTGGCCGCGACGCCTCCGTGCCGACGGACCAGACCTGGAGCCGCGGATGGATCGTGGCGTCGTCGCCCCGGTCGGCGGCGAAGGCGATGCGCCGCCCGTCCGGCGCCCAGGCCGGGTTGAGGACGTCGAAGTCGCCGCTCGTCAGCTGGCGCGGCTTCGCGCCGGGACGGGCGTCGCAGACCCACAGGTGCGAGCGGCGGACGACGTGGCCCGACTCGTCGTCGCGGAAGTCGAGTCTGGTGATGCGTCGCGCCGTCGGCGTGCGCTCCCTGCCCTGGTCGCCGACGATGAACCGATGGTCGCCGGCCTGCGCCACCAGCGCCAGCCGGCGACCGTCCGGGCTCCACTCGACGCCCGAGACGCCGTGCTCGAGCCTCGTCAGCTGCCAGGGCTCACCGCCGTCGAGCGGCATGATCCACGCCTGTCCGGTGGCGTGATCCTGCGGGACCGGCGTGCGTACGAAGGCGAGCCGGCGCCCATCCGGCGAGATGGAGGGCGATCCATCGCGGACGCGTCCGCGGGTGAGCTGTCGGGCACGGCCGCCGCGGAACGGTCGGGTCCAGAGGTGGGAGGCATAGTCGTGGTCCCCGAGCGTGCGGCGCAGCGAATACACGATCCACGTTGCGTCGGGGGAGAGGCGGAACGCCTCGAGCGCGATCTGCGCCCGAACGAGCGCCCGAGCGAGCGCAGAAGGGGTTGCATCGGTCATGGCGCGAGAATAGCCGCGGAATCCGTATTCGTGCCGGAATCATTGACCGGATTCCGTGGGGTGTGCGATCCTCCGCCGATCGAAGCGGCCGTCCCGCCCCGGGCGTCGCCGCGCCGCGGTCTGTTGGAGGTACTCAGGACGGTGCGACGCCTTCGTTCACTCACGGTCTCTCTCGCGACGCTGGGACTCGTCCTGGCGGCGTGCACCACGACACAGGCGACCCCGAGCGCCGAACCGGACGGTCCGAACGCGTCGGAGGGCGCATCGCCCGGCGGTACGGCGACCGGCGGCACGGTCCGGGTCGGGATCGGCGGCTCGGCCGACAGCCTGAACCCGGGCAACGGCCTGCTCGCTGAGGCGTTCACCCTCTACGAGGCGGTGTACGACACCCCGATCGGCATCACGGCCGACGGTGAGTACGTGCCGGAGCTCGCCACCGAGTGGTCGGTCTCCGACGACGGACTGACCTGGACCCTCACCATTCGCGACGACGCGACCTTCCATGACGGCGAGCCGCTCACCGCAGAGGACGTCGCCTACAGCATGCAGCTCTACAAGGACACCGAGGACTTCCCGTTCCTGCCGTCCTACGTGGCCGGCTACGACACGATCGAGGCCGCCGACGAGACCACCGTGACCCTCACCACGGCCGAACCGATCGGCAACTTCGAGTCGACCATGGTCTTCCTGTACACCATCCCGCAGCACATCTGGGAGGCGGAGGACGATCCGGTCGCCTTCGAGAACGCCGAGATGATCGGCTCCGGCCCGTTCAAGCTGGCCGAGTTCAGCCAGGGCGAGTTCGCGGAGCTCGAGGCCAACGCCGACTACTGGGGGACGCCGCCCAACGTCGACGGCGTCATCTTCCAGACGATCGAGAACGCCGACGCCCGTGTCACCGCGCTCACGACCGGCGAGGTCGATGCCATCACCGAGTTCCCGGCCACCGCCGTCAGCGCGCTCCAGAACGCGGAGAACGTGAACGTCCACATCGCCGATATCGGCGCCGGTGGCAGCCTGCGCGACGTCTTCTTCAACATCGTGGCCGACGAGGACTGTCCTGCCGAGGGCGGCGTGTGCTCCGGCCATCCGGCGCTCAAGGACGTCGCGGTCCGGCAGGCGCTCTCGACCGCGATGGACAAGCAGCAGATCATCGACGTCGCAACGCTCGGCACCGGGTCGCCGGGCCTGTCGCTCGTCCCGCCCGGCCTGGGCGAGTTCTATGCGTCGGAGGTCACCGATTACGCCTACGACGTGGAGGCGGCCAACGGGCTGCTCGACGACGCGGGGTATGAGGACACCGACGGCGACGGCATCCGCGAGTGCCTGCCCGACCAGGACTGCGAGAACCTCACCTTCCGCTTCAATTATGCCGATGACATCGACACGGCCCCCCGCGAGGCTGACCTGATCCAGGCGATGTGGGCCGAGATCGGCGTGGCGATCGAGATCCAGGGCCTCGACGCGGACACGCTCACCAGCGTGTGCTGTCCGACCTTCGACTATGACGTGATCCTGTGGGGCTGGGGCACCGATCCCGACCCCGCCTTCCTGCTCGGCGTCGCCCTGTGCAGCGAGATCGACACCGGCTTCAGCGAGACCGGCTACTGCAACCCCGAGTTCGACGCGCTCTACGATGCGCAGGCGGTCGAGACCGATCCGGCGACGCGGGTCGGGCAGATCCTGGAGATGCAGCAGATCCTGGTGGATGACGTGCCGTACATCATCCCGTACTACCAGCAGTCGATCCAGGCATGGCGAACGGACACGTTCACCGGCTGGCCCGAGATCGATCCCACGCTGGGCTTCGAGGATCCGTCCGCGCTCAGCGCCCTGCGACCCGCCGAATAGACCGATGCCGACCGAGCATCCACCCGATGCTCGGTCGGTGGTGCCCCCGACGTGAGCGGGCGCGGCGGCTACCTCCTGCGCAAGGTCGGTTGGGCGCTGGTCACGATCTTCGTCGTGATCACGTTCAACTTCCTGCTCTTCCGGGTGCTGCCCGGCGACCCCGCGAAGTCCGGGCTGCGTGATCCACGCCTCAACCCGGCGGCGGTCGAGGCACTGCGTGAGCGATTCGGCATCGACCGGCCCGTCTTCCTGGACCTCGATGGTGGCAATCCGCTCGACAGCCAGTTCACCGCCTATCTCGGCGCGTTGGGCCGAGGGGACCTCGGGACGAGCTACGCCTTCCGCGACCAGGCGGTGAGCGACCTCATCGGCCGGGCGCTGGTCAACACGCTGTGGCTGGTGCTGCCCTCCCAGCTCCTTGCCATCCTGGCAGGGGCCGGCCTCGGCCTGTTCGCGGCCTGGCGCAGGGGCCGGGCGCTCGACGTGGCGGCCCTGACCTTCAGCCTCTTCATGTGGTCGCTGCCCACCTTCTTCCTGGGGATCATCCTGCTGGTTGCGGGCGCGAACTGGTTCGGGCTGCCCACCGCCGGGCGGATCACCATCGGTGCCGACTTCGCGAGCTTCTGGGAGCTGGCCCTCGATGTCGGTCGCCACCTGCTCCTGCCCACGTTGACGCTGACGCTCGTGCTGCTGGGCGAATACATGCTCATCATGCGCAGCAGCGTGCTCGACGTCTTCGGCGAGGACTACATCCTCACCGCCCGCGCCAAGGGCCTCTCGACGTACCGCATCATCCGCCACCACGCCCTGCGCAACGCCATGCTGCCGATGGTCACGCTCATCGCGCTCAACCTGGGTTTCACCGTGTCCGGCGCGATCCAGGTCGAGGCGGTCTACTCGTGGCCGGGCCTCGGGGCGCTCACCGTCAACGCGGTCGGCGACCGCGATTACCCGGTGTTGCAGGGGGCCTTCCTGCTGATCGCCGTGGCGGTGGTGATCGCCAATCTCGCGGCCGAGCTCATCTACGGCTGGCTCGATCCCCGGGTGAGCGAGGCGTGAGCCGATGACCGCCGTCCTCGAAGCCACCGCCCCGTCCACCGTCGAGCCGCCGCGGCGCGCGTGGCGATCCTTCCTGCGCCATCCCATGGGGCGCGTCGGCGCCGTCATGCTGCTGGTCGCGGTCGGGGTGGCCGTCACCGCGCCGCTCATCGCGCCCTACGACCCGAACCAGACGGGTCGCGTCACCATCCTGGACATTTACCAGGCGCCATCCGCGGAGCACCTGCTCGGCACCGATGACGGCGGCAAGGACGTCCTCTCGTCGCTCATGTACGGGGCGTGGGTATCGCTGCTCGTCGGCTTCGCGGCCGCAGCCATCGCGCTCGTCATCGGAGGGCTCGTCGGGATCGTGGCCGGCTACCGCGGCGGCTGGGTCGGATCGCTGCTCATGCGGATCACCGACTTCTTCCTCGTCATTCCCGACCTCGCCCTGCAGATCGTGCTCGTGGCGATCATCGGGCCCTCGCTGGGTACCATCATCTTCGTCATCGGCGCCCTGGGTTGGACGACGACCGCGCGCCTGGTGCGCTCCCAGACGCTCACGGTGCGGGAACGCAAGTACGTGATGCGTGCGCGGGCGGTCGGTGCCGGCGACGCCCACATCCTGCGCCGCCACATCCTCCCGGCCGTCCTCCCGCTGATGCTGGCGAACATGGTGCTCGTCATCAGCCTGGCGATCCTGTCGGAGTCGACCCTCGCCTTCCTGGGCCTCGGCGATCCCACCATCATCAGCTGGGGGCAGATGCTCAACTTCGCGTTCGAGCGTGGCGCCGTGAGCGCCGGCGCGTGGTGGGCCCTGATCCCGCCCGGCATGGCGATCGTGTGGGTCGTGCTGGCCACCACGCTGCTGGGCACCGCCCTCGAGGACGCGCTCAACCCTCGGCTGAAGCGCCACCACCTCGAGGCACCGGGCTCGGACGTGGCGCGTGGCGAGTCGGTCGGGGCGCTTCCCGTCGAGCCGGCGGGAACCGATGCGGCCGATCCGACAGATCCGACAGATCCGATCCTCCGCGTTCGAGACCTGTCCATCGATTTCGAGGTCGGCGGCCGGCCGCTCCGCGCGGTGGACGGGGTGAGCTTCGACCTGCGGCGCGGCGAGACGCTGGGCCTCGTCGGCGAGTCGGGATGCGGCAAGACCACGACCGTGCTGGGTGTCCTGCGCCTCCTGCCGCCGGGCGGCCGCGTGGTGGGCGGCAGCGTCTGGTTCGACGGCGAGGACCTCCTCGGCCTCGACGGGCGCTCGCTGCGCGCGTTCCGCTGGACGCGCCTCTCGCTCGTCTTCCAGGAGGCCATGAATGCGCTCAACCCGGTGCGGCGCGTGGGCGACCAGATCGCCGAGGCGATCCGGCTGCACGATCCGAGGGCGTCGTCCGGCCATGCGGATCGACGCGCGGCCGATCTGCTCGAACGGGTCGGGATCGGCCGGCGACGGGCGAACGAGTTCCCGCACACCTATTCCGGTGGAATGCGGCAGCGGGCGATGATCGCGCTCGCGCTGGCCTGCGATCCGGACGTGATCGTGGCCGATGAGCCGACCACCGCGCTCGACGTGATGATCCAGGCGCAGATCCTGGAGCTCCTCGGCGGGATCGCGCGCGACATGGGCATGGGAATCATCCTGGTCACCCATGACCTGGGCGTGGTGGCACAGGTCTGCGACCGCGTGGTCGTCATGTATGGCGGCGCGGTGGCGGAGGAGAACGACGTCCAGCGCCTGTTCGCCGCGCCTCGCCACCCGTACACCCAGCAGCTGATGGCGTCGTTCCCGGACGTGGCGCACCCGGACCGGCCGCTGCGAGGCATTCCCGGCGCCCCTCCGCGCCTCGACGCCATGCCGCCCGGCTGCCGCTTCGCCCCGCGCTGCCCGCACGCGTTCGACCGGTGCGTCGGCGAGCGACCGCCCGACTACCCCGTGGAGG
The DNA here is from genome assembly GCA_050695815.1 of Candidatus Limnocylindria bacterium. Classification (GTDB taxonomy): domain Bacteria; phylum Chloroflexota; class Limnocylindria; order QHBO01; family QHBO01; genus JACDBZ01. The sequence goes on along the minus strand of JBOGSW010000086.1, from coordinate 13,357 downwards.
GCGGCCGAGCCGCGTGCTTCCTGCTCGACCCGGCCGGGGAGCGACGCTCGTGACCGAGCAGCTCCTCCGGGTCGAGGGCCTGGCCAAGGCGTTCCCCGGTCGCCGGTCGATCGTCGACTGGCTGCGTCGCCGGCCGGCGCCCTTGGTGCGTGCCGTGGACGGGATCGACTTCGGCCTGCGCGCCGGCGAGGTGCTGGCGCTGGTCGGCGAGTCGGGCTGCGGCAAGACCACCACCGGCAACCTGCTCATGGGCCTGCTTCAGCCGTCAGGCGGCCGGGTGCTCCTGGACGGCGAGGAGGTCGGTCGCCTGTCGGGACGTGGCCTGCAGCGCCTGCGCCGCCGCGTGCAGATGGTCTTCCAGGACCCATACGAGTCGCTCAACCCCCGGATGACGGTGGGCGAGATCGTGGCCGAACCGCTGCGCGTGCACCGCGTGGCGTCCGGTACGGAGCTCGACGCGCGCGTGCATGCCGCGCTCACCTCCGCCGGCATGGCGCCGGCCGAGGCGTACCTGCACCGCTACCCGTTCGAGCTCTCCGGCGGGCAACGGCAGCGGGTGGTGATCGCCGCGGCACTCGGCCTGGAGCCATCGCTGCTCGTGGCCGACGAGCCGGTCAGCATGCTCGACGTGAGCATCCGCGCCGAGATCCTCAACCTGCTCTCCGCGCTGGCACGGGAACGGGGGATCGGGGTGGTGATGATCACGCACGACCTCTCGACGGTCGCCGCCTACGCCGACCGCATCGCGGTCATGTACCTGGGCCGGATCGTCGAGCACGGCCCGACGCGCGAGGTGCTGGCCAACCCCCGCCACCCGTATGCGCAGGCGCTGCTCTCCGTGGTGCCCGTGCCCGACCCATCCGCTCGGCGGCGCCCCGTGATCCTGGGCGGCGAGACGCCCGACCCGTCGCGCGTCCCCTCGGGCTGCCGCTTCCATCCACGCTGCCCGCTCGCCTTCGACCGATGCCCCACGGTCGACCCGCCGCTCTTCGAGGTCGGTCCGGATCACCAGGCGGCCTGCCTGCTCGTCGAGGGCTCATAGCCCTCGCGGTCACATGACCAGCCCGACGACGACGAGCGCGGCCACGACGCCGGCCGCCAGCGCCGGCACGAAGCGCACGATCCGCGACCGGAGCCCGGCCACGATGGCCGCCACGACCGATCCGGACGCCGCGCCCGCCAGCCCGCCGACCGCGGCCACGAACCCATGTGCCAGCGTGGGCGAGGCGGAGCCGACCTGGCGCTCGCCGGCCATGACGACGCCAAGCAGGATGATGACGAGCGCGCCGAACAGCCCCGCGGCGAGGGTGGCGGTCCACGCCCGCGCGACTCCCAGCTGCGTGGCGCCGGTCGCCGCCGCTCCGGCGGCCAATGAAGCGGAAACGAGAGCGGTCGCGGGCACTGCCCGGCCGCCCTGGTCGGGGGGTGCGATCACGAACCACGCGACGGTCACGATCGGGCCGGCCAGCATCCCGATCGCGGCGACCCAGGTCAGCGGACGCGTCCAGTCCTCCGGGTCCTCCGGCGGGACGACGTCGCCGAGCCGGACGCTGACCGGGACGAGGTCGTCGTCGGTCACGCCGCCGCGATGCCCGCCACCACGGGTGCCGTGGCCAGACGCAGGCCCAGGATGCGGCCCCCGAGCTCGCGGATCACCACCCCGGCCTGCGCCGCAACGATCGGGTCGTCCGACTCGAGCGCCAGCGTCGCCAGGGCATCGAGCTCCGGCATGGCGTGTGGCGTGTCGAGATCGTCATCCATCGCGGCGAGGAAGCCATCGCGGGGATCCGCGACCATCGGATGCAGGGCGCCGGCATCGGTCAGGCCCGGATTTGTCAGGCCCGGATTGGCCGCCGAGAGCGCATCGGCGCGCAGGCAGGCGCGGTGCAGACGAGCCACGGCCTCGGCCGATCGGTCCATGTCGGCTGGCGTGTAGTGGACCTCTGCCCGGTAGTGCTGCGAGACGAGGTAGTGCCGGATCGCGTCGCCGGCGTAGCTGCGCAGGAGGTCGCGCACGAGGACGAGGTTGCCGAGCGACTTGCTCATCTTCTCGCCGTCATAGCTGAGCATGCCGGCATACATCCACCAGCCGACCCACGGACGCTGGCCGGTGGCGCCCTCCGATTGCGCCAGCTCCGACTCGTGATGTGGGAAGAGCAGGTCAGCGCCACCGCCGTGGATCTCGAAGCGATCGCCCAGGTAGGTCATCGACATGGCCGAGCACTCGATGTGCCAGCCGGGCCGGCCCGGTCCCCACGGCGATGCCCATGATGGCTCGTCCGGCAGGGAGCGCTGCCACAGGACGAAGTCGAGAGGGTTGCGCTTGCCCGGCATGTCGGGCACGTTGCCGCGCTCGTTGGCGAGGGGCAGCATCTCGGCGCGAGACAGCTTGGAGAGCTGGCCGTAGGACGCATCGGCCTCGATGCTGAAGTAGACGTTGCCCTCCGCCGAATAGGCAAGGCCTGCCTCCAGCAGGCGCTCGATCAGCGCCTGCATCTGCGGGATGTGCTGCGTCGCCCGCGGATAGTGGTCCGGCGGCAGCCAGTTGAGCGCGGCCATGTCGGCCAGGAAGCTCGTGACGTGCCGGTTTCCCAGCGCCAGGTAGTCCTCGCCGGAATCGCGCGCCTTGCGCAGCATGTCGTCGTCGACATCGGTCAGGTTCTGGACGTAGACGACGTCGTGTCCCTGGTACTCCAGGTACCGATGCAGGACGTCGAAGGCCACGAACGTGAAGGCATGGCCCAGGTGGCCGGTGTCGTACGGGGTCACCCCGCACACGTAGAGTCCGACCGGCCCGTCGCCGACCGGCTCGAACGGATGCAGCCCGCCGCGGCGGGCATCGTGCAGTCGCAGCGTCACGCTGCGGATTCTAAAGCGGTTGGCCGGTCTGCGCGGCGCGCTGGACAGCGCCCGATAGAATGGCGCACCGACGGGGGGTCCGCTGCCGACCACGTCCGTATCGGAGCCGAGCATGGAAGTCCTGCGCTGGTTGCTCTTCTTCGCGATCGCGATGTTCCTCATCGTGGCCGCGATCTTCTTCGTCCTGGGTCGTCCCCTGCCGCTGCCGAACTTCTAGCGACTCACCACAGCTGCGGCTTTGTGCTCATCAGGAGGCCGATCACGCCGATGATGCCCGCCATCCCGTACGCCACGTAGCGCTGCCGCCGCGCGCGTCGACGCCAGGCATCGTCATCGGTCGACGAGCCACGTAAGCCGATGAGCCGCCGCAGGTTCGGCCGGCTGATGACCGCTGCCACGAACAGGTTGATGGCGTAGAGCGTCAGCGCGACCACCAGCCATGGCTGGGTGAGCAGCTCAGGGCCCAGGATCCACAGCATGGCGGCGCCGGTCACCGCCAGCCCGGTGGCGATGACGAGCGTGCCGGTTCCCTGCATCGTCATGAGCGCGCGCGTCGCGGCTCCGGGCTCGCCATCGCTGCGGCGCAGTACGAAGGGCAGCAGCACGCTTGGAAGGAGCAGTGCCACCGCCAACGCGATGTGCAGGACGAGCAGGATCGGGAACCAGTTCATCGGTCCCGATCGTAGCGCAGAGTGAAGTCAGAGGCGTTCTTGGCCGCCCGCAGGTCAGCGGCCCTTGGTGAAGTCCTGGCGCACGCCCAGCCGCCGCAGGAGGGTCGGGATGTTCACCGCCCAGCCGACGCCGAGCGGACGCGGCGTGAAGACCTTCGGCGAGCGCGGGTTCCAGTACGCCTGTCGCAGGCCCTCGAGCGTCGGCAGCCGGAAGTCGTACGGGACCACGCCTAGGAGCTTGCCGTTCCAGGTCCGCTGCTCCGGCGGCTTGCGCAGCTCGGTGTAGAGAGCGCCGGCCACCGCCCCGACGACCGCCATCCGGATCAGCCACATGAGGTCGCCGAGCTCGCTGCGTGCGGTGTCGGTGCGGCGCGAGATGTCGTCGCGAACGTTGTCGATCATCGGTCCTCCTTGGTCAGATCCCATCGCAAGCGCCATGCCGCATGGCATCATGCGCGCGCCGATGCGCCTCTCCCCCTACCTTAGCCTGCTGCGGAACAACCCGGCCTTCGCGCGCCTCTACGCGGCCCAGCTGGCCAGCTTCGCGGGTGACTGGTTCGCCACGGTGGCGCTGCTGGGCCTCGCGCTGCATGTGACCGGGTCGGCGGCGCTCGCATCGCTCGTGCTCGCCCTGCAGACGGGGGGATTCGCGGCGGCGGCGCCGCTGGCGGGGATGATGGCCGATCGGGTGGACCGGCGGAAGTTGCTCGTGGCGACCGACGTTGCCCGGGTCCCGGTGGCGCTCGCCTTCCTGCTCGCCCGCGGTCCTGACACGCTGTGGATCGCCTTCGTTGCCGTGGCGCTGCTGGCGATCGGCGCCGCGGTCTTCGAGCCGACCTCGTCGGCCTCGCTGCCGAACCTCGTGTCGTCGGAGGATCTGCCGGCCGCCAACGTGCTCATCGGCTCAGCCTGGGGCACCATGCTCGCGGTTGGCGCCGCGCTCGGCGGCCTGGTTGCAGTGACCCTCGGCCGGGATGCGGCGTTCGTGATCAATGCGCTCAGCTTCCTCCTCTCCGCCTGGCTGATCCTCGGCATTCGGCGCCCGCTGCAACTGCCGCGCGAGCCCGGGCATCACCCATCCGGTGGCGTGACCGATGCGATCGCCACCGCCATCCGTTTCGCGCGCCCGCGCCGCACGGTCGCCTCCTTCCTCCTCACCAAGACGTCGTTCGGCATCGGCACCGGCATCGTGGCCCTGTTGGCCGTCTTCGGTCGCAACGTATTCGACGCCGGCGATGCGGGCATCGGCATCCTCTTCGCGGCACGCGGGCTCGGCGCGCTCATCGGTCCCTTCCTGGTGCGCTCTCTGATGGGGACGGACGACCGGGGGCTGCTGCGCGGCATCGGCTGGTCGTTCGTGGCGCTGACCGTGGCCTACGCGCTCTTTCCGCTGGCGCCGGGGATCTGGGTGGCCGCGCTGCTCGTCTTCGCGGCGCACTGCGGCGGTGGCGCGCAGTGGACGCTCTCCACACTCGGGCTGCAACGAGCCACGCCCGATGCGATCCGCGGGCGCGTCTTCAGTGTCGACTACGGGCTGGTGACGCTGGCGATCGCCTGCTCCACGCTCCTGGCCGGCCTGCTGGCGGACCTGATCGCGCCGCGGCTGGCGGCGTGGGTCATGGTGGCGCTCGTGGCGGTGGCGGGAGCCGCCTGGTTCGCCTTCTCGCGACCCGCGCTGGCCGCAGCGCCAGCCGCACTAGACTTGCCCGCGGAGGACCGATGACGAGCGCCGCCCTTCCCTTCCTCGATGCCGATGCGATCCGTGCCGCCGTCCCGATCGGCGACCTGCTCGACGCGGTCGAGGCGGCCTACCGCGACGTGGCAGCCGGGCGCGACCGCTCTCCACTGCGCTCGCGCGTCGGGCTCGGCGACGGAGACCTGCTGCTCATGCCCGGCGTGCGCGACGGGGGCGCAGGCGCGAGCGTGAAGCTGGTGACCGTCATGCCCGGCAACGCGGAGCGCGGGTTGCCGACGGTGCAGGCCATCGTCGTCTGGTTCGATGCCGCGACCGGGCGGCCGCTCGCCCTGCTCGACGGCGGGACGGTGACCGCCATGCGGACCGGGGCCGCCTCCGGCGTCGCCACCCGGCTCCTGGCACGGACCGATGCCCAAACGCTCGCCATCATCGGCGCCGGAGCGCAGGCCGAGTGGCAGGTGCGAGCCCTGCTGGCCGCGCGGCCGATCCGGCGGGTGCTCGTGTTTGCCCGCTCGGCGGAGCGACGCAGCGCGTTTGCGCAGCGCATGACCGAGGCGACCGGCGTCGAGACACTGGCCGTCGAGAGCGCGCGCGCCGCCGTCGAGGAGGCTGATGTCGTGTGCTGCGCGACGACCTCGTCCGAGCCGGTGTTCGAGGCCGGGTGGCTGCGTCCGGGGGCGCACGTCAACGGCATCGGCGCCTTTCAGCTGGGGATGGTCGAGCTGCCTGCGGAGCTCTTCGCCCGGGCGTCACTCGTGGCGGTCGACGCGCGCGACGCGGCGCGGGCCGAGGCGGGGGACCTGGCGGCGGCCATCGAGGCTGGCATGCTGAGATCGGACGCTCCGGTCGAGATCGGTACGATCTCGCGTGACTGGGCGGCCTCGCGCGACCCCGCCGCGATCACCGTCTTCAAGTCGGTCGGCCTCGCGATCCAGGACGTCGCGGCCTCTGAGCTCATCGCCGCGCGCCTGCTGGAGGCGTCGGGAGACTGATCCGCCTCAGCCTCCGAGGCCGATGCTTCGCGGCACTACGAGGTCCGCGACCGCGTCCTGGCCGAGCCGCAGGGTCGCTGATCGATTCGTAACCAGAACTGTTACGAATTGCCCGGGAACTGGTAGGCAGTTCCCGGTTCGCCGGCGCAGCGATCCCGTGATGCGGCGATCCCGTGATGCGGCGATGCGGCGATCTATCGTCCAGGATTCACCGCAGCGGCGTTTCGGGCGTCGCCAGGACGATGTATCTGCCGGCACCACGCCTGAGCCGCGCCGCGAGGCACCGTTCAGGCGGCCGAGGGAGCGATAGATCGTCGATACGCCGCGCGGAACGGGGCCCTAGTGAAGATCGGCGGATGGATCGCCCTGGCGGGCGATGCGCGCCGGCCGAGTGCCGCCGCGTGGCGACGCGTGTAACCGCGTCGGACACGCGTAGCCGCGTGTGCGGCAGAGTCACGCATCGGCGAAGGAGGATCCGTTGCCTGACGCCGATGTGCTGCTGGTGCACGGAACCGCCTCGCATATTCGGCCCTCGTGGCTCGCTTGCGACGCTGGAGCACGAGCTAGCCGGGCGCGCGCCGCGACATGGCCGATGCGTGACGCACTGTCACATCGGGTGCGGCGACGAGACCGGGTGCTCGAGCGCCTTGCGGTAGGCGCTGAAGGTACGCTCAAGCTCGAAGCTCCGCAACGCCCGCTCGACCACGACCCGCAGCACGGTCCAGCGCGCTTCCCGTTGGCGGTTGGCGACGCGCATGACGCGCGCTTCCGATGCGGCGGACCGGTCCCGGAGCTCCTCGAACCGGACCGCCGCGTGCCAGCGCATGGCGGCGCGGTCGACGTCGGCCGGACGCAGGACCGACGCGGCGGGCGTGGCCTGGATCGTCTGCGCGGCGGCGGCGAGGCCGCTCACGACGACGATCGGCGCGGGGTCGGGCGGCGGTGGCGGCGGCGGAGCGGACATACCGACCTGGCCACCGCCCGGCAGCTGCACCGGTGGCGGAGGCGGCGTCGGGACCGGCGTTGGCGTGGGCGTGGTGGCCGGCGCGCTCGGGTTCGGCGTCGGAGCGGGCGTGGGGATCGGGGTTGGGACCGGGGTGGGTGTCGGCGCAGGTGTCGGAGCGGGCGTCGCCGGGGGCGGGGGAGCGCTCACCGTGACCCCGGCATAGTAGATGGTCAGGATCTGGGCTGCGCTCTTGCCGGCCAGCCCGCAGGCCTGCGTACCCCACTGGAACATCTGCCAGCCGTTGACGTTGGCGCCGCAGGGCTCGCTCACGCCGCCCGCGTTGTAGTACGTGGGAAAGATGCGGCCGCTCTTCAGCGCCAGCGTGGTCCACGTGGCGTCCACGGCGGCTGCCATGCTCGGATAGGTCGGCCGGCTCGGGTCGTAGTGCTGGTCGCGCGTCGAGTCGAAGACGTCGAAGCACTGGCCCGCGCCGTTGACGTAGCCGCGCCAGTGAATCACCTGGTACCAGCCGTAGTTCTTGACCGCCAGCGCGCCGGAGCGCAACGACTCCGTGCTCCACGAGCTGATCCACTCACGCGAGAGGACGTTCTTCACATACGCGCGGAAGTCGACCGTGTCGACCGCGCCGGTGGCCGTGCGGAAGACGCGGATCGTGGGTGGAGGCACGGTGTTCGAGGCATGGGCCCCGCACTCGCCCCCGGCCGATGCGGTGGGCGGCGTGCTCAGCGCAACCAGGGAGCCGGCAAGGATGAGCGCGGCGATCGTGCTCGCCGCGATGCGTCGCGTATGCATGGAGTGGGCACGCTACGGGCCACCGGACCGCATCACACCCCACCGAAAGTACCGGGTCTGGGCTGCGCGGCTCCAGATCTCACGCGGTGAAGGTATCGGCCAGGTTCGGGTTGTCTCCGGCTCCTGGATGGCGACCAGCGTCACCAGGTGACGCGGTCGGCCAGGTTCGGCCCATGTTTGGGCCGATTTGGGGTTCTCCGTCGCCGATACCTTCACCCGGTGCAACCGCCGATGAAGGCCCCGCCTCGCCCGCGCCGAGATTTCACCGGGTGAAGGTATCGGCCAGGCACCGGGTGCTGGATCGCATCCAGCGTCACCGGGTGGAGCAGGCGGCCAGCTTGATGCCATATTCGGGCCGATCATGGCCACTCCTTCGCCGTTAGCGTCACCCGGTGCAACGGCCCGGCACGCCCCAGTCAGGCCCAGCGATGCACGCGCTCGCGAACGGTGTCGAACCCGAGCTCGTCGCAGAGCGCCAGGAAGGAGTCACGGGGCACACCGTGCCACTCGAGCTCGTCGGGGTCTGTCGCCTCGCCGATCTCCGCATCGGTGTTGAGGATGGCCAGGCGCCGGTAGAGGAGGGCCTCCTCGCGCTGTTGGTCGAGCGTCGCCGCCAGGCGCGAGGCGTTGCGCAAGGGAACGTCCCACTCGAGTGCCGAGCGTGGGATCGCCTCGAGGTGCAGCCAGCGCGCCAGGACGGCGGCCGCGCTCTTGGCGCCCCACCCCGGAAGGCCGGGGAAGCCATCGCTGCTGTCACCGACCAGCGCCAGGTAGTCGGGGATGCTCTCAGGGAGGACGCCGAACTTGTCCCGGATGCCGGCCTCGTCGTAAATGATGTTGCGCATGCGATCGCGGAGCACGATCCGATCCCCGTCGACCAGCTGGCCCAGGTCCTTGTCGACCGAGCAGATGACGATCTGCTCAAGGCGAGGGTCACCGCCGAATCGGCTCACCGCCGCGGCGATCGCATCATCGGCTTCGTCCTCGATCATCGCCCACACGGGCATGCCGAGCGCCGCCAGTGCCCGCTCCGCGTCGCGGAACTGGGCGAGCAGGTCGGGATCGATCCCGGCGCTCGACTTGTAGCCGGGATAGACGTCGTTGCGCCACGACTCGATGACGTAATCGGTCGCCGCGCCGATATGCGACACGTCGGACTCGCGCAGGAGCGAGAGCATCGAGTCGACGAGGCCCTGGACGGCGTTCACCGGCCGGCCGTCAGGAGCTCGGCGAGGCGGGCGCGAGTAGTAGGCGCGGAAGAGCTCGAAGGTGGCGTCGACGAGGTGGAGCTTCATCGGTCGCGAGGAGGATACCGGAGGCATCGTTCACCTTCGGTCGATTGACGATAAGCCGCCAGTAAGCGACTGGTAATCGGCGATGTGGATGATGGACCGATGCGGGAGCGCGACGTGGAGAAGCGTGCCCTGCGTCGCCGGCCCGGGTTCCCGGTCGCGGTTGGCGGCCCACGTCGCGTTACCCGCAGTCTCAGCCTGGCCGCCTGACCGCTCGAACGATTGACCCGCGCAGGCTCGACGAAGGCCTGACGGCCGTCAGACGGCGAGCGGCTCCCGGTACTCGCCGTACACCCGGCGCAGGACGCCGCACATCTCGCCGATGGTGGCGTACGCCTCGACGGCGGCGACGATCGCCGGCATGAGGTTGACGTCGCCGGCGCGTGCCTCGTCCTCGAGGCGCCTCATGGCCGCGGCATGGACCGATGCGTCCCGCTCGGCGCGCACGCGCGCCAGTCGATCGAGGTGGCGGCGCTCCTGGACCTCGCTGATCTCGAGCAGGGGGATGCGCAGCTCCTCGTCGGGATCGGCGAACTTCGTGACGCCGATGATCTCGCGCTCGTGCGCCTCGACCTCGCGCTGCTGCTCGTAGGCGGCATCCGCGATCTCGGCCTGCGGGTAGCCCGCCTCGAGTGCCTTCACCATGCCGCCCATGCGGTCGATCTCGGCGATGTATGCCCAGGCGCGCTGCTCGGTCTGGTTCGTGAGCGTCTCGACGAAGTACGACCCGCCGAGTGGATCGACCGTGTTCGCCACGCCGGACTCCTCGGCCAGGATCTGCTGCTGCCGCAGCGCGAGCATGGCGGCGTCCTCCGAGGGGACAGCCCACGCCTCGTCGTACGCATCGGTATGGAGGCTCTGCGTGCCGCCGAGAACCCCTGCCAGGGCCTGGATTGCCACCCGCGTCAGGTTGTTCAGCGGCTGCTGTGCGGTCAGGGAGACACCGGCGGTCTGGGTGTGGAAGCGCATCCAGGTGGACCGCTCGTTCTCGGCCCCGAATCGTTCGCGGGCGAGCTTGTACCAGATCCGGCGCGCCGCACGGAACTTGGCGATCTCCTCGAAGAAGTCGTTGTGCGAGTTGAAGAAGAATGAGAGGCGCGGAGCGAAGTCATCGAAGCGCATCCCGCGCGCCAGCGCATCCTCCACGTAGGCGATGCCGTCGGCGATCGTGAAGGCCAGCTCCTGGACCGCCGTCGAGCCCGCCTCGCGGATGTGGTAGCCACTGATCGAGATCGTGTTCCAGCGCGGCAGCTCACGCGTGCCCCACTCGACGGTATCGGTGACGAGCTTCAGCGACGGCGCCGGCGGGAAGATGTACTCCTTCTGGGCGATGAACTCCTTGAGGATGTCGTTCTGGAGCGTCCCGGACAGCTGCGCGCGCGGCACGCCGGCCTTCTCGGCGGCGACGATGTACATGGCCCAGATCATCGCGGCCGGGGAGTTGATGGTCATCGAGGTGCTGATCTCGCCCACGGGCAGGTCGGCGAGCAGGATCTCCATGTCCGCCAGCGAGGAGACCGCCACGCCGCAGGTGCCGAACTCGCCCTCTGCCATGGGTTCATCGTGGTCGTAGCCGTACAGGGTCGGCATGTCGTACGCGATGCTCAACCCGGTGCCGCCCGCGGCGATCAGCTTCTTGAAGCGGTCGTTCGTGTCTTCCGCGGTCCCGAAGCCGGCGAACATGCGCATCGTCCACAGCCGGCCGCGATGCCCGGTCGGATGGATGCCACGCGTGAAGGGAGGCTCGCCCGGCAGTCCCAGGTCGTCGATCGCGTCCCATCCGTCGGCACTGCCCGCGCCCTTGGCCGGGCGGCCGAACGAGTAGTGCGGGCGGTCGCGGTCGGGATCGTTGGCCGGATCGCGCAGGTCCGCGGGCGTGTAGACCCGATCGATGGCGACGCCGGACTGGGTGATGAACCGGGGGCGTCGCTCCGGCGCGCGCTCGAGGGCGGGGTCCAGGCGGTCGCGCGCCCATCGGTCCTGGTGCTCGCGCCAGCGCTTGGGGTCAGTCATGGGCGCCATCTTGGCGGCAAAACCGATGTGCCCGCAAGCGACTGGGCGCGCATGATGTGAACCTGCGACGATGCGCGGATGACCGATGCCTTCGATTTCGACGCCTACCTGCGCCTGCCCCGGCTGAGCGCCCTCCGCGCCTCGCCCGACGGGCAGCGGCTGATCGTGACGGTCGGGCGCCCCGCGCCGGACGGCAAGAAGATGCACAGCTCCATCTGGGAGCTCGATCCGGCGGGGGACGAGCGCCCGCAACGACTGACACGCTCGGCCCCCGGCGAGAGCGCTGCGGCGTTCGCCCGCGATGGATCGATCCTGTTCACGTCCGCCCGCCCCGATCCGGACCGCAAGCCGGACGATGGCGACGAGGAGGAGGTCGGCCGGCTGTGGCTGCTCCCCGCGAACGGCGGCGAGGCGCGGCTGCTGTCAGCTCCCACCGGTGGGGTGGACGCCGTGGTGGCGGCACGCGACGCCGACGTCATCGTGTACGCCGCCTCCGTCTTTCCCGGCACGACCGACGCCGCGGCCGACCGCGAGCGGCACGAGGCCCGCAAGAAGGCCGGCGTCGAAGCTCTGCTGTTCGACACCTTCCCGATTCGCCACTGGGACGCCTATCACGGCCCTCGAGAACGCCACCTTTTCGCGGCGCCGATACCGACCGGCGAGGAGCGGATCGGCGACCCCGTCGATCTCACCCCGCACTCCGGAGCGACGCTGGTCGAGCAGCACTTCGACGTCACCCCGGACGGCGCGACGGTGGTGACCGGGGTGATGACGCCCGACGGGATCGGTCGCACCGACTTCGGCATCGTGGCCATCGATCGCGCGAGCGGCGATCGGCGCGCGCTGACCCTCGACGACGCTTGGTACGCCGATCCGGCCTGCTCGCCGGATGGCCGCTGGGTCGTCTGCCTGCGCGCCGAGAAGGACGTGCCGGAGCGCATCGGGGACGAGACGCTGTGGCTGATCGACCTGGCGTCGGGTGAAGGCCGCGACCTGCTGCCGGACTTCGACCTCTGGCCGCAGCATCCGACCTGGTCGCCGGACGGGGCCTCGGTCTACTTCACGGCCGATCGCCGTGGCGCCGGCGCCGTGTATCGCCACGACCTGGCGTCCGGTGACACCATCCTCCTGGCCGACGACGGCACCTTCAGCGATCTCGCCGTCGAGACGGCGGGCGGACCGGTCGCCCTGCGCGCCTCGTACGCCGAGCCACCGCTCCCGGTTCGCCTGCCCGCGCAGCCCGGCGGCGCATCCGAGCGCATCCGCAGCTTCCCCGAGCTCGACACCGACGCCCTCGCCGAGCTGCCCGGCCGGGTCGAGCGATTGAGCGCGACGGCGTCGGACCGCCAGGAGATCGGATCATGGCTGGTGGCGCCCAAAGATGCATCACCCGGCTCGCCCGTTCCGCTGGTGGTCTGGGTCCACGGCGGTCCCGTGAGCAGCTGGAATGCCTGGAGCTGGCGCTGGAATGCGCACCTCCTGGCGGCGAAGGGCTACGCGGTCCTGCTGCCCGACCCGGCCGTGTCGACCGGCTACGGCCACGCGTTCATCCAGCGCGGGTGGGGCCGATGGGGCGCCGAGCCATACACCGATGTGCTGGCCGCCGTCGATGCGGCGCTCGCACGACCGGAGCTGGATGCGGAGCGCACGGCATTGATGGGCGGCTCGTTCGGCGGCTACATGGCCAACTGGGTGGCGGGCTCTACCGAACGATTCCGCGCCATCGTCACCCACGCCAGCCTGTGGGAGCTGCGCGGCTTTCACGGCACCACCGACTACGGTCCCGACTGGGAGCGCGAGTTCGGCGATCCCTATACCGATGCCTCCCGCTACGAGGAGTGGTCGCCGCACCGCCTGCTCGCCAACATCCGCACGCCGATGCTGGTCATCCACGGCCAGCGCGACCTGCGCGTGCCGATCAGCGAGGCTCTGCGCCTGTGGACCGACCTGCGCCGGCACCGGGTTCCCGCGCGCTTCCTCTACTTCCCCGATGAGAACCACTGGGTGCTGAAGCCGCAGAATGCGCGCCTGTGGTACGAGACGGTGACCGCGTTCCTGGACGAGCACGTCCGAGG
>JBOGSW010000085.1:0-7869 GCA_050695815.1 Candidatus Limnocylindria bacterium | reverse complement strand
ATGCGCTCCTGCCAGGCGACCGAGTCGGTGATGAGCTTCGCCATCTCGGCGTCGTAGGCGCCCGGCTCCAGCTCGCCGCGACCCAGGCGCACGCGCAGCTGGCGGACCTCGGTGGTCTGGGGCAGCGACCCGGTGGTGGTGGTCGGGTAGGGCGGCAGGTTGAGATCGGCCTGGGCGGTGCGCCGATCGCCGCGTGGGGCGCGCGAGCGCAACTCACCCACCTCCGGCCACTCCACCGGCGGCGGCTGCGGGACGTCGGGGGCGGTGCCGCCGGCCAGGGCGGCCGGCCACTGCGCCAGGGCGCGCGCCTTCTCGCGGGCGAACTGGAAGCCCGCCGGCAGGTCCTCGCCCTCGACCGTGACGGGCAGGAACATGAGGCTCGTCGAGGGCACCAGGCGAACCACCCCATCGAGACCGGCGAGCGCGTCGCGGGCCGCCTCGAAGTCATCGGGCCAGACGCTGCGCCCGTCCATGACGGCCACGACATGCTCCGGCTGCGCCTCCCAGGCGGGTGTGTCTCGGAGCTCGGCAACACTCGCCACAGGCACCTGAACGGCAAGACCGATGCGCCCCAGCGCCTCCACCGTCTCGGCCGACGCCCCGCCGAACTGCACGGTGACGATCGGCGGAGAGCTGAGCGCGAATTCGGCGCCGGTGTAGGCCGCCTCGCGCAGCGCAACGTCCGACTCGTCCATCACCAGGCCCAGGCACGGCTCGTCGAGCTGGAGGAGGAAGTCATCACCCTGCTCGCGGACCCAGGCCCACAGGGCGGCAGCGGCCGATCGAGCCACCGCCACCGCGTCCACCCCGGAGCCGAGCTTACTGAGCTTGACCAGGCTGTAGGGTCCCAGGACGGCCCAGGTCACGCCGGATTCGGCGACGGGCTCGCGCCACGGCAGCGGTCGAAATGACTCGATCGGCGCCGAGATCTCGGGCACGACGTAGTGGTAGTTCGTGTCGAACCACTTCGTCATCTCCCACGCCTCGCGATCGGGCGTGCCTCGCGCCAGCGCGGTGAGCACGCCGAAGGCATCGGTACCGATGCGTCCCGCGTCCGCCTCCGGCGCGATGCAGAGCATCAGCGCCGTCTCGAGCACCTCGTCATAGAGGAAGTAGTCGTCCACCGCGGAGCCGATCGCCTCGCGCTGCTCGGCCAGGTGGGCGCCGCGAAGCTCCGCGACGCGCGCAGCGAACGCAGCGGCCTCCATGCGGCCGGACCAGGCGCGCTCGAGCGCCCACTTGAGTTCGCGCTTCGGCCCGATGCGCGGGTAGCCGATCAGTTGTGCTCGGACGTCCATGGCGCTCAGTCTAATCGGCGGAACGCTTCGAGGCAGCCGCGTGGGCGCCACGCCACGTTGACGGTTCGTCAAGCATCGGCCAGCAACGCAAGATACGCGCTCACAGCGGACTTGCGTAGCTTGCGTATGTTGCGTACCGTGGGCGGATGATCGACGTCGACTCCGCCCCCCGACGGCAACAGCTTCGATTCCTGAATTCCGAGCTCGAGCGACAGCCGGCCGGCGTGGTGCAGGCACTCATCGATGCGCTGCGTTCGTTGCGTGCCGCATCCGGCGACCTGGACCGCGAGATATGGGGCGGCGAGCCTCGCGCCGCCGAAGTGAGAGGCGCAGCCGCGCACAACCTCGCCCTCGGCATTGCCCGACGCGATGCGGTGCTCGAATCCAGCCTCACCCGCAGCAATGTCGCGGATGCACTCGGAAAGAGCGACCAGGCGGTCAGCGACATGCTCGAACGCGGCGTTCTCATCGGTCTCAAACACGGCCGCGAGTGGAGGATCCCCGCCTGGCAGATGGCGCCGGATCTCGTGGTGGGGCACCTTCCCGGGTTGAGCGAGCTGGCGCGTGTGTGGCAGGACGGGATCGTGTCCCTGTCGGAATGGGTGCAGCATCCCAGTCCCGACCTCGGCGGCGCCACTCCGCGCCAGGCGCTGGCACGTGGCCACGTGGCGGAGGTGTTGACTGCCGCTCGTACCGAGTAGCGCCGCGTGGTCGTCCATCTTCCACCTCCCCAACGACCATTGGCGGGCGGATTGTGGTGGCGCTGGGACGGGAAGCGAGCGTGGATTCGGATCTACCACGCCGGTGCGGGCCGAACGGCAACCGGACCGCGCCGGTTCGGTCCTATCGCACGCTTCGATCCGCATACGCCACCACATACCGACCCGGCCGAATGTCCCGACGGTCGCTCCGTCATCTACCTGGGCGATTCGTTGCGCACGGCAGCGGCCGAGCTGTTCGGCGCGCATCGCGTTGCCCTCGTTTGCCCGCGCTACCGGGTAGCCGCGCTTCGGCCCCGGCACGCACTGATCGTCCAGAACCTCCGTGGGGTCGGCGCGATGATGATCGGCGGCCTTCCTGCGATGAACGTCGCTGATATCCCGCGACACGAGACCCAGGCGTGGGCACGCGCGCTGTACGAAGACCGGCCGGCCCATCCGACGGTGTGCGGCGTCAGGTACACCTCCGCCTACGCCGGCGGCGTCTCCTTGGCGCTCTGGAACACGTCGCCGGCCCTCGATGTCGCGGAGTGGAATGGCAGGTCCCAGGACTTCGCGCTCGCGAGCCCCGACATCTACCCGCGACTGCTGACTGCCATGGGGCGCATGCGGTTCGAGGTCCGCGTCATCGGCCCCGCTGACTGTCGACGATGCACGCGTTGACAGCAGGGCATCAGAAGGACCGCACGAGCCGATCCGCGAGGTCGATCGAATAGTTCTGCCCCCGGTCGTGCGGATAGACCTGGAACATGTTCGCGACGAACAGACCGGGGATCGGCGTGTGGAACGGTGGGATGTGGTCGCGGTAGTCGGTCGTCACGATGGGCTGCGCGAATGGTGCGGTGAACGACCACGAATCGGTGATCCAGGAAGGATCGAACGCGGGGTTCAGCCGAGCCAGGGACGGGAGGGACTCGGCCAGGATGTCGTCGCGGGAGGCCGTCATGAGCGGGTCATCCATCGGTCGATAGTTGCCAAGGTAGACGAGGTGACGCCCGCCGTAGTCGTACGCCGGCATGTAGTTGGTGTGCTCCACCAGGGCCATGAACGGATAACCCGGGTCGTTCATGTTCAGCCAGTAGACCGATGTGAGCGGCCGATCGAGCGCCAGCACCAGGCAATGCGCGCCGTAGGCCCGACCCCATTCGTGGCGCTCGCGCCAGGCATCCGGCAGCTCCGGCACGACACGGGCGGTGAGGCGGGTGGCCAGGGTCGAGATGACGCGATCGAAGGTCTCGGCGCTGTCATCGGTCTCGACGCTGAACCCTCCGTTGGCGGTGCGCACTGAGGTCACCGACGTTGCCAGGCGGACCTCGCCGCCGGCGGTGCGAACGGCATCGGCCATGCGGTCGTACAGCTGCTGGAAGCCGCCGCGCAGGTAGCCGAGCTGCCGGGACCGATCGTGGACGCGGGCCCAGAACCATGGCATCGCGATCTCGGGCGCCGCCGTACCGAACTTGCCGCGCAGGAGAGGCTCCCAGACGGTGGCGTAGGCGGTGTCGCCCATCCATCGGCGAATCCAGTCGGTCGCCGTGTGCCCTTCGAGCAGCCGGGGGTTGGGCATGGCCTTCAGGGCCGCCAGCATGGTGCCCATCCGGAGCCGATCGGCCACGGGCAGCGGCGAGAACTTCAGCAACGACACCGGTGAGTCCAGCTGGTGAAGCTCGCCATCCCGGAGCGTGGCCGTGACCGGGGTGCGCCACTCGAGCCGATCGCTGAGCCCCAGCTCCTCGATCATCCCGATCGCGCGCCGATCCGAGCGGAAGAGATGGTGGTAGAACTTCTCGAGCCACATCCCCGGCTCGATCTCGAAGCCCGCGGCCAGCCCCCCTGGAAGCGGCTCTCGCTCGATGACCGTCACGCGGTCGCCGCGTTCCGCCAGCCGCATTGCCGTGGTGAGGCCCAGGGCTCCGGCGCCGAGGACGGCCGTCCTGGTCAGGAGCGCACCGGTGCCTGCATGGCTGCCGATTCTAGTGGCTCAGTGGCCCGAGCCGCTTGCCCGCCGCTTGGCCGCTTGCGCTGAATCCGCCGCTTGCGCTGGGGCGCACGCAACTGAGAAGAAAGCCTCGTTCGGGCCCGATTCCCGATCACAACGTGCGCCCTGACGCAAGAACCGGTCGGATCCGGGGCCGATTGCGTCCGTGCTTCGCAGTTGCGTGCGCTGGGGCGCACATCTCCGGGTCAGAGCGACGGGACCGCTTGAGGCAGCACGGTCGGACGCACAGGCCCGGCGCGCCGTGTGCGCTGGGGCGCACGCAACTGAGAACGAAGCCTCGCTCCGGCCTGATTCCCGGTCACCAGGTGCGCCCCGCCGCACGATCCGGTCGGATCCGGGCAGGATCGAGCGCCTGCTTCGCAGTTGCGTGCGCTGGGGCGCAAACGCACGCGCGTCCCAGGCTGTCAGAGCGGAGGGACCTCGAGGGCGGCACGATCGCGGGGCCGCACGATCGGAGCCAGGCCGGAAGGCACCAGGGCCACGCCGGCGCGGGCGAGCTCCTCGTCGTAGACCGATTCGATCCGCCTCACCTGCGCGTCGATGCTGAACCGGTCCGCCACGGTCCGATACCCCGCCTTCCCGATCCGTTCCCGCATCGCAGGATCTTCCAGCAGCGAACCGATCGCCTCCGCCAACGCCCCCGGATCCGCGGGGGGCACCAATAGTCCGTCCAAACCATCGGTGATGACCTCGGGGATCCCGCCGACGGCGGAGGCGACGACGGGACGGCATCGGGCCATTGCCTCGAGGATGGAGATGCCCTGGGCCTCACGCAGCGAAGGCAGCACCGCGACGGTCAGGTCCGCCGTGACCGCCGAGACGTCCTCACGGCGACCGGTGAACACGACCTGGGGTGGGAAGGCGGCGCGCAACGCATCGGCTTCGGAGCCCTCGCCGACGATGGCCAGCCATGCGGTGGGCGCGCGCGCCAGCACCGCCGGCCAGGCATCGAGCAGGTACCGATGACCCTTCTCAGGCGCCAGCCGCGCGATCACCCCGACCAGCGGGGCTTCACGCGGAATGCCGAAGTCGCGACGCAGCGCGCAGACCGGCGCGGGCGCGGCGAACCGCGAGAGGTCGACGCCGTTCGGAATGACCGCGAAGCGGGCACCCTCCCGACCCTCCGCCGCGACCTTGGACTGGATGCTCTTCGACGGAACGATCAGCCGATCCATCGACGGCGTCAGCGACGCCAGCAGCGCCACATCCTCGGGGGACCGGACCCGCGACGAATGGACCGTGGCCATGATGACCGGCACGCCGGCCGCGACCGCTGCGCGGGTCCCTAACACCTCGGCGCGGAACATGTGGGCGTGGACGAGATCGATCTCCTCGCGCCGCAGCCATCCCGCCAGCTCGCGGACGGCGGCCTCGTCATCGGTGCAGTCGAGAACGTCGACCTCCAGGCCCAGCGCCCGAACACGCGACACGGCACTCCCCCGCGACAGCGACAGCGCGCGCACGTCATATCGGGACCGATCCAGCCGCAGCAGCAGCCCGGTGTAGCTCTCCTGGGCACCGCCGTTGCCGCCGGTCGCCAGCAGCTGCAGGATCCTCGGTCGCGGATGGCTCCTGGACCGATGAATCCGCCGATGCCTGGTGTACGCCGCCCCGGCGATGGCGCCCTCGTGCTCGGGCGTCGATCCGCCTCGCGGCCGGTCGGGGGTCACGCCTCGATGCTATGGGTGGGCACTCTGTCCGTCAAAGCGGAATGCCTCGCTTCCGCACCGTCACCGCCACCTCCCCGCTCTTGACCGATAAGTCGGGTGCCGTAGCACGCCAGCCGGGCCTCATGTGCAGCACCGACCGATGTTTCGGGTGCGCGATCTATCGCGCGATTTCGACCTGGGGCCGGTTCCGTGACGCGTTTCCGCGATCTATCCCTCTGCGGGGTGTCGTGAGGCGCCCCATGACGGCCCTCACGTCGCTCAGTTGTGTATAGATCGCGGACCCGCGACGTCGGACCCGGTCCGCGACACGATCGGGCGATAGATGGCGCACTCGGCGCGACATTGGTGGGAGGCAGGCCAAGGAATCCTGCCTGAGGACCCTTGATCGACGCGACATCATGTGTAAGATTCTACGCATGATCCAGCGCATCGCGTACCAGGCGACCGATCTCGCCCGAAATCACAGGAAGGTCCTGGCCGAAGCGCGAGCCGGATATGCCGTCGTGCGCGATAAGGACGGGACGACCCTCATTCTCACTCCGGCAGCAGAGGTCGAGAAGCTGCGAGAGCTGTCCGAGCTGGCACTGGGTTTGGCAACACTCCAGCGGGTCCTGGCGCGGCCCGTCGATCAGCGGCCCACTGCGCTCTTTGGCTCTCTCGCGTGGGCAAGCGCACTACCCGAAGACAGCCAACGGGAGTTCGCTGAGGAGCTCGCGGATGCTCTCCTGGTGGCAGGCTCCGGCGCGTCGATGGAGCCGGTTCGTGAGCTGATCACCGACTGGATCGCGACGGCTGAGGCATGGGCCGACCCCGAAACACGCGAACGGCTGCTCGCGGATGAACCGAAACCGCTGGGCACAGCGCTCGACGCTTGACCCCATGCCGCCGCGACGGCCGATGCCATCCAACGATACGAACCGGCAGCGCCTCTGGACCCTTCGCGCCGCCTCCGCAGCCGCCCACAAGGAGTGGCAACGGGCGAAGGCGCTGGAACCTGAGCTCATCCGTCGAGTCGCCGAACGCCTGAGGGAGAAACCCCTTGATCGATCCGACAACCCTCGCCGCATCCACCGGTTGCGCCCTCCGCTCGCCTCCAAGCGCATCGGCGAAGAGGATCTCCCGCAATGGCAGCACGAGTTCAGCGCCGCAGGGCGCATCCACTACTGCCCGGATCGGCAGCGGCGCATCGTCTGGATCACCTTGGTGAAGCTGAGCCACCCCAAATCCACGGAATGACTGCGTCCTGCCGGCCCGCGCGATCTATCGCGCGATTTCGACCCAGGCACCGTTCCGTGACGTGTATCCGCGATCTATCCCTTGCGGGGGGTCGTGACGCGGCCTACGACGGCCTTCATGTCGCCCAGTTGCGCATAGATCGCGGAAACGCGACGCCAAACCCACCCCACGACACAATCCCGCGATAGATCGCGGCGACCCCCCGCATTGACCGGGCGCAGCCGACCGAGCGCATCGGGGTCATTCGAGGCAGGTCAAGGATGCGCATTCGGCCGGCTCAGCGGTCCAGGCCTCGAGGAGCGCCATGACGCCGGCAAAGGCGTCGCGGATCGGTGAGCCCGCGAAGTGCGGGCAGATCGGCTCACCCAATGGGCGCTCGCAGTGCTCGTGGACGACAACGAGGAACTGACGTTCGAACCATCGCGGATCGTGCAGATGAAACGCGCGGCGGTAGTCGCGAGCGCGATCGATCAGCTCGTACTCGTAGCGGCTGGTCTGGTACTGACCGTCCCCGATCGGGGCAAGCTCCTCACGGACCTCGATCGTGGCTGCATCGGCTGCATCGGCGGGGAGGTCTCCGACGAGCTCGAAGCTCAATGCCCCTTCGGCGTCCTCGATCAGCTCGAGTGCCGCGCCAGCCGCGGGGTGCGTGAGTCGTACGCCGCATCGCTCGAGCAGATCGGCGACGCGCCCCAGGTAGGCCTCACATTCCTCGGAGCTTGCGCGCATGCGACGGGGTCACGCCGGCTCGCGCTCGACCGCCTCATCCGCGCGCGTGCCGAACGCCACGCCCCTGCGGGCTCTCCGGCGCACGACCGGTCGCCGTGCCGTCTCGATGCCCGCTTCATAGCGCTCGAGTGCGGGCCGCGGGATGCGGTACAGCCGCTTCGAGACGCGGATGGCCGGCAGGGTCCCGTCGTGGACGAGCCGCAGAATCGTGTCGTGACTGA
>JBOGSW010000084.1:0-21132 GCA_050695815.1 Candidatus Limnocylindria bacterium | reverse complement strand
TGAGGGTGAGGGTGCCGCCATCGGTGGCGCCGGTCTCGCCGTTGGACCGGTCACGCTCGACCGGGCCCCAGCCGTTCGTGCTGCTCACGAAGGGCAGGTCGCTGAGGTAGACGGTGGAGGTGGAGGCCACCACGTCGATGGTGAGCTGGTCGGCGTCGGACAGACCTCCGGGGTCGCTGACCCGCAGGCCGACGGTGTAGCTGTCGGGCTGGGTGTAGGTGAACGACGGCGTGGCCGAGCTGGAGTCGTCGAAGGCACCGTCGCCGTCGAGATCCCAGGCATAGGTCAGCGGGTCGTCGTCAGGATCCGTGCTGCCGGTGCCGTCAAAGTCGACCGTGAGCGGCGCGGTGCCCGATGTCGGCGTGGCCGCGGCGACGGCGGTCGGCGTACCGTTGGGCGGCGCGTACGTCACGCGGCGGATCGTGCCGCCGTTGAAGTCCGGGTAGAACAGATCGCCACCCGGACCGATCTTCAGCTGCACCGGCCCGGCGGCGGCCTCGATGAAGGGTTCCACCGTCGCAGGATCGGGAAGGCCATTCGCGCCCGCGTACATGACCCAGATGCAGTTGCGCGAGTAATCGGCGAAGAAGAGCGCTCCGTCGAACGTGTCCGGGTACACGCCGCCCGCATAGAACGCGAGTCCTGAGAGCGATGAACCTGCGCCGGTCGAGCATGTCTCACCCGCCACCGGAAGGCCATGGCGATAGGAGAAGTACGGCGGCGTTGCCGTCCCGGCCGTGTACAGGTCCTGGCACATGGTGAGATCGGCATAGCTGCCGGGATGATCGGTCGGGCCCTCGATGCACGGCCAGCCACGGTTCGTGATCGGGGCCGTCGGGTTGTCGATGCGGTTGATCTCCTCGCGGCCGCCCCACCCGACGTCGCCGACCCAGACCTCGTTCGTGCCCGGGCGGACCGTGAAGCGGAACGGATTTCGGAATCCGTGCGCGACGATGCGGCGAGCGTTGAGATCGGGACTCCCGATCAGAGGATTGCCGGCCATCGCGGCTCCCGTGTCGGGATCCAGGCGCAACAGCGCGCCGTCGAGTGTCACCGGATCGCCACTCGTCAGCAGATCCTGCGCGCGGAGCGCCCCGCCCTGTGCGGTCGGCACCGTCATCGAACCACCCACACCGCCCGGCGGATCGCCGCAGGGATTGACCGGGTTGCCGTCCTGGCCGTAATCGGTGAACGAGAAGCTCGCTCCATCCCCGCCGGATACGTACAGGGCACCATCGGCTCCGAAGCGCAGGTCGCCGATGGAGTGGCTCGGATACTGCTGACACCAGTCCTCGATCAGGACGGTCTCCCCCGTGGAGACGTTTCCGCTGGCGGTGAGCACGGACAGCCGGCCGCTCACGACGCAGCCGTCACCGAGCGCACCGGGCGGCGTCGGGCACGGATCCGAGGTCACCCCAGGCGAGCCCCAGCGGGGCGCGGTGCCACCGATGACGGCGTCGTGGGTGTAGAGAACGTACAGACGCGGGTCCGCGGGGAATCCCGGATGCAGTGCCATGCCAAGGAAGCCCCGATCCCAGAAGTTATGCACGTTCGTGCGGAGGTCGGCGAACGTCGTCGGCGTCTGATCGGCGAGCGAGTCGAAGATCTTGATGATCCCGCTCTTCTCGGCGACGAAGACGCGGCCGTCGGAGGCGAACTCGACTGCGGTCGGATTCGTGAATCCGCTCAGCACGGGAGCGTCGACGAAGTCGGGGTCGACAGGGACTGCCGCCACCGGCGGCACGAGCACGAGCGGAAGGGCAAGCGCGCCACACAGCATGACGGCGACGGCGCGCACCAAGGACATGGGACGCCTGATCTCGGATCCCTCCCGCGGCCGCTCGGGGCTCACCGTCGCCTCCACGGTCCAGAGCCGCACTGGACCGCAGCTCACGGCGACGCGGCGTGGGGTGCATGGTACGGATGACCCATGACTGCGTCAACGCAATCGGTGCGTTGCGGCAACGCGAAGCAGTACCCCAGCAGGACCTTCGGCTGCTGGATTTGGCTTCGGGGAGACGCTAGCATCACCGGTCACTCGGAGCGGGCTGGACCGCATCCACCGAACAGGCACACCCGTCGCGAGGCGGGGCCGCAAAGCCACGGGACTCACGAAGTCAGCCGGGCCGCCGAAAGGAGAGGCGCGTGGCCTTCTGGGATGGGCACCGATGGATCCGCGACAGCGGCGCCGAACGCCCCGCTCCGACGCCGCGGCGGACCCGCGACTGGATCGCCACGGGCCTCGCGCTGGTCGTGCTCCTCGGCATCATGATCCCCCTTTCGGGCATTCGCGCATCCACGCCGACCTTCACGATCCAGCCTGCTGCTGCCGCCGCGGGAACAACGGTCGAAGCGCGGGGGACCGGCTTCACCCGAGCGGCGCAGGTCACGCTCTCCCTCGATGGCAGGCCCGGCGCGCTGGCCAGCGCCCGTGTCCGCGGCAACGGGACCTTCCGAGCGCGCTTCCATGTTCCGCAGGTCGCCCCGGGACGATACACAGTGGCAGCGACCCAGGTCCTTATCAGGCCGACGCGCACCAGCGGCGCATCGTCGGTCGTGGCATCTGCCGTCCTCGTGGTCGCCCCGAGCTCGCTGGCGACGGGTTCGCCGGCACCTTCAGCTCCCGCGACGCCGCCACCCGAGCCGACGGTCACCCTGCCACCGGCCCAGACGCCCCCGGCCACCACCCCCGAACCGACGCCGATCCCGACCCCCACTCCGATCGCGGCAACGCCGATCCCCGTTGAGTTCCCCACGCCGACCCCGGGGGCGACGGTCAGCCCGGCTCCTCCACCGCCAGCGGCCAACCCGCCGGTCGCCGGATTCGTGAGTCGAAGCGGGACGAATCTCACCCTCAACGGAGCGCCGTACCGATTCACCGGCTTCAATATCTACAACGCCAACAGCCGATGGAACTGCTGGTACCAGATGGTCGGCGGCGGTCTCGATCGCGCCCTGACGAACATCGGGGACGGAGCCGAAGTGGTCCGAGTGTGGTTCTTCCAGAAGCTGGCGACGATGAACGGAGCCCGAGACTGGAGCGCCTTCGATGCCACGCTGGCCACGGCACGCGCGCACAACATGCGCGTCGTCGTGACGCTCGCCGACCACTGGGGCGCTTGCGAGTCGACCACCGGGAGGAAGACCGAGGCCTGGTACACGACCGGCTACCGCTCCACGACCGACGCCGGTGACCTGACCACGTATCGCGAGTTCGTGCGCCAGGTCGTGACTCGCTACCGGAATGACCCGACAGTGCTCATGTGGCAACTGGTGAACGAGGCCGAGACGAAGCGCGCCGACGGCACCTGCTCGAGCAGGGAGGTACTGCACGCGTTCGCCGCTGACATGGGGACGCTCGTGAAGTCGCTCGATTCCGCCCACCTGCTGAGCCTCGGCACGATCGGCAGCGGCCAGTGCGGCGCGGCGGGCGCCGACTACCAGTACGTGCACTCGGTTCCGCAGATCGACATCTGCGAGTACCACGACTATGGCCACGCGGCGGAGGGTATGCCTGGTGACCAGTGGAACGGGCTGAGTCTGCGCCTCGCCCAATGCGCGGCGCTGGGCAAGCCGCTCTTTGTCGGCGAGCTCGGTATTCATCGTGACGAGGTGAGCGGCTCGCTGGCGACACGAGCGAGCTACCTGGATCAGAAGCTCCGCACGCAATTCGCCGCGGGGGTGGCGGGCGTCCTCGTGTGGAACTGGAACGACGGCAGCATGGACCCTCCCGCCCACTACGACGTCGCACCCGGTGACCCGTCGATCGCGGTGGTGCGCGCCTACTGAGGAAGCGACGCCTGAGCGCGAAGCGGCGGGACGTGCCGCATGACCCAACGGATGCGCTTCTCGAGCCCCGGACGGATCGCGATACCCGCCAGGAGAATCCACACCAGCAGCATGGCGACGAAGGCGCGCTGGCCATCGTAGATGGCCATGATCCCGTACGCGGCGGCGATGAAGCCCGCGGCCGCTACCGCAGCACCGGGCACGCGATCTCGACGCGCCCAGATCACCAGGAGAGGCGCGACCAACAGCAGGGCATGGTGCTGGAGGGTGCCGGGGTACACCATGAGGCCGACTGAGACGAGCATCCCGGCGGCGACGGCCGGATCGATGCCTCGGCGAGTGGCCAGGAACGACGAGATGCCGAGGATCAGCAGAGCCACGTTCAGGTACAGGTAATTGGCCACCGCGCCGCCGAACGAGAAGTACGCGCCGGTGGCACGGAGCACCACGCCGAGCAGGGATTGGTTGACCCCCTGCTCGTACAACGACGCCGGGGCGAGACCGGTCGACGACCATCCGACCAGTGCGAACGCAGCCACCGCGATCGCTGCCGCCGTGCCCCCGAACCAGATCCCCCCGCGTGCCCCTCGCATGCGATGCCAGAGGAGGAGGACGAGGAACAGGAGGATGAAGTTGGACTGCCCGGAGAAGACGGTCGACATCGCGGGATGGGCCAGCATGAGCAACGCGCCAGCCGTGAGCAGCCCGATCACGCCCGCGTCGAGCAGGAACAGCCGCCACATGAGGAGGACGCTGCCGAGGGCCGCCAACGCGGAGGCAACGTATATGCCGAGCTCGGAAGAGTTCGCGAGCCGATCCTGCGCAAGGATCCAGAACGCCGCACCCTGATGGTGGACGATCGCCAGGGTCACACCCGCAGCGACCGAGCGCACCGGCAGCGTCAGGGCCGGGGCGGAGGCCACCAAGGCCACAGCACCGGCCACGGGCACCGCGAGGGCCGCCGCCGGATCCAGGCCCAGGCCATCGAGGAACGTTCGAGCAACGAAGGCGGATGCGAGCAGAAGCACGCCTCCCGCCACGGGCCGAACGACCCGATTCGGGATCGTCACCCGTCGATCCGATAGATGCGCCAGTTCGTGAAGGAGC
Organism: Candidatus Limnocylindria bacterium; assembly: GCA_050695815.1. Classification (GTDB taxonomy): domain Bacteria; phylum Chloroflexota; class Limnocylindria; order QHBO01; family QHBO01; genus JACDBZ01. The sequence goes on along the minus strand of JBOGSW010000084.1, from coordinate 16,236 downwards.
CGACCGGCGCACTGAACTCGTCCACGAGTGTCGCGATGCCCGCGCCGTCTTCGTACATATCAGGGAACGCGCGGTTGATCGCGTCGAGCGCCGTCAGCCGATCTGGCGGCGGTACGACGAGGTACTCGATCCCCCGCAGCACGGGATCATCGAGCGTCCTCAGGAAGTCCCGATCGGACGTGATGACGAACTGCCTGGGATCGTCGGACAGGGCGATGATCGGTGAGCCCGCGAATGCGTCGATGAGGACGGCACCCTCCGGGAGGTCCTTCGCGTCGAGAAAGTTGGCCACGCTCGATGCGACGAGGTACCTCTCCGGTTGATAGAGGTCCGTTCGACCGGCGATCGGATCGCCGAGGGTCTCCATGGTCGAGACGGCGCTCGAGACACTCACGGAAGCGATCACCACGACCGCGAATGCGGCGCGACCGACCGACCGTGCGGGAGAGGGCAGCCGCAGCGACGGGGAGAACGCCAGCAGCGCGAGTGTGAGGACGAGGGGTATGACGGTGATGTAGTAGCGCACCCAGCCACCGGTTCGACCGGTGAGCCAGGCAATGACCATGAAGGCCAGCACTGAGCCGATGACCGCCATCGGAGCCATCCAGCGCATGTCGCGTCGCCAGAGCGCGGCCGCGATGACAAGGGCCACGACGGCAGGCCCGAGGGGCTGGAAGCCGAGGACCTGGCGCATGACGAGCTCAGCGCCGCCCAGCGGAGCCTTCTCCGCGAACCCGAGTCCAGCCTCGATCTGGGCCGATACGCCGTAGGACGAGCTGAATTGCTCGAACGGCGAGCCGATGATCATCCAGCTCGCCCCCGCCCAGAGCAGGAACGCCGCCGCGAAGGGGGTCGCCACGATCAACGCATCGGCGACCGCCTCGCCACGACGCCTGGGCGCGTTCCCGGACGACCGCAGGTACGTGACGATGCCCACCACGACCGTGACCGCGATCGCGGCGGCCGCGGCCTCGTAGCGGGTGAGATAGGCGCCGGCCAGCGCCAGCCCGGTCAGGACGAGCGGTCCCACATCGCCACGCTCGAGCCAGCTGGAGAAGTAGCGAGCACACATGACGAGGAAGAACAGGAAGAGGCCCTCGGTGTTTCCGTTGGCGCCGTAGAGCACTGTCATCGGGTGCAGGGCGAAGGCGAGCGTGCCGACGATGCGCGTCGTCCTCCCAAGCCGCCACTCACGCAGCATCGCGTGGAAGTGGTAGACCGCCCCGCCCATGGCGACCGCCGAAAGAATCGTGGCCGCGAAGGCGTCGGCCACGAGCGGCCGCCATACCCCATTGAAGGCGACGAGCGGGATGAGGCCAATCCCCGGCAACGGACTCCAAACGAAGCCGACGGCAGCGAGGTGAGGGTCTCGGCTGAAGAGGACCGCGGACGCCGAGGCGACGCGGCTCCAGGCGTCAGTGACGATCAGGTGGTGGCCAAAGATAAGAATCGCGCCCAGCGTGAGGTAGAGGGCGATCGCCGGCCACACGATCCACGACCACTCGGCCGGTCGGGGCAATGCGACACGGCCGACGGCGATCGTGCGCTGCAACCACGGCGCGAGCGGGATCGGCTCAAGTCGTTGCATCGCGGGCCCTCGTTGTCGGGCTGCGGCGATCGAGGCCGTGCGTGGTCTTCTCCCAGAACGACGGGGCCGTGAGCAGCTGGACGAACGCCTTGATGCCCGCGATCGACATCATGACCCAGTACACCGGCGAGAGAAGCGCCGCGACCACGAGGTCCGGACGTCCATGCTGACGCGCCGCGATCATGTTCGTGTAGATGAAGCTCACGTTTCCAAAGGCCAGGCAGATGATCGCCGGGTAGTAGATCCAGAACGGGAACAGGTCCTGGATGAACTGCAGCGGGCTGATGAACCAGATGGCGGTCAACGCCCAGAAGAGCGGGTTGACCAGCGCGAGCCAGGGGGTCCCACCCACGAAGAGGTGGAAGGCGATGAACCCGCCCAGCCCGAGCTCGCGGAAGAGTTGGCGCGGGTGGCGCATATGCACCAGCCACGTCTGCATGTAGCCCTTGTACCAACGGGATCGCTGCTTGATCCAGTTGACGAAGTCGCTGTTCGCTTCCTCGAGGGTGACCGAGTCGAGGACGGCTGTCCGATAGCCGGCACGATGGAGCCTGATCCCCAGATCGGCGTCCTCGGTCACGTTCCAGGCATCCCACCCGCCGATCGCGTCGAGAACCGCCCGGCGGAAATGGTTCGACGTCCCGCCCAGCGGAAGCGGTGCGGAGTCAGCGATCAGGCCGGGAAGGAGCTGGGAGAACCACATCGCGTATTCGGTCGTGAACCAGCGCGTGATGTTGTTCTGGCCGGGATTGTGGTACACGAGCTTTGCCTGCAGGCAGGCGTATCGGTCCTCGACCTGGCGGAAAGCGGCCACCGCTCGCCGCAGCTGGAGAGGCTCCGGGTGGTCCTCGGCGTCGTAGACCGTGACGTACTTTCCGCGAGCGAGGGTGAGCCCGAAATTGCATGCCCGGGGCTTCGTGCGCGGCTCGCCGGCGGGGACGCGAACGATCTGGATGTGGTCGGGCGGCGCGGCGGCCTCGGCAGCCGCGATGGTGGCCGCGTCGTCCTCCTCCAGCAGCAGCTTGATGTCGAGGCGCTCCGGTGGGTAATCGAGGTGGCTGAGGTTCCTGATGACGTCACCGATCACATCGGGCTCGTGGAATGCGGGCACGAGCACCGTATACGTTGGAAGGGCGTGATCCCACAGGCCACGGGCATCGGCTTCGGAGACTCGCAGTTCCGCAGGGTCGCGGAGCGCTCGCCAGAAGATCCGAACCCGGAAGGTCATTGCGGCGAAGTACAGGGCCGTCGCAATGGCGATGAGAACGACCGTCATCCCGATGGGGTTGGCGATGAGGGTCAGCGCGAACGCGGCGACGACCCAGCGGAGGACGATGGTCTGCTGCCGAGTGAGCGTCGCACGCGCCGATAGGTCTTCACTGAGCGGCTGGAGCCTCGATCGGTGACCGCGCATGGTGCGCGTGGGTCGCGTTCGCGGTATACGCGTTTCCGATGCCACGAGCGACAGCGGCCGGCTCGGGGGAGGCATGAGACCGACCGACCTTGCCGGCATCTGCATGAAACCGAGCTCTGCTGGGGCGACAGGGGTGGCATGAACAGGTTGGGACGTTGCCGGCGCCCCGCACCGTCGGCAGTGGCGCGCGTCGCGCAGACGCTGCTGATGGCCGCATCGCGCACACGTGAATCCGCGTGGAACACCATCACGCGGCATCCGTCTGCGAAGGAGTCGGCCGATCATGGTGGACCTTCAGGGCGGAGGGGCGCGACCATCAGTCGCTCGCCGACGATGGCTCGCCGGCGGTGGCGATGGCGAGCTGGCTCGAGACAATCGAGCGCCCAAGAGTCGCCAGGAATTGATCGGTCCGCGCGAAGCGAGCGTCCTGGGTCTCGATCCTCAGCTCATCGAGACCCTCGAAGGTTGCCTTCGGCCCATCGGCCATGAAGACGACGATGCGCTGATACCGCGTGTCACCGTCTTCGGACGTGTACGGCCATTCCCACCACAGGGCGGACCATTCGATGTTCTGTCGGGTATTCACGTAGTCGATCACCTGTGCCGTCACGCCGGCGCCGACGTCCACGTCCGCCACGGAGGCGATGTCGTAGCCGTGGAACGTGTAGCACGCCTCCAACCCGTACGCGGCGAACGTGCCGGAGTCGTCGGTGGTCATGACATCGAGGTAGACGGTGCGGCTGGCGGTCACGTCAGCGCCCGACGTGGGCTGATAGGCGACGCGCTCCCAGGTCGAGGTCTCCCCGAAGTACTGGCGGCCCTGCGTGATGCTGCCGACGTAGTGCGCCTCCCAGCCGGAGACGTGGGCGGTTCGGATGTCGAGAGCCGCGAGCCGCGCGTCCGCCAACCCGACCGAGATCGCCTCGTACCGCGCGTAGGTGGCGTTCGTCAGGCCCAGGACTGCAGTGACGCCTAGGGCCACCACGAGCACGCCCCAAACGCCCGGCGCCGGCCTCGAGACCGAGGGCGTCGCTGGAACCGGAGCCCGGTCGTCCCGACCCGCGAAGCGCAGCCCGAAGCGCGGCGCCAGAAGCAGCATCGCCAGGACGCCGAGATTGAAGAGGATGAGCCCGGCCATTGGGTGGAGGATGTCGAGTGCCGGCGCCTCACCGAACACGTCGCCGACGATGAGGATGGCTGTGATCCGCGCCAGGTTCAGGGCCATCGTGACCGCCAGTCCGGCGGCGAGCCAGGCGGCGCGGCCCAGGAGTGGACCACGGACGAGGTAGAGCGTCGCCGCACCCAGCAAGAGGAATCCGACGAAGCTGTTCACCCCAGAGCAGGCCGTGCCGATACTGACGGCGAACCGGTCGACCCCGCTGCCGACGATGAAGAGTGTCGGATCGCCGACCGCCGGCTCCGCGACCGGGATGATCCTGGTGACGACGCCCGTTGCCGTGGCCGTCACGTCCGTGAAGCCGGAGGCCGTCGCCGAGAGGATGAAGGTGAACGGCACCGGCCAGGCGAGGAGCAGAAAGACGATCGGGAGGCGAAGTGCCCAGAGCCGACGGACGCCGAAGAAGAGGGCGACGAGCCCGGCGACGTAGAGGGGCAGTGTCAGCAGGTCGATACGACGGAGCCAGAAGCCCGAGCTCTCCGGCTGAGGCGCCAGGATGAGGATCGCCCCAGCGGCAGCCAGCAATCCGAGCCCCACGATCCAGTCGACCTGTCGGTCGTGGATCGGCGTCTCGGGCGGGCCGAAGCGCACGCGGACGGCGGCCAGGACGAGCGCGATGACAGGGACGAGCGCAAGGTACGCGAGCGGGGTCTGCAGGGTGAGGCCCCGCGCCAGGGTCATCAGCGAATAGTGATAGGCAACCAGCACGAGGACCACGATGGCCGCCGCCCGGAGGGGGAACCTCCGAGCGATGGCCAATCGAGAAACGGCAAGCCCATGCGCAGGCAGGCTCATCGTTCCTCCCGCGCAGGTTCAGGCTAGGCGACGGACGCGCCCTGGCGCTTCTTCCAGCCAATGAAGCCCACGCCCAGGATGGCGGCAGATACGACCAGCAGCATGCTGGCCGGGGCCTCCGGGATCACCACACCTGGGTTGGGGCAGACATGCGACAGGTTGAAGCCACCGGGATTGACCGTGCCGGAGCCGGTGATCGACGCGCTGTTCAGCGTCGTCAGCACGGTGGTGACGTTCCACTGCAGCTCGAACGAGTCGGTGACGCTGTCCGGCGCCTGGTCCGTGACGATCGTGCCGTCCGCGAACGTCGCATCCATCGTGAAGTCGCTCGTGCTGGTATGCGCGACGAAGTGCCAGAGCACCATGCCCGATGCGGGCAGGGTCTCGCACTCCACCTCGACTCCAGGATCATTCCAGGCGATGTTCGTGCCCTGGTGGAGCTGGACCGTGAGTCCAAGGACAACCGCGGCACTGAATGCCGTCAGGGCAAGGGCCGCGGGCACCGCGGCCAGTCGTCGAATCATGAGACCTCCAATGCGCGCAGTCGCGCCCGTATGGTGGGAGACGTGCAGCAGTCCCCCAAAGGCACATCTCCGGTCTCAACCCGTCGCCGTCAGCTCGGACTTCGGCGGTACAACCGGTGGCGGGCAACGTAGTACGGAAGTACCACCGCGGTCAATGGTTCAATGTAAGATCTTGGAGCGATTTTGCGGCAATGCGGTGCGTACAGTCACCGAGCGCCGAAAAAATCCCCGAGCGAGGCAAACAGCTTCGAGCGCGCCCACATCGGACCGAGGCCGGCAGCGCGGGCGTCGGCATGCGCCTCGAGGTCGGTATGCGGGCCGAAGAGGACGATGCGGGCCTCCCCACGGGCGCCCAGCGCGTCGGCCCAGCCGGGTCGGCGGGACGCCCAGTCGACGAGCACGAGGTCGACCTCGTCGGGCAGCTGAGCCGGCTCGTCGACGCGGACGAGCTCTGCGCCGGCAGCCTGGGCCGCGGCGTCGATCCGGCTGAAGAGGAGAAGGTCAGCCATCACGGCGGCGACCCTCATGCGGGGTGCGGCTCCGCGTCGGCCGGCGCATCGGCGCCCGGAGGGTCGGGCGTCGGGTGATAGCCGCTCCCGTTGCCATTGGCGTGGCCGTTGGTCTGGTCGATGACGAAGCGGGCGATCCGCATCGGATAGATCCCGACGATGACCGGCGCGCGGACCTCGACCGATAGCTGCACGCCGACCTCCTCGCGCTGCCAGAGGTCCTGGAGCTTGGCGGCCTCGCGCTCGGGCAGACCGATATAGGCCGTCGTCCCGTTGCGGGAGACGACGCTCATGCCATCGGGCTCAAGGCCAAATCGGCGCCTGATGTCTGCGACCGCGATGTATGGGCGAGATGTGAGATATCGGCGGAGACTCGAGGTGCTCGGCCGCTTGTTGGCGGACATGGGCTGTTCGCGCCAGTCTACTCCCGAGCCAGCAGGCCGTCAGGAGCGTTCGCCGAAAATGCTGCGCAGCACGAACAGGACGTTCGCCGGACGCTCGGCCAGGCGGCGCATGAAGTACGGATACCACTCGGTGCCGAAGGGCACGTAGACCCGAAGCCGATGGCCGCGCTCGATCAGCTGGCGCTGCAGGTCGCGCCGGATGCCGTACAGCATCTGGAACTCGTACCGATCGGCCCCGATGCCGCGCTCGATCGCCGCTGCGCCGACGCGCTCGATCATGTCGGGGTCGTGGGTGGCGATGCCGGGGTACGCATCGGCCTCGAGGAGGCGCTCGCTCAGGCGCACGAAGGCGTCGCCGATGGCGTCGCGCTCGGTGAGGGCCACCTCGGGGCCTTCGGCGTAGGCGCCCTTGCAGACGCGCACGCGCACGCAGTCGGCCGCCAGCGTCTCCACGTCGTCCGGCGACCGATGCAGGTAGGACTGGATGACGGGCCCCACGTCGTGACCGCCGGCGCGCAGGCGACGCACCACCTCGAGCGTGCGCTGGGTGTAGTCCGACGACTCCATGTCGATCCGGACGAAGATGGCGTGGCGCCGGCCGGCATCGACGACCGGGGCGAGCACCGCGAGGCACTCGTCGACCCCGAGGTCGAGGCCCATCTGGGTGAGCTTGATGCTCACGTTCGCGTCGAGCCGTTCGGCGGCGATCCGCTCAATGGCCTCCACGTACGCCGCGGCGGCCCTGTCGGCGGAGGGCCGGTCGTCGACGCTCTCGCCCAGCACGTCGAGCGTGGCCATCGCGCCCGAGGCGTTCAGCGTCCGGACCGCCGTCACCGCCTGGTCGAGGGTCGTGCCGGCAACGAAGCGAAAGGGCATGCGCCGCACGAGCGGCGTCGCCATGGCAAGCCGCCCCAGCCAGCGACGGTCGCTCAGCCACAGGAAGAACGCACGCAGCGCTGCGCTCAGCATCAGGAGCGACGCCCGTGGGCCCATCCCCGCGCGCGCTCCACGGCACGCCGGATGAGGGGCTTGGCGGGGATCGGCGTGCCACCGTAGCTGCGCGTCGCGAGGCCGATCGGTCCATCCCAGTCGGGGTCGATGTCGGCGCCGTCGATGCGGATCGTCGGCGATCCGCGCATGCCGAGCAGCTCGGCGTCGGCCTCCGACGCGACGGCGATCATCTGGATCGGCGTCTCGAAGGCGTCCTCGGTCAGGACCTCGACCAGGTTCTGGCGCGCCGGCATGGCCGCGGGGTCGCCGTCGGCGAAGAGCAGCTCGACCCGCATCGGCTCAGCTGGTGGCGAAGAAGGCGAGCAGCGCCACGACCGCCATGACGCCGAGGGCCGCACCCGTGTAGATGCGGCGCCGCTCCTCGCCCGTCATCCCCTCGCGCGCCGAGGGACGCGGGCCACGCTGCGCCTTTCCGCGCCAGGCCAGGTAGCGCTCGGCGTTGAGGTCGCGGTCATCGCGAGACCGGTACGCCCGCCACGCCGGCCATCCGAGCAGATACGCGGCGACGGCGGCAACGATGGCGACGCCGAGCCAGGCGAGCGGCGGCATGCCTCAGCCGGCCCGGTCGCCGGCCAGGTCTCCGGCCTGGGCGCCCGCCGCGTCCGCATCTACGATCCACTCGACCGCGTCGCCCCGCACGCGGCCGGCGGGCAGCTCGACGTCGCCGTCCCGGATGCGGGCCAGGGCATCGGCCTTGTTGGGGCCGGTCACGGCGAAGATGACGTGGCGCCCGGCGTTCAGCACGCCGAAGGTCAGCGTCATGCGCCACGCCTGCTGGTAAGGCGCCCAGTTGCCGACCACCCAGCGCTCGGTCTCGTCGAGCGCCTCCGATTCCGGGAAGAGGCTGGCCGTGTGGCCGTCGGGCCCCATGCCGAGCCAGATCAGGTCGAAGGCGGGCGGCTCGTCCCCGCGCGCATCGAAGGCGAGGCGCACCTCGCTCTCGTACGAGAGGGCGGCGGCGTCGAGGTCCGGCGCCTCGGCCGGCATGCGATGGATGCGGTCGGGCCGGACGGACGGCAGCTGCGAGAGGAGCATGCCGTACGCGACGCCGAAGTTCGACTCGGGGTGGTCAGGCGGAACGGCCCGCTCGTCGCCCCAGAAGAATTCGACCCGGCTCCAGTCGACCGCGTCGCGGCGCTCGGGCTCGAGGAGGAGCGGGTAGACGGTCTTCGGAGTGCTGCCGCCCGAGAGCGCCACCCGGAAGGTGCCGCGCTCGTCGATCGACTCGCGAGCCAGCTCGACGAATCGATCCGCGGTGGCGTGGCAGGCCGATGGCGCGTCCGGCAGGACGGTGAAGCTGGTCACGCCGCCGCCTCGCCGGCCGAGGCGAGGAGGATCGCCGCCGCGCGCAGCGCATCCTCGTACACGGGGTCCTGGACGTCCATGATCAGCTGCGCGCTGAGCAGCTCGGGCTCGTGCGGGGGCTCCATCGCCACGCGTCGCAGGAGCGCGGTCATGCCATCGGCGTTCGTGGCGACGACGGCCTCGTCGCCATCGCGATCGATGATGAACTCGGCGGCGCCCGTCTCGCCCAGCGAGCGCAGGCGCACCGAGAGGAGCTCGCCGGGCCGCGCGTCGTCGGTGATGGTGGGCTCGACCAGGAGCTCGATCATCTCGTGCTTGCCCTCGAGCCGGAGGCGGAATCGGCCATCGGTGATCGGCTCAAGGGTCCGGTGCCGCTTCCAGCCCAGGCGCGTCGCGATCCAGCCCGCGTAGAGGAGCGCCTGCGAGATCGGGGCGGCGACGCCGGGCGTCACCTCGTCGTCCTCGTCGTGGCGGACCGACGCCGGCGGCGGCAGCGCGTAGCGGAGGTGGAGACGGCTCAGGTTCGGCAGGTAGCGGCGGAATCGCGGGGCGTCGAAGAACTGGGCGGTCAGCTCCTGCCACCAGCTGAGCCGTTCCCAGGAGAGGTCGCCGACGCCCGAACGGCGGCGCAGGGTCGCCAGCCGGCGCAGGCCCACCAGGAGATCACTGAAATCGGAGCTGTCGACGATGAGCCGATCGCTCAGCTCGACCAGCTGATCGAAGGCCGGGTCACTGAACGGGGTGTCGCCCGGCCACCAGACATGGGTCGGCAGATCGTGGATGAGCAGCGGCGCCACGATGCCGTTGAGGTGGCCCGCCGCCTCGCCGGCGACGCTGAGCACCACCTCCTCGTAGCAGACCCGGTCGGCGCCGTTGGCGGAGTCGTGGCAATGGGTGCTGATCCGCGCGTCGATCGGCGCCCCGCTGGAGCGCTCGTCGGGCACGAGGACGATGGCACGCGACGGATGGCGCACGCCGAGGCCGGTGAGGGTGTGCACCACCCGGTCCGCCGCCGCGGCATCGACCACCGTGACGATGAGGTTGAGCACCGAGGCGCGCGCGTGAGGGAGCCCCTTCTCGGTGACGAGCGCGTCTCCGGAGTCCAACTCTGCCGGCGCGTCCCACAGCGACGCGAGGTGCGCGGCGATGGCCCGCACGCTCGTGTCGCGCTCCTCCCACATCGGCGTGGCGAGGCTCTCCGCCTCTCCGAAGCGCATGAGACGCCGATGGAGCGCCTGCTCCTCCCCGGCGCTGCCGGGTAGCGGGTTCACGGCTTCCGCCACGCGCGCCCGTCGCGCGCAAGCAGCTCGTCCGCGGCCGGCGGGCCCCACGTCCCGGCACCGTAGAAGTGAAGCGGGCCGCCGTCGCCGGTGCTCCACGCCTGGAGGATGGGGTCCAGGATCTCCCACGCGCGCTCGACCTCGTCGTCGCGCGTGAAGAGGCTGGCGTCACCGACCATCGCGTCGAGCAACAGCGTCTCGTACGCGTCCGGCGAGTCGACGGCGAAGCTGGCCCCGTAGCGGAAGTCCATGTTCACCGTCCGGATCTGGAGCCCCTGGCCCGGCACCTTGGCGCCGAAGCGCAGGAGGATGCCCTCGTCGGGCTGCACCCTGATGGCGAGCACGTTCGGGTCGATCTGCGGCACGCCGGCGCGCGCGAAGAGCGCGAGCGGCGCCTTCTTGAACTGGACCGCGATCTCTGTCACCCGGCTCGGCATCGCCTTTCCGGTGCGGATGTAGAACGGGACGCCGGCCCAGCGCCACGAGTCGACGCCGAGCTTGATCGCCACGAAGGTCTCCGTCTCGGACTGAGGTGCCACCTCGTCCTCGTCGCGGTAGGAGGGCACCTTCTCGCCCTCGACCCAGCCGGACACGTACTGGCCCCGGACGGTGTTGGTCGCCACCTCGGTGGCCGGCATCGGCTTCACCCCGCGCAGCACCTTGAGCTTCTCGTCACGCAGGTCCTCGGCGCGGAACTCGACCGGCGGATCCATGGCGAACATCGACATCAGCTGCAGGCCGTGGTTCTGGACGATGTCGCGCAGGGCCCCGGTGGCGTCGTAGAACTCGCCGCGGCCCTCGACGCCCACGGTCTCGGCCACCGTGATCTGGACCGAGTCGATGTAGCGCCGGTTCCAGATTGGCTCGAACAGGCCGTTCCCGAAACGGAAGACGGCCAGGTTCTGGACCGTCTCCTTACCCAGGTAGTGATCGATGCGGTAGACCTGATCCTCGTCGAAAACGCCCGCGATGACGTGGTTCAGCGTCCGCGCGCTCTCGAGGTCGTAGCCGAACGGCTTCTCGACGATGACGCGCGTCCAGCCACGCCTTCCGCCGCCACGCCGCCGATCGCCGGCACCGGCCAGGCCGGCCGCGTCGAGCTGGTTGACGATCTCCGGATAGAGCGAGGGAGGGACCGCCAGGTAGAAGAGCCGGTTGCCGGCGGTGCCACGGTCGCGGTCGATCCGGTCGAGGCGGGTCGCCAGCTCGGTGAAGGCGGCCGGGTCGTCGAAGTCGCCGCGGTGGTACTCGATTCCCTTCGCGAACGACTCCCAGATGGCCGGCTTCACGGGCTTGTTGCGGCTGTGCTTGTTGATGCCGTCGAGCAGGTGCTCGCGGAAGGCGTCGTCGCTCAGGTCGCGACGCGCGAAGCCGACGACGGTGAACTCGGGCGGCAGGAACCCGCCGAGCAGAGTGTTGTAGAGCGCGGGGGCCAGCTTCCGCTCGGTGAGGTCGCCGGTCGCGCCGCAGATGACCATGGTGCACGGCTCGGCCATGCGCTCGAGGCGAAGGCCCTCGCGCAGCGGGTTCGGCCGCGGCTCCGCCGACGCCACCCGCTCCGTGCGCTCGACGGGCGTCTCGACCGGCGCCTCGACGGGCGTCTTCACGGAGGCATCGGCGGTGGGCGGCGTCGGCATCGGTGCTACTCGCGCTCCTTGATGGCATGCCCGCCGAACTCGTTGCGAAGCGCCGCGAGGACGCGGTCGGCGTAGCTGTCCGGTGTTCGCCGGCTGCGGAAACGCTGGATCAGGCTGAGGGTGATGACCGGCGCGGGCACGTCGTGATCGATCGCCTCGGCGACGGTCCAGCGACCCTCGCCGGAGTCATCCACCCAGCCCTTGATGTCGGCCAGGTCGTTGCCCTCGCCCTCGAAGGCGTTGCCGGCCAGCTCGAGCAGCCACGAGCGGATGACCGATCCGTTGTTCCACATCCGCGCGACCGCCGCCAGGTCGATGTCGTAGTCGGAGGCGTGAAGGATGTCGAAGCCCTCGCCGTAGGCCTGCATGATCCCGTACTCGATGCCGTTGTGGACCATCTTCGTGTAGTGGCCGGCTCCGGCGTCGCCGCAATACAGGTAGCCGTTCTCGGGAGCCAGGGTCTTCACCACCGGCTCGAAGGGCTCGAACACCTCGCGCTTGCCGCCGAGCATGGCGCAGAAGCCGACCTCGAGGCCCCACACGCCGCCGGAGACGCCCATGTCGAGCCATTCGATCCCCTTCTCGGCGAGCTCCGCCGCGTGGCGCTTCGAGTCGTGGAAGCGGCTGTTGCCCGAGTCGATGACCACGTCGCCGGGCTCGAGGATGGCGGCCAGCTGGTCGATCATGGCGTCGGTCGCGTCGCCGGAGGGAACGCTCACGATCACGTGGCGCGGCGCGGGCATCATCTCGATCAACCGCTCGATCGGCTCGGCGACGGTGACGCGTCCGTCGTTCTCGGGCTCGGCGGCCAGCTCGGAGGCGACCGCCTCCGTCCGGTTCCAGGCCACCACGTCGTGCCCGCCACGCGCCGCGCGACGAGCCATCCCGGCGCCCATCCTGCCCAATCCGCAGACGGCGACCTGCATGCTGCCTCCTACCTCACTTCAGCGTGTCTGACCGATAGCGCCGCGACGACCATCCGCTCCAGCCGGTCCAGTCCGGCGTCGAGATCGGCCAGGTGCATGCGCATGGCGCGCCTGCCACGTCGCTGGAGCGATGCGAGATCGCCGAGCGCCTGGGCGGCGATGAGCGTGCCGAACGACTCCTCCCAGCCCGGGATCGGCAGGTCCTTGCCCGGATCCGCGGTCAGCTGGAGAAAGACGCCTGTGTCCGGACCGCCCTTGTGGAGCTGCCCGGTCGAATGGAGGAATCGCGGGCCGATGCCGAGCGTGGTGGCAGCGCCGGTCGCGTCGCGCACGCGGGCGCGGATGCGCTGGAGGCGCTCGACGACGTCGCGGTCGGGCGGAACGTAGGCGAGAATGGCGAAGTAGTCACGCCCACCCTCGAGGAGCGAGAGGAGCTGGGCCACCGCACCGTCCACGCTCACCGGCGTGTCGCCCAGGGCCTCGGGGTCGGCGCTCACTGCCAGGCCGGGCTCGGAGACGATCGGAGCGGGCTGGACGAGCGCGCCCTCGGCCCGGTATGCCTCGAGCAGCTCCTTCGTCGCGTCCTTGCTCTCCTGCACGTTCGGCTGGTCGAACGGGTCGATGCCCAGCACGATCCCCGCCGCCGCGGTGGCGACCTCCCAGCGCACGAACTCGGCGCCGACGTCGAGCGGATCTGCGAGCGCGACGTGCCGCACCGGGTGACCGCGCTCCATCAGCTCGGTGGCGAGGCGGCGCAGGTCGTCATGCGGCTCGTTGTCTACGGTGAGGAACACGAAGGACCGATCGCCGCCATAGGCGGCGGCGTCCGCCACAGGCTCGCCGACGACGGGCACGATCCCCTTCCCCGCCTTGCCGGTGCTCTCGGCGATGAGCTGCTCGGCCCAGTCGCCGAAGGCGGCCAGCTGCGGGGAGGTGAAGATGGTGAGCTTGTCGCGACCGGCCAGGGCCGCCTCGCCGATGGCCGCGCCCAGCGCCAATCCCGGATTCTCCGCAGCGTCAACAATGCGGCACGCATCGGCCATGCCCTGCGCGCGGTCGAGCAGGCCGCCGATGTCGACGCCGTTCAGCGCGGCGGGAACGAGGCCAAAGACGGTGAGCGCGGAGTAACGGCCGCCGACGTCGGGCGGCGCCTCGACGATGGCGCGGAACTCCTGCGCACGGGCCAGCTCGGCGAGGGAGGTGCCCGGATCGGTGATGGCGACGAAGTCGAGGGCCGGCGCGACCTCCCCCATGGCCGCCTGGAAGGCGTTCGGCTCGGTGGTCGAGCCGGACTTCGAGCTGACGACGAAGAGGGTCCGATGCTCCGATGCCCACGAGCGGAAGCCGCGCACGACGTCGGGGTGTGTCGAATCGAGGATGCGCAGCTCCAGGCCGTCCGCCGAGGCGGCGCCGTTGCCGGTCGGTCCGCCGGCCCAGCCGAAGACGCGGCTGAAGAGCTCCGGCGCCAGGCTCGAGCCGCCCATGCCCAGCACCGCCGCCCGCCGATAGCCGTCCTCGTGGACGTGACGCGCCAGGTGCTCGAGCTCGGCGGTGCGTGCGGCCATGGCCTCCGGCAGATCGAGCCAGCCGAGCCACGCGGCAACCTCGTCGGCCGGCTTGCCCGATGCCGCCCAGAGCGAGCCGTCCTTCGACCACAGCCGCTCGGCGACACGATCCGCGCTCCAGGCCTCCAGCCGAGACGCGATCGCGGCGTCGAGGTCGATCATGCCGGGGCGAGCTCCTTGCGCTTCGACTCGATCGTCTCGATCAGGTCGTCGAAGCTCTTCGCGAAGCTCGCCACGCCCTCGGTGATCAGCTCGTCGGTCACGCGATCCATGCTGATGCCGCTGGCCTCGACCTCGCGGATCGCCTGGTGGGCCCCGGGCACGTCGCGATCGAGGGTGCGCTCGATGTTGCCGTGGTCGAGGAACGCGGTGATCGTGTCGAGCGGCATCGTGTCCACCGTCTCGGGACCGATGAGCTCCTCGACGTAGAGGACGTCGCGGTAATCGGGGTTCTTCGTGCTGGTGCTGGCCCACAGGCAGCGTTGCACGCGCGCGCCGGCGGCGCGCAGATCGGCGAACTCGTCGCCGCCGAAGATCTCGCCGTACGCCTCGTAGGCGAGCTTGGCGTTGGCGATGGCGGCCCGTCCGCGGGCCTCGAGCGCCCCACGCGTATCGGCGTCGGTGAGGTACTTGTCGACCTTGGTGTCGACGCGGCTGACGAAGAAGCTCGCCACGCTGGCCACCCTCGAGATGTCCTCGCCCCGCTCGACGCGCTTGCGCAGGCCGGCGATGTAGGCCCGCGCCACGCGCCGGTAGACCTCGACGCTGAACATGAGCGTGACGTTGATATTGATCCCGTCGGCGATGGCGGCCTCGATGGCCGGGATGCCGGCCTCGGTGGCCGGGATCTTGACGAACACGTTCGGGCGCTCGAGCAGTTTCCACAGCTCGCGGGCGCGGGCGAGGGTCCCATCGGTATCGTCGGCGAGATCCGGCTCGACCTCGATGCTGGCGAAGCCATCGGCCCCGCCGGCGTCGTCGTAGACGCTGCGCAGGATGTCGGCCGCATCGCCGACATCGGCCACGGCGATCTCCTGGTAGATCCGGCGGGCGTCGTCGCCGGACTCGATCTCGCGGCGGATGAGGTCGTCGTACTGCCCGGTGGCGACCGCCTTGGCGAAGATGGTCGGGTTACTGGTCAGGCCGCGGATGCCATCGTCGACCATCTGCTTGAGCTTGCCGCTGCTGATCAGCTCGCGGTCGATGAAATCGATCCACGGGCTCTGGTCCTGCTCGGCGTGGAGCCGCTGCAGCGCGTTCGTCATCGGTTGATTCCTTTCGTCTATTCGCGACGCCCCGAGCCGACCTCGGTCGTGCTACGGCCTCGCGCCCCGGCACGGCCCACGAGCTCGCGGGCCGCATCGGCGATGTGTGTTGCATCAATCCCGGCCGCCGCCAGCAGCTCGGCCGGCTTGCCCGATCCGGGCATCTCGCGCACCGCGAGCTTCACGACGAGCGGGTGCGGCTGCTCCTGCGCCAGGGCCTCGAGCACCGCGTCGCCGATGCCGCCCTCCGGCCAATGGTCCTCGACGGTGATGATGCCGCCGGTCTCGCGTCCGGCCGCTTTCACCGTCTCGGCGTCGACCGGTTTCACGCTGTAGAGGTCGATCACGCGCGCGCTGATCCCCTCGCCGGCCAGCTCGTCCGCGGCCCTGACCGCCTCGTGAAGCGTGATGCCGGCACCGATGAGGGTCACGGCGTCGTCATCGGTCTGGCGCACCACTCGTGAGCCCCCGATGTGAAACTCGTCGCCAGGCTGGTACAGGATCGGCGTCTTCTCGCGCGTCGTGCGCATGTAGACGATCCCCTCGCGGTCGGCCATCTGCGGCACCAGTGCCGCCGCCTGGTTGGCGTCGCTCGGATACAGGACGGTCGAGCCGTGGACCGCCCGCAGGCTGGCGAGGTCCTCGAGTGCCATCTGCGACGGCCCATCCTCGCCGATGCTGACGCCCGCGTGCGATCCTGCCAGCGCGATGTTGGCCCGGCTGACGGCAGCCATGCGCACGAAGTCGTAGGCACGGCTGAGGAACGCGGCGAAGGTCGCGGCGTACGGCTTCCAGCCGCGCACCTGCATGCCGACCGCGGTCGCGATCATCTGCTG
>JBOGSW010000083.1:0-14227 GCA_050695815.1 Candidatus Limnocylindria bacterium | reverse complement strand
CCCTATGGCACCGCACGGGTGCTGAGGCGAGGCGCGGCACTGCCTGGGTGTTTGCTGTCGAATCGATCTATCGAGCTGGATTGGCATGAGGGCTCCTCCGCGTCGCGCATCCGCGATCTATCCGCGGCTGGCCGGCATGAGGGTGCCCGGCAGGCGCTGCCACGCCAGCGGCCGACCGATAGACCGGCGTCACGCCGCCCAGTGCGCCACCCGTGCCACGCTACGTCGTTAGATCGCCGGCGACATGCCCGCGGCCGAATCGCACCTCGGCCGCGGGCCCCTGCTTGACCAATGCGTGACGGAGCGGCACAACCGGAAGGGCCTCCACTCTCCCCGGGCCGATGCGTGACGGGGCGGCACATCCGGCACGGAGCCCTCCGTGACCGTGCGGCACAAGTCCCGATCGAGCGAGTACGGAGGTTCCATAGGAGGGGCGAGCGAGCGAGCGTAGCGTTCGGATCAAGTCGTTGCGGGTATCCGCGGCGGCCTTCATCCGAGGGGCCGGCAGACTCGACGCCGGTCCCGGGTCTCCTCCTCCGGTGCCGAGGGAGCCGCTCCGCAAGGGGCGGCTCCCTTCCTGTGCGGTCAAGTGTGCGGCCTATGTGCGGTCCAGGGACCTTGACAAAAAGCGCTTGCTCGTCGCAAGGTACCCCGGCCATCGGCGGCAGATGGGACCATTCGGCCATTTCATGTGCCGAGCACTCCCCATACGCTTCCGATCGCTAATCCTTTCGGAAAGGAGGAACACCACTAAATGGTCAAGCACTTCATCAGCACTCTTCTGGCTCGCTTCCAGAGCGACGACGAGGAAGGGCAGACGCTCGTCGAGTACGGCCTGCTGCTCGCCCTCATCGCGATCATCGTGATCGTCGCCCTTCTGTTCCTGGGCCCGCTGGTCTCGGACATCTTCAGCAACGTCGGCAACCAGCTCACCTAGAGCGCCCCGACTTTCCGTGAGCGCCTCGGGTTTTCCCGGGGCGCTTTCGGTTGCCCGGCGTAGACGCCGTTTCGTCGAGGCGTCGGCAGACGCTCCGGCAGTACCACTTCGGGCATAGGCCGTAAGTCCAGTCGTTGCGGCTTGCCGTGCGTGCGTAGACTGTTGACCGCAGTCACAACGCTGCACATCTCCGCGACCTTATCGGTACCTCATTCCACCCGAGCTCAAAGGGGACACGTTCGTGAAGCGATCGAATCGCCTCGTCATTCTGGTCGGCGTGCTGCTGGCCGTCCTCGCCTTCGTGGCGATCGTCATCCTTCTCAATCAGCGGGACGAGGAAGTCCCCGAGGAGGAGGTCCGCGAGACCGTCCTCGTCACGACGCAGGCCATCGAGCTCGGCGACCCCATCACGCCGGACGTCGTCGAGGAGCTGCTGGTGGATCCCGAGGCGGTCCAGGGCACGCCGCTGCGCAGCACCAGCGCCGTGGCCGGTCAGGCGGCACTGGTCCCGATCCCAGAGGGATCGCAGGTCACCGCTGAGATGATCGGCCTGGGCGATCGAACGCTCGTCGACATCTCGGCGCAGCTCAACCCCGGTGAGAAGGCGATCTCCTTCCAGGTCGACCGCGTCACCGGCCTGGACTTCCTGGTGACCGCCGGGGACGACATCGACATCATCCTGAGCCAGCAGATCAGCGTCCTCCAGGAGACAGCCGACTCCGCGGCCAACCCGGACGAGAATGCGCCGCCACGCTTCGAGGCCGTCACCGGCCTGGAGAACCAGCGCACCGTCAAGGCCGTGCTGCAGGACAAGCGCGTTCTCTACGTGAGCGCCACGCGCGCCACGGCCCCTGAGCCGGTCGACACGAACGGTGACGGCGTGGTGACCGAGGAGGATGAGCAGCCGGCGGCGGCCGCCATCGACAGCGTGATCATCGTCTTCGCCGGCACCGACCAGGACGCCGAGGTGATCAAGTTCGCCCAGAACGATCTCGGCGAGGTCGGACAATTGACCGCCGTCGTCCGCCACACGGAGGATGACGAGGTCGAGACCACGCTCGGCATCACGATCGACCAGCTGGTCGCCGAGTACGGCCTTCGCATCCCCGACATCGTCGAGCAGCTGAACGAGGACGTGACCGAGGAGGCGGCCCCGTAGGACGGGCATAGCCCCGGCCCAGAAGGCAGCAGCCATGATCAAGGTTCTCATCGTCGACGACATCCCCGAGACGCGCGACCACCTGTCGCGTCTCCTCGGGCTGGAGCGCGAGATCGACGTGACCGGCACCGCCGGTTCCGGCGAAGAGGCGATCCAGATGGCGATGGACATGCGTCCCGACGTCATCGTGATGGACATCAACATGCCCGGAATGGACGGCATCGCCGCCAGCGAGATCATCGCCCAGCGGCTGCCGAACTGCCCGATCATCATGATGAGCGTCCACGGTGAGGCCGAGCACCTGAAGCGAGCCATGCTCGCCGGTGCGCGCGAGTTCCTCGTCAAGCCATTCAGCGGCGACGAGTTCACCACCTCGATCAAGCGCGTATACGAGCGCGAGCTCGTCCGGCGCGACCAGCTGCAGGCCACGGCGGGCGCTGCCGCGCCGGCTGCTGCTCAGCCCGAGGGGAACGCGGAGGACCACCAGGTCATCGCAGTCTTCTCGCCGAAGGGCGGCGCTGGGCGCACCACGCTCGCCACGAACCTGGCGCTGGCGCTCCGCAAGGAGACGAACGAGCGGGTGGCGCTCGTCGACGCCAATCTCCAGTTCGGTGACGTCGGTGTCCTCCTGAACCTGAACCCGAAGAACCGGTCCGTGCTCGACGCCGTCGAGGGTGGCGAGCCGGATCGCGACATCATCGAGTCGGTGATGGTCGACCACTCCACCGGGATCCGGGTGCTCCTTGCCCCGCCGTCTCCGGAGGGAGCTGATCTCGTCACGCCGGCGTTCCTGCGCAAGATCGTGGACATGCTCCGCGAGAACCACGACTGGGTCGTCGTCGACCTGCCGTCCGGGCTCAACGATCACTCGCTGGGCGTCCTCGACGCGGCCGACCAGATCCTGGTCGTCGCTGCGCTCGAGATCACCACCATCAAGAACGTCCGCCTCTTCCTGGAAGTCGCAGACCAGCTCGACTACGAGCGGTCGAAGCTGCGCCTCGTGATCAACCGATCCGATGCGGCGCAGGGGATCCGCATCGGCGACGTCGAAGCGTCCATCCGGCGCCCAATCGACGGCACGATCGTTTCCGACGGCCGCCTCGCCGTGCTCGCCGTGAACCGCGGCGTACCCTTTGTCGTATCGCACCCCGAGTCGCCGCTCTCGCGCGACGTGACCAAGCTCGCCCGCACCGTTGCCGGCGAGAGAGCCAACACCGAAACCGATAAGACCGCCAAGCGCGGACTCTTCGCACGCCGCTGAAAGAAGGACCCAGCCGATGTCACTGCTGAAGCGAATCGAGCGGGCACGGCCCGCTGCAGAGGGAGAGGCGACGCCGGCCGTGCCGGCGCCCGTCAAGCCTGAGGGGAGCGCTCCGCAGACGCCCGCGCCAACGGAGGGTGGCCCGCCGACGCCGCCCCGCGTCGCGCCGGCCGCGCCGTCGCGCTTCTCGGGTGCCATGCCGGCCCGCGAGTCGTTCCGCGAGGCGAAATTCCGCGTCCAGAATCGGCTCATCAACGAGCTCGACCCGAAGCTCGACCTGACGAACCAGGTCGAGGTTCGGCGCCAGATCGAGGAGCTCTTCGGCAAGATCGCCGACGAGGAGGGCCTGGCCCTCACCCGTGCCGAGCGCGTGCGCATGCTCGAGCAGATCACGGACGAGATCCTGGGCCTCGGTCCCCTCGAGCCGCTCCTTCGCGACGAGACCCTCACCGAGGTGATGGTCAACGGCCCGCAGCAGGTCTACATCGAGCGCGAGGGCAGGCTGGAGCTCACGAACGTGACCTTCCAGAACGACGAGCACGTGATGAAGATCATCCAGCGCATCATCGCGCCGATCGGTCGTCGCGTGGATGAGTCGAGCCCGATGGTCGACGCCCGCCTGGCCGATGGCTCGCGCGTGAACGCGATCATCCCGCCGCTCTCCCTCGTCGGCCCGGTCATCACCATTCGAAAGTTCTCCGCCACGCCGTTCACGGTGGACGACCTCGTCCGCTTCGGCACGGCGACGCCCGAGATGTTCGAGTTCCTGGAGGCCTGCGTGAAGGCCCGCCTCAACATCTTCGTCTCCGGCGGCACCGGCTCCGGCAAGACCACGATGCTCAACATCCTGAGCTCCTTCATCCCCGACGACGAGCGGATCGTGACCATCGAGGACGCTGCAGAGCTCCAGCTGAGGCAGGAGCACGTGGTGACACTCGAGGCGCGCCCCTCGAACATCGAGGGCAAGGGCGCCATCCCGATCCGCGAGCTGGTGCGCAACGCCCTGCGCATGCGCCCCGACCGCATCGTGGTCGGTGAGTGCCGCTCGGCCGAGGCGCTCGACATGCTGCAGGCCATGAACACCGGCCACGACGGCTCGATGTCGACCGGCCACGCCAACACCCCGCGCGACATGCTGAGCCGCCTCGAGACGATGGTGCTCATGGCCGGCATGGATCTCCCCCTGAAGGCGATTCGCGAGCAGATCGCATCGGCGGTGGACCTCATCGTCCACCAGAATCGGCTCAAGGACGGCACTCGCAAGATCGTGAACATCACCGAGGTCCAGGGCATGGAGGGTGACGTGATCGTCATGCAGGACGTGTTCGTCTTCGAGCAGACCGGCGTCGAGGAGGGCAAGATCCAGGGCCGGCTGAAGCCCACCGGCATCCGCCCGCAGTTCGTCGAGAAGTTCGAGACGGCCGGCATCCACCTCCCGCCGAACGTCTTCGGTTCACCGTTCTGATGGGCATGCTGCCATTCGTCATCGCAGGCCTCGCCGCCGGATCGGTCCTGATCATTGCCATCGGCATCTCGATGAGCGGTGGGGGCGGTGCTGTCGCCTCGCGGCTCGAGCGCTACGCGTCGGCTACCGGCGAGCAAACGGGAGACGACGCCGAGCAAGGGTCGGCGGTCGTCGCCGGCCTCTCTCGAGTGATCGAGCGCCAGGATATGGCCGCTCGATTGGGTACCGACCTCGCCCGCGCCGACCTCAAGATGAAGCCGGCCGAGTTCATCATCCTCTGGGTTTGCACGCCCTTCATCGCGGTGGGCATCGCCTATGTGATCGGCTTCGTCGTCCCGAGCCTCCAGAACATCGTGGCGCTCATCGCGATCTTCATCCTGGGTGCGTTCGCCCCGCGCTGGTACCTCGGCTATCGGCAGCGCAAGCGCGTGAAGGCCTTCGCCACGCAGCTTCCGGACACCATCACGCTCCTGGCCAACTCACTGCGCGCCGGCTCGTCATTCCTCCAGGGGATGGAGCTCGTCACGCGCGAGGCGCGCCCGCCGATCAGCGAGGAGTTCGAGCGCGTCGTCCGCGAGATGCAGCTGGGCATGGCCCTTCACCCGGCGCTCAACAACCTCGCCCGGCGCGTCGCCTCGGAGGACCTGGAGCTGATGGTGACCGCCATTCAGATCCAGAGCACGGTCGGCGGCAACCTCGCCACGGTGCTCGACGCGATTGCCCACACCATTCGCGAGCGAGTTCGAATCCAGGGCGAGATCCAGACGCTGACCGCCATGCAGCGATACAGCGGGTACGTCATCACCCTGCTGCCGGTCGGCCTGGCCGGGTTGCTCTTCCTCATCAGTCCCAGCTACATCACGGTGATGCTCGAGAAGCCACCGGAGATGTTCGGCCTTCCCATGGGCGTCGTCTTCTTCCTGGTCGGCCTGATCAGCATGGGGATCGGCTACATGCTCATCCGCCGCATCGTCGATATCAAGGTGTAGGGAATGCCAGAGCCAACGATCCTCATCGCCATCCTGGCGGCAGTCGCCGTCCTGCTCATCACCTTCGGTGTCGCCGCGCGGCCGTCGGAGGACGCCGTCCAGGCACGCCTCTCGCAGCTGGTGGTCCAGCCCAAGACGCTCGAGGAGATGGAGCTCAACCAGCCCTTCTACGAGCGGCTCGTCCGTCCCACCATCCAGCGGCTCTCCCGGGTCGGGCGTCGCCAGGAGGGCGGCATGATCGCCCGCATCGACGCCAAGCTGGAGAAGGCCGGTTATCCCGGCGGCCTCCGCGGCGCCGACTGGGTCGGCGTGAAGATCCTGGGCCTCATCGGTTTTGCCATCCTCGGACTCGTCCTCGGGTTGCTCCTCACCGGGCAGCTGGCCTTTGCCCTCCTCTTCCTGCTCGTCGGTGGCGCCATCGGCTACATGGCTCCCGAGTTCTGGCTCGGCCGAAAGATCAGCGCGCGCTCGATGGCCATGGTCCTTCAGCTGCCGGACGCCCTCGACCTCCTCACCATCTCGGTGGAGGCGGGTCTCGGCTTCGACGCTGCGTTGGCAAAGGTGGTCGAGAAGATGGAGGGGCCGCTCGTCGACGAGTTCCGCCAGGCGCTGGCAGAGGTCCGCATGGGCCGGCCGCGGCGCGACGCCCTGCGTGACGTCGCCACCCGCGCCGACGCGCAGCCGGTCACGAACTTCATCGGCGCCATCGTTCAGGCCGAGCAGCTCGGCGTGCCGATCGCCAAGGTCCTCCAGATCCAGTCGAACCAGCTGCGCATCGAGCGCCGCCAGCGAGCCGAGGAGGCCGCGGCGAAGGCCCCGGTGAAGATGCTCTTCCCGATGGTCGGCTGCATCTTCCCCACGATCTTCATCGTCATCCTGGGTCCGGCGATCGTGACCGTCATGGGCGGCGTGGGCATCTAGCCCGATGCTCCCGCCGGTCCGGCCGGCCGTCCTGCTGGTCGACGACGACCTCACGCTCCTCTCGGTCCTGTCGCGACGCATCGGCCGCGCCGGCTACGAAGTGCGCACCGCGGCGTCCGGGCCACAAGCGCTCAAGCTGCTCGAGGGATCCTGGCCGGCGCTCCTCGTCATCGATCTCATGATGCCCGGCATGGACGGCTTCGAGCTCGCCCGCCGGGTGAAGCAGATCGCAGACCTGCCGATCATCGTCCTCTCGGCGGTCGACGCCTCCGAGGCGAAGGTGAGCGCCCTGGAGCTGTACGCCGAGGACTACATCACCAAGCCATTCGATCCCGATGAGCTCGTGGCCCGCGTCCAGCGCGTCCTGCGACGCGCGTCGATCGGCAGCCCGCAGATCTCGCTCGATGCCGGCGACGTGGAGGTCGACCTCTCGACTCGCCAGCTGACGACGCCTGCGGGCTCGCACCAGCTCACCCCGACCGAGGCGCGGCTGCTCCAGGTCCTGGCGGCGTCGGTCGACCGGATCGTGCCGACCGACGAGCTGCTCGACCGCGTCTGGACCGATGCGGACGGTGCCGACCCGTCCTACCTGTGGGTCACGGTGCGCCGCCTGCGCCGCAAGCTCGAGCTCGACCCGGACCATCCGCGCTACCTCATCACCGAGCGGGGCATCGGCTACCGGCTCGCGTCGAGCACGCCCGCCTCCCAGCGAGCCTGAGCCGCGTGCCGCGCACCGGCCTCTGGCTGCGGGTCTTCATCGGTCTCCTCCTCGCCGTCCTCACGCCGCTCATCCTCTTGGTCGGTGCGCTGCTGCTGACCGAGTCGCTCCTGGCCGAGGCCGATCCGAACCTCGTCGCCGTCCTCGTCGTCGTCGGCGCCATCGCCTGGGCGGCCATCCTGGCCATCGTCTACGCCCGCTCGCTCGATGACGACTTCCGCGCGCTCGTGTCGCTCGCCCAGCGGGGCGACGAGGGATCGCCCGCGGACACCGGGGCGGCGTACCAGCAGATGGCGACCCTGCTCGACGAGCGGAACCGCCAGCTGGCGTCGCTGGCTCGACAGGCGGCGCAGGTGCCGATCGACGACGAGCCGGAGCGCGTCATCCGGTCGCTCGTCACCGCCATCGGCTCCGTCATCGGCGACCCGACCTGGCGCTGCGCGGTCCTCGCGACCGACAACGCCGAGCTCCTGCCGCCCGGCATCTACCACGCGATCGGCGACGAGCATGCGACCGAGCCGATCGGTGACCTCGAGCGCTGGGCCTCCACGGCCGAGCCCGAGGCGCCCGCGCGTCACGTCGAGGGGCCGTGGGGCGCATTCACCGTGGTCGACGTCGCGGTCAGCGACCGGATGCGGGCGATCCTGTACGCGCCGTGGCAGGGCCGCTCCGCGCCGACAAGGTCGGAGATCGACCTGCTCACGCTGGTGGGCCAGCATGCCGGCACGGCGCTCGAGCACTCGCTCCTGTACGCCCAGGTGCGCAGCCAGGCGGACGAGCTGAACCGGCTGGCGGCGGTACAGGCCGACTTCCTGCGCGGCGTGACGCACGACCTCCAGACACCACTCACCAGCATCGGCGCACTGGCCACCGAGCTCGGCGCCGATCCCCGTCTCTCGTCCACGGCCCAATCGGACCTCGAGATGATCAGCCACCAGGCCGATCGGCTGCGGCGCATGGTAAGCCAGCTACTGGTGGCCTCGCGCCTCGAGGCGGGCGTGCTCACGCCGGCACAGGAGGTCTTCGCGGTGCCGCCGCTCATCGAGCGCACGTGGGCCGCCCTGCGGGCGGTTCGGCCATTCGATCTCGAAGTGGCCGGCACGCCGCACCTCGCCGTCGCCGACCCGGATCGGCTCGAGCAGGTGCTGTGGGCAGTGCTCGACAACGCGGTCAAGTACAGTCCCGCCGGATCTGCGATCGGTGTGCGGTTGGAACCGATGGCATCGGGCGATCTGGCGGTGTCGGTCACCGATCACGGCACCGGCATGGATGACGCCACGCGGCAGCACGCCTTCGAGCAGTTCTACCGCAGCGGGGCCGCCCGCCAGCTTGCCCCCGACGGCAGCGGCGTCGGCCTCTACGCCTCGCACGGCCTGATGCGTGCCATGGGTGGCGACATTCACATCGACAGCCGGCTGGGCGAGGGCACCACCATCACCCTCCGCATCCCCGCCGAGCCGAGCGGCGGCGATTCCGCCTAGGACCTTCGTACTACCCCGGTCGTCCCTCCCCGAGCGACCCATGCAAGGTGATCTGTAAGGTCCCGCCGATACAGTCGGCTCATTACTCGCTATCGATGCGCCCGAGCATGAACCTCCTTCGACGCCGATCAGATGCGCCCAGCAGCCGCGGCCAGGCCCTGGTCGAGTTCGCCATCGTCCTTCCCATCCTGGCGCTGCTGCTCGTCATGGCGCTGGACTTCGGGCGCGTCTTCTTCGGGTGGGTTGGACTGCAGAACGGAGCCCGCATCGCCGCGGACTTCGCTGCCGGCAACGCGAACTTCAGCGCGGTTGACCAGACCCTCTACCGGAACCTCGTTATCGAAGACATGCAGGCCATAAACTGTGAGCCACCTCCGGCCCTTGACGCGAACGGGAACGGGCTCTGGGATCCCGAGGACGTCCCCGATCCCGTATTCGTTGACACCGATGTCCCGCCAAACGGTGAAGTGACGAATGACGGTGACCATGCGACGGTTCTGCTGTCGTGTCGCTTCGATGTGATCACTCCCCTGGCTGGCGCGATCGTCGGTCCGGTCTCGCTGTCGGCCGAGGCGTACTTCCCGATCAACCAGATTCTCGTCCCCGCCCTCCCAACGCCTGAGCCGACGCCGCCTGGGCCGTGCCCCGGACCGACTGCCGACTTCGACGTTGTCGAGAATCCCGCACAGGGGGACCCGACTGACGGGGTGGGTACCGGGTCCACTCCACTCATCATCGACTTCACCGACACGTCAATCGATGACCCGCTCTGCCCAATTACAAAGTGGGCATGGGACTTCGGCAACCTCGAAACCAGCGACATCCCTGACCCGAGCGGCATCGAGTTCGATTACACAGGGACATCCGGCTTCCGGACATATATCGTCGAGCTGACGGTCGAGACTGATGACGCCTTGACGGATAGCGTGACCAAGAACGTGCGGGTGATGAAGCCATGACGCGAACAACCGATCGCTCCCGCGGCCAGTCAATCGTCGAGTTCGCCCTCATCCTGCCGGTCTTCGTGCTCCTCCTCGTCGGCATCCTCGACCTGGGGCGTGCCGTCTACGCATTCAACACGATCAACAATGCCGCGCGTGAAGGCGCGCGGCTGGCGATCGTCGATCAGACGATCACCCACGTCGAGGACTTCGCGGCACAGCGGACCGGCTGGCTCGGCGTCGATGCAAGCGGCGTTTCGGTTGACTTCCGCGATCCGGACGACACCGCGAATCCTGGTTCCTGCAACGCGAGTCCGGGGCAGGCCGCGATCGTCGGATGTCTCGCGGTCGTCAGCGTCACATACGACTACGTCGGCGCAACGCCAATCATCTCGCAACTCGTCGGACCCATCTCGATGACCGGCGAGAGCAGATTCCGGGTCGAGAGCAACTGTGCGGAGCCGACCGATCCGTCGTGCCCTATTGGAGACTGAACCATGAACAGACGATCCGCCGAACGGCGGTATACGGAGGGACCTCCCATGCATTCGCCGTCGGAAGCGTCCGATGCACCTCGCGGCCAAGTCCTGGTCATCGTGGCCACAGCCATGGTCGTGCTGATTGCGATGGTTGGACTGGTGATCGACGGCGGCTATGCGTGGGGCCGTCAACGTGAGACGCAGAATGCTGCGGACTCGGTGGCGAAAGCAGGCACCGTCGTTGTCCAACACGCGTACTACGACAACACGAGCCCCCCGACCGACGGAGACGTCGGCTGCGCGGTCGAGGATGCCGCCGCCGCCCATGGAGTCGAGCTCGTGAGTGCGGTGTACACGAATGAGGAAGGCACGCCTCTTTCGCCGGAGGTTCCCGTTGGGCTATGTGCGCTCGGATCAGGCGGCCCAATTCCGGTGGGATCGGATGCGCAGGGCGTCAAGGCCACAACCGAGCAGTCGTTCGATACGTACCTCGCACGGGTGGTCGGATTCGACGAGTTCACAACACGGGCCGACGCGACTGCCGTCGTCGGACCACAGGTCGGGCTGTGCCCCGCCGGCAGCGGCTGTGGCGTTCTCCCTGTCACCTTCCCGATCGCCGCAGTCAGGTGTGACGGCACCAACAGCCAGATTTCAGTTGGAAGCCCTGAATGGCCGATCCTGGACGTGGAAGGAGAAACGGCCCCCCCACCGGCGGTCGGAAACATGTCGATCATTCCGCTCTGCTCCACGGAAGCCGGGACGGAAAGTCCGGGTTCCGTCGGGTGGCTGGACTTCGGCTGCGGCAACCTGGGTGAGACGATCTCGAACCCGTGCAACGTGTTCATCCCGATCCCGGCCTGGGTCAAGACCGAGACCGGTAACGTCAACAGCGTCGAGGGTGCGCTCAATGCCTACGCCGGTGATGATGTGGACGATCCCGAATTCGACGAGAGTGATGCGGACCGCGACGAGATCCTACCGCTGCCGATCCACACCAATACGTGCGAGAGCGACCCAGACGGGCCGGACAACGACATCGTCCCGCCTAGCCCGGATCCGTGCCCAGAGGGAAACTGGAGCGGCCAAGGGAGCAACACCTACTACCTCGCGAAGTACTGGGTGGGCTTCATGCTCGACCAGGCGTACGTCCAGGGCAACAACACGACCGAATGCAACTCCCCGCCGGGCAGCCCGACCGGGGTCGCGGGCAGCGGCGCGACCAGCTGCCTCAAGGGCTGGTTCGTAGCCAAGTACGAGGCTCCTGGCACCATCGGAATCGGCAACCTCACGCCGGGTGGCGCGGAGCCGATGGGTGTCGTTCTCGTCGAATAGTCCTCGTCGGTGAAACGTCCGCTTCAGCGGCGGCGAGGATAGCGGCTCGGTCCGGGGGGCGGACCGGGCCGCTTCTTAGTGCGCGGCGCCTGCCATCATGCGCGAATGAGCGACGAACCCCGCCTGGTCCGTGTCGAGAACGTCACCCGCGGCACCACCGTCGCGGCCACCGTGCGCGTGGCGAGCTCGGCTCTCGATCGGACCGTCGGGCTCCTGCGCACGCCCGAGGTGAAGCCCGGCGAGGGGCTCTGGATCGAGCGGTCACCCTCGATCCACATGTTCTTCATGCCGTACGCCATCGACGCCGTCTTCGTGGGCAAGGACCACCGGGTCACGAAGGTCGTCGCCAACCAGAAGCCGTGGCGGGTCGTGTGGTGGGCGCGCGGCGCGCGCGACTGCCTCGAGCTGCGCGCCGGAGCCGCGGCCGCGAGCGGGACCCAGCCGGGCGACGAGATCCGGCTCGTCGACGTCGAGCCTCACACCTCCTGGGCGATGGCAAACCCGTAGACCGCCGCGCAACCGGCATCGGCCAGGACCGATGCACAGGCCTCCAGCGTGGCGTTCGTAGTGATGATGTCGTCGATCACGATGACGCGTCCGGGCACCCCGACACCGGGCGCAATCCCAAAGGCGCCGCGCAGGTTCTTGAGCCTGGCCGCCCGATCGAGCCGATGCTGCTTCGTCGTCGAGCGAGCGCGCACCAGCAGGTCGCCGATGGGCAGCCTGCTCGCTTCCGCCAGTCGTCGGGCAATCAGCTCCGCCTGGTTGTAGCCCCTGGCGCGCCGCCGCTCCGCATGCACCGGCACCGGCACGAGCGTCGCTTCGCCCTCGATGGCCAGGAGGCGCTGCAACGCCGGCGCGGCCGCATCGGCCAGAATCGGCGCCAGGCGGGAAGTGCCGCCATATTTCAGGCCGGCCAGGGCCTTCCGCATCGGTCCTTCGTAGGCGAAGGCGGCCAGCGCGACCTGCAACGCCTCCCCGATCACCACGCCGGCATCGGGCGCCACGAAGCGGTCATCGGCCTCGGAGGGCGGTCGGAAGGCCTGTCGGCAACGCTGACAGAGCAGGGATCCTGATCGGCCGCAGCCCGCGCACGCCGGTGGCATGAGCAGGTCCAGGAGTCCCATGGCGGCGTCATCATCGGTCCTGGTGGCTTACCGGGCGCTTATCGCCGGCTTACTGCTCAGAATCTTGGCGATTTGGTGGTGTCAGGATGCGTCAGAGGTACTTCTCTGCGCGGGACCAATCGGCTAGAGTCCGGCCATAACGCAATCATCATCCTTTCGTTAGGGTCATTTCCCGAGCAGCGTTCGCGGACCGTCAGCTGCCCGACGGTTCGCATCTCGATGCAACCGGTCGGCGAATGTCGAATCGGGTTCCCTGGCTTGTTTGAGAACCCGCATCGAGCCGAGCATGCCTTCCAACGATGTCGCAAAACCCGCACAACGTAGTCGCTCCTGTTTTGTTAGGGTCTCGGTGCGAGCGCGCACCGCAAACATCGCTGTTGCAAGGTGGACTGCAAGGTTGCGCCATTAGCGTCCGACCACAACTTCGATTGGAACCGATGCGATGAGACTGCTGCCCGCACGTCGCCTTCCCGAGCCAACCCGTGGCCAGGCCATGGTCGAGTTCGCCATCGTGCTGCCGATCCTCGCCGTCCTCCTGGTCATGGCGATCGACTTCGGCCGCGTCTTCTTCGGCTGGGTCGCCCTCCAGAATGCGACGCGCATCGCGGCTGACTTCGCCGCGTCGCATCCCGATGCGTGGCCGGCGGGCAATCCCGACGATCGGGACCGGTACCAGGAGGTGGTCCTCGGGGACCTGAACGCCATCAACTGCGAGCGCGTCCCCGCCGGTCCGATCCCGGATCCGACCTTCCCCGAAGGGACCGAGACCGGCGACGCCGCGGTGGTCGAACTCGACTGCAACTTCCCGCTCATCACACCGCTGGCGGAGGGCATCCTCGGTGGCCCTGTACCGGTCGGCGCCAGCGCCACCTTCCCGATCAACCGAACGATTCAGCAGGGCCTGCCACCGCCGGTCGCCCCGGACCCGCCGCCTCCGGAAGAAGAGAGCCCGGACCCGGATCCCGATCCAACCGAGTGCATCGTGCCCGACTTTATCGAGCAGGGCGGGACGAAGACGAGCGCCGCGAAGACTGAGTGGTCAGCGGCAGGCTTCGTTCCGATCAACCTGATCGTCACTCCCCCCGACGACAACTACAAGATCAAGGATCAAACAATCCCTCCGGCGTCCGTCCGGCCGTGCTTGACGACGACGATGACGGTGGACGACTGATGTGCGTTGAGAGGGGCCGCGGCCAGTCGATGGTCGAGTTCGCGCTGATCCTGCCGATCTTCATCCTGGTGCTGGTCGGGCTGTTCGACGTGGGACGGGCGGTATACGCCTACAACACGGTCAACAACGCGGCGCGCGAGGCCGGACGGCTGGCGATCGTGGACCAGTACGAGGACCACGTGAAGGACGAGGCCGTCGCCGCGGCCAGCGGCATCGGCGTGGTGCGCGACGACGTGACCGTCGTCT
>JBOGSW010000082.1:0-17612 GCA_050695815.1 Candidatus Limnocylindria bacterium | reverse complement strand
CGGTACGGCGACTCGACCACCACCAGCTCGGTCGTCCCGGCCCATTCCGGCCAGCGGTCGCGCATGGCATCGGCCGCCTCGGGGTCGTTCGTGACGTGGACGGCGACCGCGTCCTTGCTGATCGAGTTGGCGAAGGCGATGGCCTGGCGTGCAGGACGGTCGAGGCGCGAGATGGGGACGATCACGATCGGCCGAGGGGCAGTCTCCTGGCGATCCGGGATGCGGTCGAGGGCCAACGCGCGGTCCAGGTCGCGGTAGTGGCCGTGGATGGCGAGCAGGAGGATCATGAGCAGCGGCACGAGCACGATGACCAGCCACGAGCCCTGGAGGAAGTTGCTGCTGCCGACCACGAGGGCCACCACCAGGGTGGTCAGCGCCCCGAGCCCGTTGATGACCAGGCCGCGGCGCCAGCCCGCCTCGCGCCGGCGCCACCAGCGCACCAGCATGCCGGCCTGCGAGAGGGTGAAGGCGATGAACACGCCCAGGGTGTAGAGCGGGATCAGCCCCGACACGCTGGCGCTGAAGCCAACGAGGAGGCCGATAGCCATGAGCGACAGCGCCACGATGCCGGTCGTGAACGCCAGCCGTTCGCCGCGGAACGCGAACTGGCGTGGCAGGAAGCCGTCACGCGCCAGGAACGAGGAGAGGCGCGGGAAGTCGGCGAACGACGTGTTCGCGGCCAGCACCAGGATGAGAGCGGTGGCGACCTGCGCCACCACCAGGATCGGCCCTTCCCCGGTCAGGGTACGGACGAGGAGGCTCAGCACCGTGTACTGCTCGCTCCCATCGGGCTGGATGCCGATCCGGGTGAGGAGGAACGCGATCCCAACGAACAGGGTGGCGAACACGATCGCGGCCCAGGTCAGGGTCGTGCGGGCGTTCTTCCACTCCGGCGGCTTGAAGGCCGGCACCCCGTCGCTGATCGCCTCGACACCCGTGAGCGCGACGGCTCCCTGGCTGAATGCCCGCAGGATCAGGAATAGCCCGAGGACCTGGGCCCCTTGCTCGACGGGCTCCCATCCGACCGGCGGCGCGAAGGTGGGGACGTCGCCGAGGGTGACCCGGGCAACTCCGTACGCGATGATCCCGAGCATGACGACGATGTAGGCGTAGGTCGGGACCATGAAGATGGTGCCCGACTCGCGGATGCCGCGCAGGTTGCCGAGCATGAGGATGGCCACCATGGCGACGCCGATGGCGACGCGCTCGGGGTACAGCTCAGGCACGATCGAGGTCAGCGCCGCCACCCCAGCCGAGACCGATACCGCGACCGTCACCACGTAGCCGATCAGGAGCGCCGCGGCCGCCAGCACGCCGGCGATGCTGCCGAGGTTGTCGCTCGCCACGATGTAGCTGCTGGCGCCCTGCGGATAGGCCCTGATCGTCTGCCGGTACGAGAGGGTGACGATCGCGAGCATGACCGTGATCAGGCCGGCCAGCGGCAGGGTCAGGGTCAGCGCGCCGGTCCCGGCCAGGGCCAGCACGCGCATGATCTCCTCGGGCCCGTAGGCCGATGAGCTGATGTTGTCGCTGCTGAAGATGGCGAGCGCCTTGACCTTGCTCAGGCGCTCGTGCTCCTCGCGATCGCGGTGGATCGGGCGGCCGATGAGCCAGGTGCGCAGCCGTCGCAGCGCCGCCGTGCGACCGCGCCGCTCCAGGACGGTTCGCTCGGTGGCGACCAGCTCGCCCTCGTCCTCTCCGCGACGAAAGGCGTCCTCGAAGGGGCGCACGATGCGGACGTAGGCGTCGCCCGGCCGGCGGCCGCGACGGCGCTGGCGGACCTCGAGGAGGGGGTCGACCCGGCGATCGTCGGGCGGCTCGGATGACCGGGTCACGAGGCGGTACGGTACTCCTCGCGCGCGGCCGCCGTCAGAGTCGGAGCGCGAGCCCCTCGAGCGGCTCCAGGATCAGGTCGATGAGGGAGACGCGACCGTCACGCGTCGAGGTGGCCACAACCACGGTTCCCTCGCGCTCCGCCACGGAGCTCAGCGTGCAGGCCTGCCGGCCGTTTCCGGTGTTGAGGAGCACCAGGACGCGCTCGTCATCGGTCTCGCGGAGCCAGGCCAGCACGTCCGGGGCGACCTTGAAGATGGACCGATGCTCCCCGCGCCCGAGCGCCGCGACGCGCCGGCGCGCCGCGATGAGGCGGCGATAGAGCTCGAGGATGGAGCGCGGGTCGCCAAGCTGATCGGCGACGTTGCGCTCCTCGGTGTCGACGAGCGGCAGCCACGGCGTGCCGGCCGTGAAGCCGCCGGTGGGGGAGGCATCCCACTGCATCGGCGTTCGGTACCCGTCGCGCCCCGCCCGGTCGAAGGGCGGCTGGGGCAGTATCTCCGGATCGGCGTCGACCATGCCGATCTCCTCGCCGGCGTAGAGCACGGCGACGCCACGCAGGGTGAGCAGCATGAGCGCGGCAACCGGCGCCCGCTCCGGGCCCCATCGCGACGCGTGACGCGACTGGTCGTGGTTCGAGAGCGCGTACGTCGGCCACACGCCGATCGGGTGGAGCGCCTCCGACCGCTCGATGGCCAGCGTCAGGTGCTGGTGCTCCCACGGCGAGAGGAGCAGCTCGAAGTTGAAGGCCAGGTGGAACTCGTCGTCCGCTCCGTGGCCGAGATACCCGGCCAGCTCCTCGACTGGCACGTACGCCTCGCCGACCAGCACGCGCCCGGGGTACTCGATCGCCACGCGCCGCAGGTGGCGGATCACTTCGTGCACCTCGGGCCGGTTGAGGCTCCATAGGGGATCCTGGCCCGCGTCCCCACCGAGGCCCGGGATGGCGCCGGCGCGCCGGTGGGGCGGGTTATCGCGCAGCCGATCGTCTTTGATGGCGGCGAAGATGGCGTCGACCCGGAAGCCGTCGACGCCGCGACGGAACCAGAAGCGCATCACCTCGGCCATCGCCTCGGCCACGTCCGGGTTGCGCCAGTTCAGGTCCGGCTGCTCGGGGTAGAAGGAGTGGAGGTAGTACTGGCCGGTCGCCGGATCCCACTCCCACGACGAACCGCCGAAGGCCGCCGTCCAGTTGGAGGGCGGGCCGCCGTCGGCGGCCGCATCGGTCCAGATGTACCAGTCCCGGCGGGGGTTGTCGCGTGACGAGCGCGATTCGACGAACCAGGGATGCTCGACCGATGTGTGGCACGGCACGAGGTCCATGAGGAGGCGCATGCCTCGCGCGTGGCAGGCGGCGATGAGCTCGTCGAGGTCGGCGAGCGTCCCGTACTCGGCTGCGACATCGGTGAAGTCGCTGATGTCGTAACCGAAGTCGGCGAGCGGGGAGGGGTAGATTGGCGAGAGCCAGATGGCGTCCACGTCCAGGGATGCATCGGTCCCGCGCAGGTGGTCGAGATGCTCGCGGATGCCGGCCAGGTCGCCGACTCCGTCACCGTTCGCGTCGGCGAAGCTGCGCGGGTAGATCTGGTAGATCACCGCGCCCTCCCACCATCGGTCAGCGCTCATTCCGATCGATTCTAGGGATGTGCCCGCTCGCCCTCGGCGAGGTTTTGCACCCGATGAAGGTATCGGCCAGGTTCCGGCTGTGTCCGGCTCCTGGATGGCGACCAGCGTCACCGGGTGACGCGGGTGGCCAGTTCACGCCTCGTTCGGGCCTGGTTCAGGCCCATTTGGGGCTCTCCTTCGCCGATACCTTCACCCCGTGCAACGGCCGTTGGTCCGCGCCTCGCCCCCGCCCGCCCTCGCCGAGACTTCACCCGGCGAAGGTATCGGCCAAGTTCCGGCTGCTGGATCGCGACCAGCGTCACCGGGTGACGCCTGCGACCATTTCACGCCTCGTTCGGGCCTGGTTTGGGCCGATTTGGGGCTCTCCTTCGCCGATACCTTCACCCCGTGCAACGGCCGCTACGGGCCCGCCCCCGCCCGAGACTTCACCCGGCGAAGCTATCGGCCAGGTTCCGGCTGTTTCCGGCTCCTGGATGGCGACCAGGTCACCGGGTGACGCGCGCGGCCATAATCGGGCCTGGTTCCGGCCGATCATGGCCTCTCCCTCGCCGTTAGCGTCACCGGGTGAAGCGCCCCGGAAGACCCGGGGGAACCCCCGGGAACGCCGGCGGTCAGTGTTGGCCGAGGGTTCCGCGCACGCGCATGCGGTGCTCGGTCGCCAGCCATGCCCAGCGCCCCACGACCAGCAGCGCCGCACTCGTGAAGGCCAGGAGCAGCCACTCGAGCGGGGCAGGCAGGAGCGGACGGGTGCCGAGCGCGCTCACCCGCACCAGGTCCAGGGCGTGGGTGGTGGGCAGCGCATATGCCACCCACTGCAGGACGTCTGGGAGCACCACGATCGGGAATGCGGCGCCGGAGAGGGCCACGAAGATGAAGTCGGCGGCGTCCACGAAGAAGTTCGCATCGCGCATGCGCAGCACGATCGCGCCGACCAGGTAGCCGATGCCGAGCACCCCGACCGAGGTGAGTATCAGCACCGGCACGAGCAGGGCGGCTCTCGGAGCGATGGATGCTCCGAAGACCAGGATCCCGACGATCACGAGCACGACCGTCGTGGCCAGGGCCAGGATCATGCCCGCGAGGGTCTGTCCCAGGATCAACGTCTCGCGACGGGTCGGCGTCAGCCATGCCGGCTCGAGCGTGCCGGCGTCGAGCTCGGTCTTCATGCTGAAGGCCACGTCCCAGAATCCCGCGGAGGCCAGGGTCAGCGCCAGCATGCCCAGGAACAGGTATCCGGCCACGTCGGTCGTGCCCGCGGTCTCGGCCAAGCCCACCGCCTCGCCGCCGACGGCGAAGGTCGCCCCCAGCAGCATGCCCGGGATGAGCACCTGGTAGATCGGCTGGGCCATGCGGTTGATGGCGTTGAGCCGATAGCGGAGCGTGACCTGCAGCTCCTTGCGTGCGATGGCCCAGGCGGCACGGGCCTCGATGCGCACCTCGTGCATGACGGTGTCCATCAGTATTGGGCCAGCCGCCCGCCGCGGCGGGCGTGGGCTTCGGTGCGGCGGAAGGCGATGATCGCAAGCCCTGCAAGCAGCACGCCCATCACGATCAGCACCCCGAGGTCGCCGGCCACGCGACCGATGCTCGCCCCGGCGAGCAGCACCTCGCGCACGCCGCCGATGAGATGAGTCGGCGGCAGCGAGTAGGCGACCGTCTGTGCCCAGTCGGGCAGGACGACGATCGGGAAGGTCATGCCGCAGGCGATGGTGAAGAGGCCGCGCACGCCCTGCACGAGCGCGTTCACCTCGCCGAAACGGAGGACGACGGCTGCGAAGAGCGCGCCGATGGCGTACAGCGCCGGCATCGCGACGACCACCACGGCGAATGCGCGGAGCGCCTCGAGCGGGCCGATCGGGACGCCGAAGCCGAGCCAGAGCGCCAGGCCGACGACCGCGAAGATCCAGACCGCCCAGGCGAGCTGGCTGATCGCCGGCCCGAACAGGACCACGAGCCGCGACGCGGGCGTCAGGAAGATCGCCTCCAGCGAGCCGCGGATCTGCTCCGTGCGGAGGCTGGTGCCGGGTCCCCACAGGATCAGGCTCAACCACATGTACGTCGCCCAGCCCACGAAGAGGAAGCCGGCAACCTCGTTCGTGCCGGTGCGGCTCGCGAATGCCGCCATCGTGTCGTCGCGGCCGCCGGCGAAGGCCTGGGCCTGGAAGACGAACGCCAGCGGCACGGCGATCGGCCAGAAGATGAATGACAGGAAGGTGCCGGGATAGCGCCGCAGGATGCGCCACTCCTTCAGGGAGGCCGCCCCGAAGGCACGGAGATCGGCGCGGAGATCGGCGCGCAGCTCGGCGAGGCTCATTCGCGCAGTGCCCGGCCGGTGAGCGAGATGAAGACGTCCTCGAGCGAGACGGGCAGCACCTGGATGTGGCGCACCTCGCCGTCCTCGCGTCGTGCCGCGTCGATGGCGAGTGGCACGAGGTCTCGCGCCGAGCTGCAGTGCATGGTGAGGTGCAGTGACCCGTTGACGCGCTCGCGGTGCGTCACCTGCCCGCTGGCCTCGAGACGCGTGAGCAGCGCCGGCTCGACCGGCTCGGGCGCGCTGATCTCGATGCGCACCACCTCGGTCGCCTTCAGCCCGCGCTTGAGACCCTCGGGCGTGTCGAGCGCCACGATGCGCCCGTGGTCGACGATCGCGATCCGGTCGCAGAGCTGGTCGGCCTCCTCCATGTAGTGCGTGGTGAGGAGGACCGTGCGCCCTTCGTCGCGCAGCTGGACGATGCGCTCGCGCAGGTCGCGCGCCGCCTGCGGGTCGAGCCCGACCGTCGGCTCGTCAAGGAGCAGCAGCGACGGCGCCGGGAGCAGGGCACGGGCGAGCACGAGGCGCTGCCGCATGCCGGTGCTGAACTTCTCGACGTAGTCGTCGGCACGGTCGGTGAGGTGGACCACTTCGAGGATCTCGGCGATCCGGCTGCGCGTTTCGGCCTGCGGCACGTGGTAGAGGGCGGCGAAGTACTCGAGGTTCTCGCGGGCGGTGAGCTTCCAATAGAGGCTGCGCTCCCCGGCAAGGACGGCGCCGAGCTGGCGACGGATGTCGCGCGCCCCGCGCACCAGGTCGTGCCCGAGGACGGTAGCGGTGCCGGAGGTCGGCTCGAGCAGCGTGGCCAGCATGCGCATGGTGGTCGTCTTGCCCGCACCGTTCGGGCCGAGCACGCCGAACACCTCGCCGGTGCGCACGCCGAGGTCGATGCCGTCGACCGCCCGGAACGTCTCGCGCTGATCGGGCTCGCGGCGCATGCGCTGCCAGATGGTGCGCCGTCCCTTCTCGAAGTCCTTGGTGAGGCCGGTGGCCTCGATCGCCAGGGTCA
This sequence comes from Candidatus Limnocylindria bacterium, assembly GCA_050695815.1. Lineage (GTDB taxonomy): Bacteria > Chloroflexota > Limnocylindria > QHBO01 > QHBO01 > JACDBZ01. The sequence goes on along the minus strand of JBOGSW010000082.1, from coordinate 10,833 downwards.
TGACTTCACTCCACGCTGATGAGGACGCCGTCGCCGCTGCCGTCGTCGACGTCGACGATCGGCCCGACCACGTTGCCGGCGATGGCCTCGCGGATCCGGTCCCAGCGCTCCTCGCCGATGCCCGGGACCATGCGTGCCGCCGTTTCGGCAAAGGCGAGCGGGATGCGCAGGTTCACGACTTGCCGGCCGTGCTCGGTGATGCGAATCCGGAGCTGTCTGCCACCGCCAAAGCTGCCGCGAATCCGGGCGGCCTCGAGATGTTCCGCGGCTCCTTCGGTCGCCCGCGCGGCGCGCCGGCGCGCGCGCTCCACCTGCCGCTGCGCGCGCTCCACGTGCCGCTGCGCGCGGGTCACCCGGCCGCTCCTGTCGAACGACCGCGGCTCATCCGCCGTGCGCTCTGCCTGCGTCAGCGCCTCTATGATCGGCGCAGCCTCGTCGGGGCTGAGCTTGCCCTCGGCCACGAGGCGCAGGATCGTCTCGAGCTCCTCAGGCATCGGCCTCACCGGCTAGTCGGCGGGCCGCCTCCTCGACGTCGATCTCGCCGCGCTCGAGCGCCTGGAGGATCTGCAGCTGATCGCCGTCAGTCGTCGTGACGCGTGCGTGACCGATGCGCCTGGCCGCACCGATGCTGGCGTCGCCGGACATGGAGCTGAACAGCAGGTCGGCGCCGCCATTGCCGATGACGTACCTGCGGCGGTCGCGCGAGCCCTCGGACCGATGGGCGACGTTGATGGCGACGTCCGACGAGAGGCCGCGCACCTCGACGGTCAGGTCGCCCACGGCGCCGAAGGTCAGGTCGCCGCTCACCGTCTCGACGCGGTGCCCGGGCCCATCCGCCAGCTCTCCCTCGATCTCGACGTCGCCGCTGACGGTCACGATGCGCAGCTGCTCGATCCGCGGAGCCAGCGCCGAGACGTCGCCGCTCACCGTGTTCACCTCGAGATCGCTGAGCGGCCCGTCGGCGCGCAGGCTAACGTCGCCGGACACGCCGCGCAGCCGGATCTCGCCGGCGCCGCCCTCGAGGACGAGGTCACCCGAAACGGTGCGGAAGTCCTGGGGGCCCCGCAGGCCGGTAGCGACCACGTCGGCGCTCACGCCTTCGACCCGCACGCGCGCGCTCGCCGGAAGCTCGACGTGCACCTCCGGACTGACCGATGCCTTGGTCATCCCGAGCAGCCCGGCCAGCGCCCCCAGCCCGCTCTCCGAGCGCTTCGGCTCGCTGACCTCCAGCTCGCTCCCGCTGGCTGTCAACCTGAATCTGGCGCTCTCGAGGACCGCATCGGCGTCGGCATCGGTCGCGGCGCGGATGGTGAACGTGACTCGAACCCGCGCGAGCGAGCCCTCGACCCCGCGCAGCTCGACGTCCGCGCTGGAGACGCGCAGGGCGAACGAGCCCGAAGGGCCGATCTCGTGCTCGATCTCCTGCGTCCGGACGAAGCTGGTCATCAGGCGTCGCCCCCGAGCGCGCGCAGCGCTGCAGCGGCCTCCTCGGCGCTCATCTCCTTGCGTGCCAGGCGTTCGAGGATCGTTCGGCGCTCGGCGGCGTCATCGGCTCCGACATGCGCCGGTGCTACCTCGGCCTCCTCGGTGTCCTCGTCGGCGTCCTCGTCGATCGCCGGCGACGCGCCATCGGCGAGGCCAAGCGCGCGAACGAGCGCGTCCACCCGCCCGCGGACGGTGGGGTAGCTGATGCCCAGCTCGCGCTCCATCTCCTTGAGGTTGCCGCGCGAGCGAAGGAAGCTCTCGAGCAGGCTCATCTGGTCGCGGTCGAGCCGCCCGAAGCGGCCGACCCCGAACTCGCCCTCGAGCGCGGTGCCGCAGCTGCGGCAATGGAGCCGGGTGATGGTCAGCTCGCTCGTGCAGACCGGGCAGGTGGCGATGACGTCGTGGACCATGATCAGCGTCGCCCAGCCTGGCGTGCCGCCCGAGGCTGCGCCGGCAGACGGTAGACGCGCTGGGCGTCGTGGCCGAGGTGCGGCCGCCGGGTGCGCGTCGAATTGTCAAGTGTCGAATTCGCAAAGAAGAGGCGATAGTCAAACATCGGTGCCTGCTCCTACCAGAAAGGAAGGTGTGACTGCTGGTTTGTCATCCGATGTGAGGGACAGTAGCCATCCGCGATCAGTCTGTCAACCCCACTTGCGTAAATAGCAAGCAGGGTTGCCAATTCTGCCTGTGTTGACGGGGCGCACAGCACGCTTGGAAACGCGCTACCATGCGCACCGGATCGATGAACCTGCGCCTGCTGCCATACACCCCGGAGCGCGACGTGTATCGCCTGCTCGGGGTGCCACCGACCGCATCGATCGACGAGATCGGCTTCGCCTGCCGGCGCCTGGCGGTGCGTTTCCACCCCGATCGCAACGGGTCCGACCGCGCGACGCAGGAGATGCAGGTCGTCAGCGTCGTGCGCCGGGTGATGACCGATCCGGCCTCGCGCGCCCAGTACGACCGCGAGCGGCACCGGTTCCATGCCGCCATGACCCGGCCCCGGCACGAGCTGCTCGAGCCATGGACCCCGGTGCCGCCCGAGATGGCGCGACCCTCGCCGATGGGTCGCTACCTTCGTGCCGCGCTGGTCGGGATCCTGGCACTGGCCGCCGGGCTGGCGCCGCCTCGCTGTCGTGGGTGCCGCATCGTCATCGCCAGCGAGGATGCCTACTGCGCCGCCTGCGGAACGCCACTCCTCACCGGCGGCTGACTCTAGGCGTGGAGCGGGTTGACGCGCTCCGGGTCGATGCCGAGGTCGACGATCGCCCGCTTGAGCTCGTCGGGCGTCGACGTGCCGTCCAGGCAGAGCGCGTGGAGGGCCGCGTAGGTGATGTGCTGCGGGTTCACCTCGAAATGCTCGCGCAGGGCGTCGCGGGTATCGGATCGGCCAAAGCCATCGGTGCCCAGGACGGTGTAGGGACGGTCGATCCAGCGCGCGATCGAGTCGGGCACCGCCTTCAGGTAGTCCGTGGCGGCGACGATCGGTCCCTCTGCGGGGTCGAGGCATTGGCGCAGGTACGGGACGCGCTGCTCGGCGTCGGGGTGGAGGCGGTTCCAGCGCGCGACGTCGAGAGCGTCATTGCGGAGCTGCTGGAAGCTCGTCGCGCTCCACACGTCGGCGGCGACGTCGTACTTCTCGGCCAGGATCTTCTGCGCCTCGAGGGCCTGGAGCAGGATCGGTCCGGAGGCGAGAAGCTGCATGCGTCGCGAGCCGGCCGAGGCCTCGCGGAACCGATACAGCCCGCGCAGGACGCCGTCCTCGACGCCATCGGGCTTGGCCGCCTGGATCCAGTTCTCGTTGTAGATGGTGATGTAGTAGAAGACGTCCTCGCCGCGCTCGCCGTACATGCGGTCGATCCCCTCGCGCACGATGATCGCCAGCTCGTATGCGAAGGCGGGGTCGTAGGCGAGGATGTTGGGCACCACCGACGCGAGCACCTGGGAATGCCCGTCGGTGTGCTGCAGCCCCTCGCCGGTGAGCGTGGTCCGCCCGGCGGTGGCCGCCATCATGAAGCCGCGCCCGCGCGCGTCGCCGAAGGCCCAGATCTGGTCGCCGGTGCGCTGGAAGCCGAACATCGAGTAGAACGTGTAGAACGGCACCATCGGCTCACCCCAGGTGGCATACGCCGTCCCGGCCGCCTGGAACGAGCTGACCGATCCGGCCTCGGTGATGCCCTCCTCGAGCAGCTGGCCATCGGTCTTCTCGATGTAGCTGAGCAGCAGCTCCTTGTCGACCGGCGTGTACTTCTGGCCGAGCGGGTTGTAGATCCCGACCTCCTTGAAGAGCGGATCCATGCCGAAGGTCCGCGCCTCGTCGGGGATGATGGGCACGATGCGGCGGCCGATCTCCTTGTCGCGCACGAGGTTGCGCACGAGGCGGCTGAAGACCATCGTCGTGCTCGCCGGTCGCTCGGAGCCCGCGAAGAACTCGCTGAAGGCCGTCTCCTTCGGAGCGGGGAGGGCCCGCGGCACCACGACCCGCTTCGGAAGCGACCCGCCCAGCTGCTCGCGGCGCTCCAGCATGTACCTGATCTCGGGCGCATCGGGGCCGGGGTGGTAGTACGGCGCCTCCTTGAGCTTGTCGTCGGGGATCGGCAGCTCGAGCCGATCGCGGAAGACCTTCAGCTCGTCGGCGGTGAGCTTCTTGGCCTGGTGCGTGACATTGCGGCCTTCGATGCCAGGGCCGAGCGTCCAGCCCTTGACCGTCTTGGCCAGGATCACGGTCGGAGCGCCCTTGTGCTCGACGGCCGATGCGTACGCCGCGTACACCTTGCGATAGTCGTGGCCGCCGCGCCGCAGCTTGGCGAGCTCGTCATCGGAGAGGTGCTCGACCAGCTCGCCCAGCCGCGGATCCGGCCCGAAGAACTCCTTGCGGATGGTGGCGCCGTCGCTGACCGCCATGTGCTGGTAGTCACCGTCGAGCGTCTCGTTCATCTTGTTGAGGAGGACGCCGTCCTTGTCGCGGGCCAGCAGGTCGTCCCACTCGCGCGCCCAGATGACCTTGATCACGTTCCAGCCGGCGCCGCGGAAGACCGCCTCCAGCTCCTGGATGATCTTGCCGTTGCCGCGCACCGGGCCGTCAAGCCGCTGGAGGTTGGCGTTGACGACGAAGGTCAGGTTGTCGAGCCCTTCCCGCGCGGCGAGGCTGAGCGCGCCGATCGACTCCGGCTCGTCCATCTCGCCATCGCCGAGGAATCCCCATACCCGCGCGCCGTCCGTCTCCGCCATGCCGCGGGCGGCGAGGTAGCGGTTGAAGCGCGCCTGGTAGATGGCGGCCATCGGTCCCAGGCCCATGCTCACCGTCGGGAACTGCCAGAACTCCGGCATGAGCCGCGGGTGTGGGTAGCTCGACAGGCCGACCTGCGGCGTCAGCGCCTCGCGCCTGAAGTGGTCGAGGTTCTCCTCGGTCAGGCGACCCTCCAGGAAGGCGCGGGCATAGATGCCGGGCGCCGCGTGGCCCTGGAAGAAGATCTGGTCGCCCTGGCCGCCATCCGATCCGCGGAAGAAGTGGTTGAAGCCGACCTCGTACAGGCTTGCGGCGCTGGCGTAGGTCGAGAGATGGCCGCCGATGCCCTCGTACTTCGTGTTGGCGCGCAGGACCATGGCCAGCGCGTTCCATCGGATCATGCGCCGGATGCGCAGCTCCATGGCCTCGTCGCCGGGAAAGCGCGGCTCCTGCTCCGGGCTGATGGTGTTGATATAGCGGGTCTGGGTCAGCGTCGGCAGGCCGACCTGCAGCTGCCGCGCGCGCTTCAGCAGCTTGAAGATGACATACCGCGCGCGCTCGGGGCCGGCCGCCTCCACCAGGGAGTCGAGTGATTCGAGCCACTCCTGCGTCTCGACCGGATCGATGTCCGGGAGCTGCTGCTTGAACTGGTCGAAGATCTCGTGGATCGGCTGCTGCATCTTGTCTCTATGGTACCCGTCGCTGCGGCCGAGTGGGGTAGGGCCCGAATGGCGGCGCCGCGGGTCCGGTTGACCGCCGGAACCTGCTCCGTGTGCCGGAGTGTCACGCATCGGTCATTTGGAAGATTGCGCGCTCAGGCGCACATTGTCCGGCCCGTGGGCGCGGATCCGCCTTGTGGCGAGCGTGAACGGCAGCTCCGACGCCGCGTTCTGCCACGCAATGCTCCCGTAGCGGCACAATGTTCCAAACGGTGCCGCTCGCCGACACCTCGAGCGAGTTCCGCGCTCTCCGTGTGCGGCAGAGGCACGCATCGGCCAGGCAGCCGCGGTGCGGGCCGATCCGGTGGCCGCGTCGTGCATCTGCGGCACATCCCCACCACGCAGCACTCTCTGGCCAACACCCAAAACCGCGTCCGCATGGCCGATGCGTGACGGACCGTCACATTCGACGGCCGGGACGTGCCGACGTTGGCGGCCCTGTGCCGCCGAGGCACAAACCCGCCAGGCAACTCGACCTCCCACGAGGTCCGGCGTGGCATCATCGGACCGATGCGCACGATCTATCGGGCCGAGCCACCCTGGCCGCACCGGATCCTGGTGCTTGGTGGCGGCTTTGCGGGGGTCGAGACGGCGCGCCACCTCGAGAAGCTGACGAAGCGGCGCGACGACGTCGAGGTCTGGCTCGTCAGCCGCGAGAACTTCACGCTCTTCACGCCGCTGCTGCCCGAGGTCTGCTCCGGACAGCTCGAGGCGCGGCACTGCGTCACCGCCCTCCGCGCCCAGCTGCGGCACCCGTCGAGCTGGGCCGTGACCGCCGAGGTCGAGCGAATCGATCTCGACGCGAAGCAGGTCAGCGTGATGGGCGGCGACGGCGACCTGCATCGGCTCAACTATGACTCGCTGGTAGTGGCGCTCGGTGGCGAGACGGCCACCTTCGGGATCAAGGGCATCACCGAGTACACGGTCGGCATGAAGACGCTGGCCGACGCCTTCGCGCTGCGCAACCGGGTCATCGAGATGCTCGAGCGCGCCGACCTCGAGGAGAACGCGGAGGAACGGCGAGCACAGCTCACCTTCGTGGTCGGCGGCGCCGGGTTCAGCGGGGTGGAGACGGCGGGCGAGATCGAGGACTTCGTGCGGCGCACGCGCCGTCGCTACTATCCGAAGATCGGTGCGGACGAGGTGAGCCTCCACATCGTCGAGCTCAAGGACCGCGTGCTGCCCGAGCAGGACCTCGAGATGGGGGACTACGCCGAGAAGAAGCTGCGCCAGCGCGGCTTCGACATCCATCTCGGGATGCCGATGAAGGAGGTCCGCGAGAACGGCGTCGTCATCGGCGACGACCGGTTCATCCCGTCGCGGACGGTCATCTGGACCGGCGGCGTGCGACCGTCGCCGGTGGTCGGCGATTCGGGGATCGAGGTCGACAAGGGCGGGCGGGCGGTCGTGAAGCCGAGCATGCAGGCGAGCCGCGAGGGCGTGTGGGCCATCGGCGACTGCGCCCTCATCCCCAACGCAGAGGAGGAGGGTGCCTTCCACGCGCCGACCGCCCAGAACGCGGTGCGCGAGGCGAAGCGCCTGGCGCGCAACATCGTCGCATCGATCGACGGACGATCGACGGATGTCGAGCCGTTCCGCTACAACGTCATCGGGACGCTGGCCAGCATCGGACATCACACCGGGGTCGGCATCGTGTTCGGGATCCGCGTGCGCGGCTGGATCGCCTGGTTCATGTGGCGCGGCTACTACTGGAGCCGGGTGCCTGGCATCGGCGGCAAGATGCGGATCGCGCTCGACTGGTTCCTGAATGCGATCTTCGGCTCTGACCCGGTGCAGCTGCGGGTGGACTATCCCGGTGCGGGCGGGATGGGTCCATCGGGCACGCGGCGGCCGCCGCCGCGCTCGGTCGACCCGCGTGCCTGAGCGTCGCTAGACTGCTGCACGGAATGTCACGTGAAGAACGGCGCCAGTACCAGCGCCAGATGAAGAGCATGGAGCGTGGGCCGGCGCTGCCGCCCGCTGCACGTGCCCGCGCCGAACGGAACGCGGCCCGTCGCGCGGAGCGCGCGTCGACCCCGCCGACCTACGACCTCACGCCCCGATTCTGGATCGTGACGGTTCTCATCGCGCTGGCCGTCGGCTTCGTCGCGTTCAGCCTGCAATGGCCGAACATGCCGTTCGCGCTCTACATCGGCCTGGCGCTGACGGGCGCGGCGATCGCGGTGCAGGTCGCTATCCGGCTCGCGAGGCGTCGCCAGGCGTCGCGCTGACTTCGCTGCCACATGCATATGGAGGACTGATGGACAACTTCCTCGCCGAGCTGATCGGCACCGCGATCCTGGTGACCCTCGGCAATGGCGTGGTGGCCGGCGTCCTGCTCGCGCGGTCCAAGGCGGAGAACGCCGGATGGATCGTCATCGCGGCCGGCTGGGGACTCGCGCTTGGCCTCGGGGTCTATGCCGTGGCAGGCATCAGCGGCGCACACCTGAATCCGGCCATCACGCTCGGCCAGGTCTTGATCGGCGAACTCGAGCTGGGCGATGCCTCGATGTACGTGGCCGGGCAGTTCGCCGGAGCCTTCATCGGCGCCATCCTGGTGTGGCTGCACTACCTCCCGCACTGGGGCGCGACCGAGGATCCAGCCCTCAAGCTGGCGGCGTTCAGCACGGGCCCCGCCATCCGGAACAGCTGGACCAACCTGACCGCCGAGGCGATCGGAACGTTCTTCCTGGCGTTCGGCATCTCGGCGATCCTCCAGTCCGGCAACGAGGTTGGGGCACTCGGCGGACTCCTCATCGGGGCGCTGCTCTTCGCCATCGGCCTCTCCCTCGGCGGCCCGACCGGCTTCGCCGTCAACCCGGCCAGGGATCTAGGGCCGCGCATTGCGCATGCGTTGCTGCCGATTTCCGGCAAGGGCACGTCTGATTGGGGCTACGCCTGGATCCCGGTCGTCGGCCCGCTCGTGGGAGGCGCCGTGGGTGCGCTGGCGTTCCAGCTCCTGTTCACGAACGGCCTGCTCGGGCGCTGAGGGTCCGTGGTCCCGGCCATCGTCATCGGTTACCTGCTCGGTTCGATTCCGTCCGGTGTCCTGGTCGGCCGGCTCGCCGGCCGGGCGGACCTGCGCGAGCACGGGTCACGCCGCACCGGCACCACGAACGCCCTGCGCGTCCTCGGCCCGGGCTGGGCGGCACTCGTCCTGGTGCTCGATGCGGCCAAGGGGGCGGCCGCCGTGCTCCTGGCCCAGTGGCTGGCGCAGTGGCTGGCCGATGGGGATCCGTGGATTGGAGCCGCGGCCGGCGTGGCGGCCATCGTCGGCCACACGTGGTCGATCTTCATCCGCTTCGCGGGTGGGCGGGGCGTTGCTACCGCGGGCGGGGCCCTGGCCGCACTCTCCCCGGTCTCCGTGATCCTGCTGCTGCCGATCGTGAGCGTCGTCATCTGGCGCACCCGCTACGTATCGCTGGCGTCGATAGCGGCGGCGGCCGCCGCCCCCATCATCACAAGTGGCCTCGTCCTCGTGGGCTGGGCACCTGCCGCAGCCGTAGCGCTGGCGCTGGCGGCGGCGGTCCTGATCACGATCCGACACGCAGACAACATCTCGAGGCTGAGAGCGGGGACCGAACGGAGGCTCGGGCAGCGCGGGCCGACGGTGGAGTCATGACCGATCGGCGACCGCCCCGTCTGGGCTCGATTGCCAATCTGCTGGGGCTCGCCCGCATTGCGGCCACTCCGCTCGTCATGGCGCTGCTGCTGATCGGTGCACCGGGGATGGCGATCGCTGCGTTCGTCATCTTCGTCCTCGCGGCCGGGACCGACTTCCTCGACGGCAGAATCGCGCGGGCGCGTGGCGAGGTCTCGCCGCTCGGCATCTTCATGGATCTCGTCGCCGACAAGATCCTCGTCGCGGGCGTGCTGATCGCCATGGTCGAGATCGACATCGTGCCGACCTGGATGGCGGCCACCATCCTCATTCGCGAGCTCGTGGTGCAGTCGGTGCGGCAGCTGGCCGCCGCCCACAACGTCGTGATCAGCGCCGGGGCTCTCGGCAAGTCGAAGACCCTCGTCACCCTCGCGGGCATCGCCCTGCTGACGCTCGCGGCGGATGCCACGAGCGGTGGACCGCTGGCAGGGACCGATGCGGGCACCGCCCTGGAACTTGCCGGCTTCTGGACGCTCGTGGTCGCGACCGGTCTCACGGTGATCTCCGGGCTCGACTACCTGCGCGGTGCCTGGCCGATCCTGGCGGGGCCGGGCCGCTGAACCGATCTACACTCAGCGCACGTGAGTCTTCAGCCCGCTGAGAGGGAGATGCATTGACCGTCACCGATGCCGCGCGTGATCCGCGGCCACACGACGCCGACGCCGGCCAGGTCACAGCCACGACGGAGCGGACCGCCGGACGGGACGAACGCCCCCAGGGTCGAGCGTTCAAGGCGGCGGGGGTCACCGCCGGCGCTGCCGTGGTCGCCGGCGGCCTGCTGCTGACGCGGGACCAGTCGGTCGCGATGCTCGGAACCCTTGCCATCGCCGTCGGCGCACTGGCGCTCGTCGCGACCGCGGCGGCCGTTCGCGAGTGGCCGATCGCGCGCGGGTGGACGGGGCCGGAAGGAGCCCTCGAGGGCGTCGCCGGACCGATGGCCTGGCTGGCCGTGGTCTTCGCCGCGGTCGTGGTCCTGACCAATTTCGTGCCGGTCGTGGTGCCGGCATGGAGCGAGGAGCAGGTCTTCGCGGTGGCCATCGTGTCGTTCGTGGTGCTCAGCGTCCTCGGCTGGGGACCTGGCGTCTCGGTCGCATGGCCGAGCGCTCCGCGCCTGAGCACGCTGACCGTGCTCGGCAGCCTGGTCGGGCTCGCCTTCGTGGTGGTCTATTTCGTGTTCATGTTCGTGATGCGCGCCGATGCCGTGAGCGCCGGCGATCGCGAGTGGGCACGGCTGGTCGAGATCCGAGGGACGCTCGAAGCGCTCGCCTTCGCCGCTGCCGGCGCGCTGCTCGGGACGCTCGTCCAGCGCCAGGCGGTGTCGCGCGACGTGCGCAACATGGAGGACGAGATCAACGAGCGCGAGACCGAGCTGGCCAACGCCCGGGCCGCGCTCGCCACCCGAGAGCTCGAGGTCGACTCGATGCGGGCCAACGCCACCGCCGCGCTGCGGCTGCTGACGCCCGACGCGCCGGATGAGCTCGAACGGCTCGATCCCGACGCCCCCGCAGTGCGCATGGCGCGGCCTTCCAGCACCGCCGTTCGCGAGGCACGTCGCACGCTGCTCGATGGCATCCACATCCTCGCCGCCGCCGACCACTGACTCCAGCGCCCTATCAGGCTTCGACCACCTCCGAGGAGCCTCGCCGATCCCCGTCGTGGACCGATGCGCCGAGGGTTTTCACCGGGTGACGGTAAATGACCAGGAAGCCGCCTCATCTTGGTCGCACGCTTCACCAGGT
>JBOGSW010000081.1:0-2814 GCA_050695815.1 Candidatus Limnocylindria bacterium | reverse complement strand
CGTCATCGCCGTCGCCGCGAAGGGTCCAGGCGGCGACCGCCAGGAACGCGATGCCCGAGACGACGGCCACGAGTGTCGTCGGAAGCGCCGCGCCGACGGCCGCCCCCATCGCCACGCTGATGCCCTGGATGAAGGCGGCAGCGAGCACGAGGCCCAGCACGACCGGGCGCCATGCGTACCGGGTCGCGAACGCCAGGATCAGGAGCTGGCTCTTGTCGCCGAACTCGGCGATGAAGATGGCGCCGAAGGCCAGGGCCGCGGCGCCGAGGAACGGGAGCATGCGCCGCCGATGCTACCGGTGCTGCATGGGGCGCGCGCAGTTCCTCTCATTCACCTACGGCAGTGGTGCTATCCAATCCGCCGCCGCAGGGTCCGGCCGGCCCACGCTCAAGATCACCGCCCCGATTCCCCATCCACCACTGCGGTCGGTAGTTCAAGCACCGACGTCCCGCCGACCTGGATATCACCCACCTGGTTGGTGGTTGGGCATTCGCTTGGACCAGGGCTCCCGCCGAATAGCGCCGCTGAGCGGCGGTCGTCGGCAGTCGTCCCGCGACACCGGCCTCGGTATGCACGGCAGCACTAGAATCGGTGGATGAGCACCGAAGAGCATATCGAGCCGACGATCGAGAACCTCCTGCGCGAGGATCGCACCTTCCCGCCCCCGCGGGGATTCGTCGACAACGCGCTGCTCAGCGACGCGTCAATCTACGAACGCACCGCCACCGAGGAGGGGTTCCGCGCCTTCTGGACGGAGGAGGGCAACCGGCTCGACTGGATGGAGCCGTGGAGCGACCTCTACACGTGGGAGCCGCCCTACGCGCAGTGGTTCATCGGCGGCAAGCTCAACGTATCGGTCAATTGCCTCGACCGCCATGTGAACAACGGCCTCGGAGAGCGGGTCGCCTATTTCTGGGAGGGCGAGCCCGGCGACAGCCGCACGATCACGTATCGGCAGCTCCTCGACGAGGTCTGCCAGCTCACGAACGCGCTGCGCGAGCTGGGCGTGAAGAAGGGCGATCGGATCGCCATCTACATGCCGATGATCCCCGAGCTGCCGGTCGCCATGCTGGCCTGCGCCCGCATCGGCGCCCCTCACAGCGTCGTCTTCGGCGGATTCAGCGCCGATGCCCTGGCCGACCGCATCGACGACGCCGAGTGCACCGTCGTGATCACCGCCGACGGCGGCTATCGCAAGGGTTCCGCGGTGGCTCTGAAGAAGGCTGCCGATGAGGCGATCGGCAGAACCTCATCGGTCCAGCACTGCGTGGTCGTGAAGCGCACCGGCACCGACGTCGCCTGGGACGAGAGCAGGGACCACTGGTATCACGAGCTCATCGACGACCGGCCGACGACCGCCGACCCGGAGCCGATGGACGCCGAGGACCTGCTCTACCTGCGTTACACCTCGGGCACCACCGCGCGCCCGAAGGGGATCATGCACACCACCGGCGGCTACCTGGCCGGCGTGGCAACCACCCATCGGACCATCTTCGATATCCATGCCGAGACCGATGTCTACTGGTGCATGGCCGACATCGGCTGGGTGACCGGTCACTCGTACATCGTGTACGGGCCGCTGGCGAACGCTACGACCGGGATCATCTACGAGGGCGCCATCGACTTCCCCGACAAGGACCGATGGGCGCAGATCGCGGCGAAGTACTCCGCCACCATCCTGTACACCGCCCCGACCGCCATCCGCGCGCTTATGAAGTACGGCCATGATGAATTCGCCGATGACGACCTGTCATCGCTGCGCCTGCTCGGCAGCGTCGGCGAGCCGATCAACCCCGAGGCCTGGGCGTGGTACTGGAAGTACATCGGCGGCGAGCGCTGTCCGGTGGTCGATACGTGGTGGCAGACCGAGACGGGCATGATCATGATCACGCCGCTGCCGGGGATCACGACCCTGAAGCCGGGGAGCGCGACGTTCCCATTCCCGGGCGTCACCGCGGACGTGGTGGACGAGGCGGGCGCATCGGTCCCGCTCGGGGGTGGCGGCTACCTGGTGCTCGAGCGGCCGTGGCCGGCGATGCTGCGTGGCATCTACGGCGACCCCGAGCGCTACCAGGAGACCTACTGGTCTCGCTATCGGGGCCGATACTTCCCCGGCGACGGCTGCAAGCGCGACGACGAGGGCTACTACTGGCTTCTCGGCCGCGTCGACGACGTGATGAACGTCTCCGGCCATCGGATCTCGACCACGGAGGTTGAGTCGGCGCTGGTGTCGCACCCATCCGTGGCTGAGGCTGCAGTCGTAGGCCGCAGCGATCCGATCACCGGCCAGGCGATCTTCAGCTACGTGATCCTGCGCACCGGGTTCGATGCGTCCGACGAGCTCGGCGGCACGCTGCGCGAGCACGTGGCCGAGATGATCGGCAAGTTCGCGCGCCCGAAGCAGATCATGTTCACGCCGGACCTGCCGAAGACGCGCTCCGGCAAGATCATGCGACGCCTGCTGCGCGACATCGCCGAGCAGCGGGACCTCGGCGACGTGACCACGTTGGCCGACACGAACGTGGTGAACACGATCCGCGATCAATCCGGCACCGGCGAGGAGTAGCCGATGACGACCATCGGAGAGCCAACCGAGGTCGCCGCCGAGTACCTCATGACAATCCGCTATATGCACGGCGAGGGGCAGCCGGTCATCGCCGCGCGGCTCGCCGAGCGGCTGGGGGTCAGCGCCGCCACCGTGAGCGAGATGGTCACCCGGCTCGTGCGCGAGGGCCTGCTGACGGTCGAAGCCGACACGCGCCAGCTGAACCTGACCGATGACGGGCGCACCGCCGCCGAGCGCACCTTCCGCCG
>JBOGSW010000080.1:0-4815 GCA_050695815.1 Candidatus Limnocylindria bacterium | reverse complement strand
GCGTGACGTGGGCCGCCTCACGCCAATTTGTGGCTATGTATCGGCGTCGGATCGCCCAGGCGCCGATGCCATGATGAGCGCCGCGGCGGTGATCATTCCGGTAGGTCTGACCGTTCAGAAGCCGATGCCGACCGGGATCAAGCGCGGCCGAGCGTGTGCGGCCGGCGTGCCGGCCGTGCCGGCTCGGCGCGCGTGCTCACGCTCCTATCGGCTCCTTGACGCCTCAGATGGCGTCGTCGAGTTCCATCTCCTCGTCATCGGTCTCTTCGGTGAGCTTGAGCCACACGAAGAGTCCGGCAAGGATGGTGAGCGGGATGACGATCATCGCGGCCAGAAGCGCCCCGATGCTGATGAGAAGGACCTTGAGTGCCTTCATTGCCAGGAATCTCCCTGCTACGGCGCGCCGCTGGGCTCTGGCGCTGGCTGGTGTCGCTGCTCAGGTGCGGACTCGATCATAGCCAAGATCTCGTCCTTCGTGAACTCGGAGAGCTGGTGCCCGCTGCCGTGCGATCCGGCGACGCCGAAGAGGCGCAGCACGAAGGTGCCCTCCTGTTCGAACAGGAAGACGTCGTGCGCCTTCTGGCCGTCGATGTACGCGCCCAGGATGCGCATGCCGAGCTCGTAGTAGTTGAGCAGATCGGGGTGCGGGCGATCGGCGTCGTCGGAGCCGCGCTTCGCCTCGGAGGCGTCCATCATCTCGGCGACCTGGTCATCGGTCAGCTCATAGGTGCGCTTGGCGAGAGCGCCGAAGGACTCGCCGTCGGCGGCACCGCTGGGCAGGGCCAGACCCTGGAGGAGGAAGCCGCCCTCCAGCTCGAGCAGGAGGATCTCCTTGAGCCGTTCGGCATCCGCGAAGCCACCGATGGCGCGCAGCACCTCCTCCCAATCCTGCCGCGGGCTCCCTTCGTAGATCCGCATGAGGCGCGCCCCTCCGCTGGCTCGGCGCTGGCTGGCCGAAGTCCGCCCGAGCATACCCCCCGATCCCGTCAGGTCAAGGTCAGGGCCGATGCGATGGCTCCGGCGGTTCGCGCGTTATTGACGATGAGACCGATGTTGACGCGCAGCGTCCGACCACCCGAGGCACGCGCCATGAAGCCGAGCAGGTGGGGCGTCACCGCACCACCGCGGATCCCGTTCGCCACGGCATCGGCAAGCGCCTCCGCGATCCAGGCGTCCACCTCCGTCGCGTCGATCGCGAGCTCGGCGGGCGGCGGCTGGACGATGAGCATGCCGCCGGCACCCACGATGGACCGATGCACCGCAACCGCGGCGGCCGCGTCGGCCGGACCGTCGACGCGATGCGGCAGCCCGAGGCCGGAGGAGGTGCTGTAGAAGGCGGGCAGCTCGTCGACGCCGTAGCCGACGACCGGCACCCGTCGCGTCTCGAGCAGCTCGAGCGTGGCGGGCAGGTCGAGGATGGACTTCGCCCCCGACGAGACCACCGCCACCGGGGTCGCGGCCAGCTCGTCGATGTCGCTCGACACGTCGAAGGTGGTGGTGGCGCCGCGGTGCACGCCGCCGATGCCGCCGGTCGCGAAGACGGCGACGCCGGCCAGGTGCGCGGCGCGCATCGTGGCGCTCACCGTGGTCGATGCGAGGGACCGTGCGGCCAGGAGCGGCCCAAGGTCACGCGAGCCGGCCTTGGCCACCCGCTCGGATGGATCGGCGAGGCGCTCGAGGAGCGCGCGATCGGCCCCGACGACAAGGCGCCCGTCGACGAGCGCCGTGGTGGCAGGAACCACGTTGTCGTCGCGCAGGGCGGACTCGGCGGCGATGGCGGTCTCCAGGTTGTGCGGCACGGGGAGCCCCTGCGCGATGAGGCTCGACTCGAGGGCCACGACCGGCCGTCCCGCGTCGAGGGCGGTGCGCACCTCGTCCGCGATCACGAGCCACTCGGCGGTCATCGCTCGCCCTCGACCCGGGCCTGGGCGCCCCGCGTCCGCGCCACGGCCCGGGCCAGGCGGGTGGCCTCGGCCAGCGCGTCGGACACCCGGTCCGGCTGAGGTGGCCACGGAGCGTCGTCCAGCAGCTCGGCGATGAGGGCCGCCGCGAACGCGTCGCCGGCACCGGTCGTATCGGTGACGGCGGCTGCCGGCTCGGCCCGATGCGCGACCGTCTCCGGGCCGATGGCGGCAACGGCTCCGCCGCTGTCGGTCACGACCACGACCGCCGACAGCCCCGCAGACAACTGCGCGGCATGCTCGAGCGGATCCGAGGCGGACGGAGCAAGCGCCGCGGCCTCCTCCGCGTTGAGCACCAGCAGGTCCGGCCGAGTGGCCTGCAGGGCAGCGGACCAGTCCTCGACCAGGGGCGGGGGCACGTCGCAGCCGATGACCGCCCGACGTCCGGGCTGCTCGGCGATGACTGCGACCTGCCGCAAAGCATCGGGCTCGAGCAGGCAGTAGCCGGAAACGACGGTCCACGCGGCCGGCGGATCGTGCGCGGCGATCGACACTGGCACCCGTTGGCTGAGCATGGTGCGCTCGCCATCGCCCTCCACCAGGACGACGACCGATCCCGTGGCGGGAACGGTAGCCGCATCGAGGATCACGCCCTCGGCCAGGAGACGCTCGCGCAGGATGGCGCCGGGCATGTCGGTGCCGAGCGCGCAGACGAGACGCACGCCGACGCCGCGGCGGGCGAGCCGAACGGCGAGATTCGCCCCCTGGCCTCCGGGCTCGAGGCTGATGGTGGCGGGCGTGTCGCCCCCGTGCGCTGCGCGGCCGGCCGTGGCGGCCACGACGTCGAGCAGGGCATCCCCGATGACGACGACCGCGGTCACAGCGGCCGCCGCGACGCGTATCCCTCGCGGGTCGTGTGCCAGTGGGCGAGGTCCGGATCCGAGAGGCGCCAGCAGAGCCAGGCACGCTCGCCGTCGCGGATGGTCGGAATGTCGACGAGGCCTTCGTCGAGATCGCGCACCACCACCCCGAGCGACTCGAGATGCTCGAGGAGCGCCTGCATGCGCGCATGCATGGCGGCGTGCGCCTCATCGGCCCTGTGTCGTTCGACGGCCAACTGGAGCAGGGTGGCGCGGATCTGCGGCAGCAGCGCACGCCCCTCGGCCACCGAGTAGGTCGGTTCTCGCTTCATCGGATGCCGATGGTAGCGTGCTAGGATCGAGTCCCGGTGGGGCCTGCTCCGCATCGCGACGGCGCCCCTCGGACCGCCGGAGGTGAGCGCAGCAGCGCCATGACCGACGAGCGAAGCGCCGCGGGGCGCAGCATCAACGACGAGGCTCCTCCCGGAGCCGATCCGTACACCGCCTACGACGACTCCAACCTGCCCGCCTACGTGGGGCTGCCCACCTTCCAGAAGCTGCCATGGGTGACCGATGCGGCCGCCCTGGCGGAGCGGGCGCCCGACGTGGCCATCGTGGGCGCCCCCTTCGACGACGCGGTCAGCCACCGGCCGGGCGCGCGCTTCGGGCCGCGCGCCATCCGCCAGGCCAGCTACCACGCGGGCGCCATCAACTCGCTCCAGCTCGGCATCGAGCCGTATGCCTGGCTCGACGTGGTGGATGCCGGCGACGCGCCGGTGACACCGATGGACATCGAGCGCGGGCACGACGTCATTCGGCGCAAGGTGCTGGAGGTCGCGCGCAGCGGCGCCGTGCCGATCGTCCTGGGCGGCGACCATTCCATCACCTTCCCATCGGCGTCGGCCGTCGCTGAGGCGGTCGCTCCGAGGCGTCTCGGGATCGTCCACTTCGATGCCCACGCCGATGCCGCCAACTCCACGTGGGGCAATCTGCGCTCCCACGGCACGCCGATGCGGCGCCTCATCGAGTCCGGCGCGGTGGCGGGGCGCAATTTCGTGCAGGTCGGCCTGCGCGGCTACTGGCCAGGGCCCGAGACGCTCGGTTGGATGCGCGAGCACGGCATGCGCTGGCACCTGATGACCGAGATCGAGGAGCGCGGCGCCGAGGTGGTCGTGGCCGACGCGATCGCCCAGGCCCTGGACGGGCCCGAGGTGATCTACCTGTCGGTCGACATCGACGTGGTCGACCCGGGCATGGCGCCCGGCACGGGGACGCCGGAGCCCGGCGGCATGCTCACGCGCGAGCTGTTGCGCGCGGTCCGCCAGGTCGTCGGCGCGGTCGAGCTGGCCGCCATGGACGTGGTGGAGGTGGCTCCCCCGTTCGACCATGCCGAGGTGACCGCGGCGGCGGCCCATCGCTGCGTCCTCGAGGCGATCAGCGCGCTCGCCGCGCGGCGCCGTGCATCGGGCGCCGAGCCGATCGGGCCGGAGGGAGCGGTCGAGGAGACGTCCGGCGGCGGCTGAGTCAGCCGCCCACCTTGCGGAACGTCGTGACCGCCACCTCGTCGCCGTTGCGGGTGGCCGTGATCGTGTAGTCGCCGGCCGGCAGCCCGCCCGCGGTGAAGGTCGAGTAGTAGTACCCGTCGCCCCCGCCCCGCAGGCTGTAGGCGGCGCCCGGGATCGTGCCCGACGGACCGGAGAGGATGGCGTTCATCGTGTCACCGGCGACGGCATCGGTGAAGAGGACGAGAGCGGTGAAGGAGCCGGCGCTCGGCGGGAGGTTGCCGAGCTCGCCGTTGCAGCTCGATCCCGAGATCGACCGGCAGGCGAGCACCCGGGCGGTGAAGCCATCGGCCGCGGTCACGGGCATCGGTGTCGCGGACTGCGTCGGAGACGCGAGTGCTGCCACGGTCGGGATCGGCGTCACCGGGGTGCTCGGCGCGGCGGACTGGACCTCGCCGCCGGGCTCGCCGACGATCACCCCGGCGCTCGGGCCGGGCGAGGACGACGCGGCGGGCTCAGGATCGCCTCGAGGCCACAGGATGAAGCCGGCGA
>JBOGSW010000079.1:0-12505 GCA_050695815.1 Candidatus Limnocylindria bacterium | reverse complement strand
GAGGCGCTCCTTCAGCTCGCGGGCGGCCTTGACGTTGTACGTCAGGACCAGGATCTGCTCGGGTCGCAGCTCTGTTTTCGTCTCGAGCAGGTGGCGGACTCGTTCGACGATGATTCTCGTCTTGCCTGTTCCGGCGCCGGCAATCACCACGACAGGGCCATCGCCATGCTCGACGATGGCCCTCTGTTCGGGCGTCAATGCGATGCTGCTGTGCTCGGGCACTGCCGTGGGCGCTACGGCGATAGTTCAATCCCTCCTGCCTCTGCCGCGCATGATGCGCCGATGGGTCAACCTTGCGCGGGCTGGTGCCGCCCCCCGACGGCACCCACCCGGATCCCGAGTGTCGAGCCGGCTTGTGACAGCTCGGGTGTCGTGTCTGTGTGGAGCGTTGGGGGCGTCTGGGGCTCTGGGCGGCGTCAGGCAATTTGTAACAGCTCCGGTTACAAATAGGGTGAGCGTGAAACGCGACGTTCAGGCTTTCAGGCTCGGGACCCGCAGTCGCGCCGCAGTCGGGTCCCGATACGGTAGCGCCCATGACGACCCGAGCACGCCGCAACGGTTGGCGGTTTGTCCGCACCGCCGCGGCGACGATCGCAATCTCCTTCATCGTGAGCGCATGCGGGACGGGCACTCTCGAGAGTCCGCCTTCGACGGGCTCGGCGTCACCCACGGTCGCCCCAAGCATCGTCACTGCTTCACCCACGGTGAGCCCGGCACCGACGGCGGCGGGAACCGTCGAGACTGCGGCGCCCGCGCCGACGAACAGCCCCGCACCCGCCGGCGTGTCGATTCTGGACCTCCTCGCTGCTGATGCGCCGCCCGGCTTCGTCTCGACCATCACCTGCGAGGGATCAATCGGCGAATCCGATCCGGTGGCGATCGTGTACCTCCATGGACGTGACAGCGCCGAGCCGCCAGCACCGGTCCTCCGAAACTACGCCGATACGGCGCACCCGCGGAATTCCTGCACCTTCGGCGGCGACGGCTACAGGATTCACAGCCTGATCGATGCGCGCCACGTGGTCATCATTGGCCGAGGGGCGCAATACGCGGTGGTGGAGCTTCCCGAGGTTCGATATCACTGGTTCGAGCTTCCGGTCACCGACATGTCCTACGCGTCGCTGATCGCCGTCTCTCCCGCCCTCGACGCGGCCACCTGGCGCCGGGCCTTTACCGACGGCAGCCTCGCGCGCCAGATCCTCCAGATCGATGCTTCAGGCGAGCACCTCCTTGCCGATCTGCCGCGCATCGAGACCGGCCGCTGCGGCTCCCCGCTGGACTCGAGCGAGGGCGGATTCGCGAGGACCAGTGACTCCTTCTACGTCCTGGACCAGGCAATGCCTCAAATGAGCGTGTTTGTCGCAGGACGCAGCTCCGACGTGGAGCTGACGCTCTACCCACCCGACGCCGGCTGGGAGGGCGCGACGACACCGCTCATGGCGCTCTGGGCGCCGACGAGCGACACCCTCTACTACCGCGTCGGCGACGACGTCATGCGCTGGAGCGTTGGATCGGCGCCTGAGGTGTTCCTGCCCGACACGCCGTGGTCTCATCCGACCTTCACTCCCGACGGCCGTCATCTTGCCTACGCGACCGACGAGGGAATCTACCTGGTCGACATGACCCGCGCTCCGTCACCCCGGTTGATTCGAGCGGGCGGCATCACGCCGGTGTTCCTGAACTCCAGCCAACTGTGGTTCAAGATATCGCCTCAGCAAGGATGCGTCACCGATGAGATCCAGGTCCGCGTCTACGACCTGAACGACAGGTTCGATGCGGCCAGCATCATCGACCACGTTCTCGCCGTCTGGCCCACAACGAGCTCCAACAGCCGCTGACGGGGACCGAGCGTCATCCCCTCGACCTTCGCCCGTATTTGTAACCGGTCCAGTTACAAATAGGCATGGCCCATGCCGTGACCTACTCGAGCGTCGACACGGCGCGCTCCAGATCGCGCCGGTGGACCATCCGGGCGACGAGGTGGGATGCATCGGTCCCTTCGGCTTGGTCGACTGCTCGATAGAGGATGCGGTAGTCCCCCACCCGCAACCGATGCCACGGCGATTGACCGCGAAGAGGCTTCACATCCAGGCGGGCCGCCCCGCTCGCCAGGACTTCGAGCGCGCGGCCGATACCATCGAGATCTTCGCCGGCGCCGATGCGACGGAGATCCTTGACCGCTCGCCGGGAGAGCGCGACGCTCTCCACTCGTCAGCCGCTCTCTGCGGAGCCGAGCTCGTCGAGGACATCAGAGAGAGCGCGTCCGACCTTTGGCCAGGTCGGCATCGGCATCCTTGATGGACCGAGCGTACTCTGGCGCACTGGCGAGCACGAAGTCCTCGAGCCCCTCGGGATCGATCGCGATCAGCGCGGCGACGGGCCGACCGCGACGCGTGATGATTCCCGGACGTCCACTCCGAGTGACGCCGTCGACGACCTGGCTGGAGCGCCGAGCCAAGTCGCGGATGCTGATGGTTGGCATCCCTTCTCCTCTCTTGCAAGCGATGTACGTACGATTGTCATACAAGCCGCCGAGAGAATCAAGTGAACGCGCGAGCCTCGGCTTGTCCTCCGGGCCGTTTCGCCGGGTGAAGGTATCGACCAAGCAGGGGCCGATTCCGGGCGCAACTTGATCGGTCCTTGCATCGGATGCAGGACACGACCACCAAAGTGGCCACAAGTTGGTCGTTAGCTCCGCCGGGTGAAATCCGTCGGAGACCGGCGACGCCGTTGGGTGTGCTGTGACACACGGTGCTACGATGGACCACATGAACGAGGCGACACGTCGGCATCGGTCCTTCCGCTTCTCGGGGTCGACCCTCGAACGGCTGGATGCGCGAGCGCATGAGATCCGCGAGACACGCACCGGTTTGGCCGAGCGCTACGTCGAGGAAGGGCTGCGCATGGACGAGCATCCCGGCATCGGATTCGCCGACGGACCGGCCGGCCGGCGCGCCGTCCTGCTCGGCACGGGCCTCGACGTTTGGGAGGTCATCGCGACGGTCAGGGAAAACAGTTCGCTCGAGGAGGCCGCGGCGTACCTCGAGGTCCCGGAGCCGATCCTGCGGCGGGCGATCCGGTACTACGCGTCGTTCGCCGAGGAGATCGACTCGGATCTCGTCCGACGCGAAGCGATCGCCGAACGCGAGCGCCGCACTGCCGAGCGCGAGCGCCACATCCTGGGATGAGGCTCCTGCTGGACGAGCACTTCTCGCCCGAGATCGCTCGCCAGCTGCGGGATCACGGCCACGACGTCATTGCGGCTCAAGAACAGCCGGACCTCCGTGGACTCTCAGATCGCGAGCTCCTTTCGTGGGCCGCAGGCAAAACGCGGGCGGTCGTTACCGAGGATGTGGCGGACTTCGCCGCGCTGCACCGCGAATACGTCACGCGTGACGAGCCGCATCCCGGGATCATCTTCACGTCGGCGAAGCAGTTCCCACGGACACGGGCCGGGATCGGGCGCATGGTCGCCGCACTCGACGCGCTCCTGGCGTCGGCTCCGGCTGTCGACGCGCTTCGCGACCGGATCCTGTGGCTAGAGTCTTCGTCGAACGCTTGAGTGGTGATCGCCGCTGCCCTGTCCTTCGCTTGGTTTCGCCGGGTGAAGGTATCGACCAAGCAGGGGCCGATTTCGGGCGCAACTTGATCGGTCCTTGCATCGGATGCAGGACACGACCACCAAGTAGCCACAAGTTGGTCGTTAGCTCCGCCGGGTGAAATCCCGGAGATCAGAGAGTGTGGCACTCGGCAGATGAGGTCAGCTGGTCGGCCTTCGCCCCTATTTGTAACCGGTCCAGCTACAAATAGGCAAGGCCCTGCCGTCATATCGCCGTCGAGTTCATCAGAGCCGAGAGGACAATGATGACGACGATGCCCAGGATGACGATGACGGTGCCCGCCACCTGCGAGCGGTCCCTGGGCCACAGCAGGCGAAGGAACCCGATGCCGACGATCACCGCCAACACCACGGATGCGACGTTGAACGCCTCGAAGACATCGGTCCCGATCATGGCGTCAGGATGCTGCGGTTCGCGATGGCAGCCCGTTCGCACGCGGAAGCGTCACGGCATCAGGCGCATGCCGTTGCCATCGACGAAGAGCAGCGGGACGGTGATGTCGCCACCAAGCACGCTCTCGTACGTGAACGGGCCGCCGGAGAGACCGATAAGATCGACGACGTCGTCCTCGAGATATCGGTCCGTGCCCTCGTAGAGGACAAGGATGGTATCGGTGAAACCGAAGCTCGTCGACGTGACGTTGATGCGGTACTGCCAGTCACCCGCCTCGCCGAGGACCTGGATGATCTCGCCGCGGAAGTAGACGTTTGTGCCGATGTGTTGCTCCGCGTTACGGAACAGATCGTCATACGTGACATTCGCTGCGGCGGCCAGCTGCTGGTCGAAGGTTGCCGGAGCCGGAGTGGGTGTCGGGGCTGGTGTTGGGGCTGATGTCGGCTCGGGTGTGGGCAGTGGCGTTGGCCGTGGCGTCGGCCTCGGCGTCGGTCGCTCGGTCGGGGCGGGCGCATCGGTCTGGGCTGGTGGTGCATCGGTCTGGGCTGGTGGTGCATCGGTCTCGGCATTCCCGACCGCGGTCTGGCCATTGCAGCCACTGACGACCAGGCCGATGATGACGAGCCAGGCAAGGCTCTGACGCATAGGTGATTCCTCCCTTCGTCCATCGGCGCGACTCGGGTGGGCATGGGCGGTCGCCGATGGGGGGCCAGCATCCGATTCCTTCGCGACAGGTCAGACGTCGCAGGGGTCGGGCGTGGTGTCCAGCGTCACCGCCTTGTGGCGGGGTGCCTGTCTGGGCTTCGACCCTATTTGTAACCGGTGCTGTTACAAATAGGCACGGCCATGACGTGCGTTCGTTCGAGTGCCAAGGATCCACGGAGGAGTTGGCTGTCCCGTCGGTTGGCGAGAACGGACGCGCGGCACACCGAAGGCTGTGGCACGGCCATGCCCCTCGAAGGATGCGCCGACATCCAGTAGAGTCAACGCGTGGCCCGTCCGGCAGATACCAGCCCCGACGCGTGGCGCGTGCAGCTCGCCATCTTCCGTCGGATGACGGGTCCCGAACGTGTCGCCATGGCATTTGAGATGAGCGAGGCCGCGCGCGCCCTCAGCGAAGCTGGTATTCGTCATCGGCATCCTGCCTGGGACGACTCGCGCGTCGCCGATGCACTCGTGGCGCGAATGCACGGAGATCGTCTCGCCCGCCGTGTCCGACACGCGCGCCGCGCTTCTGCGTGACGACCCAGGCGGATCTGCTGGCGGCCATCGCCGATCGGCTCGAGCTGGTCGGAATCCCGTACATGGTCGTCGGGTCGGTGGCCGGATCGTTTCACGGCGAGCCGCGGACCACGGTCGATATCGACGTGGTCATCGATCCATCCGCCGAGTCGTTGCGCCGCTTCGTGGACGGGCTTCCACCATCCGAGTACTACGTGGATGAGAATGCGGCAATGGAGGCATTCGACCGGCGGACGTCGTTCAACATCATCGAGCACGCGACCGGCTGGAAGGTCGACCTTCTCGTCCGCAAGGAGCGCCCGTTCTCCCACACCGAGTTCAAGCGACGCCTTACGGCGAACCTGTTCGGCCGGCAGACGCCGGTGGCCACGGTCGAGGACACGGTCATCGCCAAGCTCGAATGGGCCAAGGCCGGCGAGTCCGAGCGACAGCTTCGTGATGTCGCGCGAATCCTGGCCGTGACTGGTGAGGCGCTTGACCACGAATACGTCTCCGGCTGGATCGCCGACCTGGGTCTCGAGGAGGTCTGGCGAAGGGCAAGGGAACTCGCCACAGATGGCGACGACTGACAGCAGCTGCGGCGGCCTCAGGCCATTTGTAACTGCACCGGTTACAAATGGGGTGCGCGTTGAACGCGACGTTTTGGCGCGAGACGGTATCGTGAATCCAGATGGTCAAGATTCAGCGTCGGCCCTTCGACGAGCCCGATGACGTGCGGGAGGTCCCATTCGGCCGCCTCGAGATCTACGACCTGGGGGATATCCGGCTCGGACGGTCGATCCTGCAGCCCGGATGGCGCTGGAGCGAGTCGATCAGGCCGATCGCGCGCTCCGAACTATGCGAGGACCACCACGTCGGCGTCTGCCTCTCCGGCAGCAGTCGCATCGTGATGCGCGGGGGCGCGGAGCTGTTGATCGAAGCGGGCCAGTTCTACGAGATCCCGCCGGGTCACGACTCGTGGGTCGAGGGCGACGAGCCGTGGGTGACGGTGACCTGGGAGCCGAGCACCGCCTTCGCCCGATCGGAGGGCGGCGCGTACGACCGCGTGCTCGCGACGCTCCTGGTGACCGACATCGTCGACTCCACCGCCCGAGCGCTCGAGCTCGGCGACGGCGCGTGGCGTGACCTCCTGGCACGCCACAACCTGGCGGTGCGCCGTCAGCTCGACCGATTCCGGGGTCGCGAGGCGGCGACGACGGGCGACGGGTTCGTGGCCATATTCGACGGCGCCGAGCGCGCCATCCGTGCCGCGCAGGAGATCGGTCGCGCGGCGTCGGAGATCGGTGTCCAGGTTCGCGCCGGCGTTCATACCGGGGAGATTGAGCTCGAGGGCGACAACGTCCGCGGCGTCGGCGTGCACATCGCGGCGCGGATCGCGGCGTTGGCCGGGCCGGGCGAGGTGTATGCCTCCTGGGCGACGCGCGAGCTGCTGGCCGGCTCGCCCATCGACTTCGTCGACCGCGGGCTCCACGAGCTCAAGGGTCTCGACGAGCAGCGGCGGGTCTACCTGGTCGAGCAGGACGACTCGAGGTAGTCAGCTTGGCCGATGCGTGACGCAGCGGCATACGGGGCGACGGCGAAGCCCGAGTCCGCCGACGGCCTGGCTCAGCGGCGGGCGACGAAGACGTACTCGTGGCTGTCATCGGTGAATGGCTCGCCGGCGAAGCCGCCGTGGAGCGTTTCCAGCTCGAGGCCAGCGACGTCGAGCAGGCCGAGCCACTCGTTCTTCGTGGCCCACCACAGCGAGCTCGTTTCGCCGCTGTCGAGGATGATGTCGACCCGGTTGTCGCCGACCGAGTACACGTTCGTGTGCGAGATCGGTTCATCCCTGTGCACGCCGTCGTAGGCGACGGCGAACCGATGGTCGAAGGCGAACGCATTCCAGGCGAACCGCCCACCGGGCCGGAGCGAGGCGGCGACACGCTCGAATGTGCGTCTTCGATCGGCCCACGTCGGCAGATGGAGGAGCGCGCGGAACGGGCAGTAGATCAGCGCCGCCGGCTTCTCGAGGGCGAGGTCGCGCATGTCGCCGAGGTGCAGGTCGAGCTCGACGCCCGCCTTGGCCGCGTTGGCGCGCGCCTGCTCCAGCATCGACGGCGACAGGTCGATGCCGATGACCCGCCGTCCGGTCGCCTGCGCAACCGGGATCGCGACGCGCCCATTCCCGACCGCCAGCTCCACCAGCGGCCCGTCCGCCTCGCGAGCGAGCTCGGTATAGAAACCGATGTCGGCGGTCATCGACGCCGACCACTCCTCGTATCGGTCTGAGAATGCCTCGTCCCAGGTCATCGGCTCATCGGCGTCTCGGCCTTTTCTTCCTTCACGTGCGCGAGTCTGCATGGCCGGGCCAGTCCGGGTCAATCCACCGAGGATTCGGCGTTTGCGGATGCCGCGCTGCTGGCGCAAGCGATATCGGCTCAGACCAATTCGTAACCGGTGCTGCTACAAATAGGGCGGTGCCCCTAGCCGGCGAGCCCGCGGGCGGCCCAGGCGCGAGCGGTGAGCACGAAGGGTTCATCGGGCAGAAGGGCGTGGCATCGGTCACGAAGCTCCGCGCGCCGATCCGGATCCAGGCCGGCCGCATACGAGCCGGCCGGACCGACGCCGCCAGTGAACGGCTCCCACCACTCCTCGAACGACCGATGCTCGAGACTGACCGATAGCGTCGCCTGACCGATCTCGCGCAACCCGGCGGACTCGAACAGCTCAGCCAGGTGGCCCTCGCGCGCACCCGCCAGCTGCGATTCGTCCGCGACGCCGGGATCGAGCTCGCGCGCGGCACGCCAGAACACGCCGAGCGGTCCCTGCGCGCTCGCATGATCCCAGACGCATGCGGCGACGACGCCATGCGGACGCGTGACTCTGCGCATCTCGGCGAGGCCGGCGACCGGGTCCGACATGAAGTGCACCACGAGCTGGGCGAGCGAGGCGTCGAACGACCCGTCATCGAAGGGCAGCTGCTCGGCGGATGCCTGCAGCACGGTGACGCCGGGATGGCGGGCGCGGGCGGCCTCGACGAATGGCGTGGACGGATCGACGGCGGACACGGCCTCGGCCCCGAGGCGGGAGACGAGCTCGGCGGTGAGCGCACCGGGCCCGCAGCCAACGTCGAGCGCCTGCTGGCTCGAACCATGGGTGACGCCCGCGAAGTGCGCCATCTGCGGAGCGAGGAGCCGTGAATACCTGCCCATGAAGCGGTCGTACGATTCGGCGGCGACGTTGAATCCCATCGGCGCGGATCATGCCATGCCGTGAGCAGGTCTGGTGGCTGTGACCCTATTCGTAACAGCATCGGTTACGAATCGGTCGCCATCGGCACTTGGGACCGATCGAGCTCCTCGCGGAGGGCGCCTAGCTCCTCGAGCGCGAGCAGATCCTTCGGCTGGCTGGCTGCCCGCTTCATGCGAATGAGGTCGTCGATGTGCGCCACCAGCACCCGATGCCCGAACAGCTGGAACTCGTCCGCCGCGCGCGCCAGGTCCTCGTAGCCCGATGTGCCGGCGGGTGTCGCCAGGATGTCGACCCAGCCCAGATCGGTGGTGAACATGAAGGCATCGCCCTCAAAGAGGGTCTTGGCATCCATCTGGAATGGGAGTCCGGGATCGGCCCCGCGGAGCTCGGCGTGCGCCTCGCGAAGCGCCATGACGAGCCTTTCGAGGTTGTCCGCATCACGGGCGTGGCAGAGGTCGATGTCCTGCGTCACGAGTGGCGCACCCCGGGTCACGGCCGCCAGGCCGCCGATCAGGACGTAGCGCACCTCGTGCGTGCCGAGGAGGCGAATGACCGCCTCCGGTTGGAATTCAGCGCCGCGTTCCACGGTGCACTTCGCCCAGGAATGTTGCGAGGTTGCGAGCCCCGTGGCCCGCACCCGTCACCCGCTGCTCGGGGCTCATCTGGAGCGACGCTCGGATCAGCGTTCGGTCGACACCCTCGCCGAGCCTCGGCGTCACATCGAACGTCGCACCGGCGGCGGCGAGCAGCCGCGACAGCGTGTCGACCCGAGGCGAGACTCCCCCACGTTCGATCCGCGCGATCGCGGGTTGGGGGACGCCGGACTTCTCGGCCAAGGCCCGCTGTGACAGGCCGGCCCGGCGACGCGCGTATCGAAGGACGCGTGCTGCATTCATCGGCCGATGATAACAGAGATGTTATCACCCTCAAACGTCGGCCGGGAGGAGCGTGAAGGTGCCGCCCCCCAGCGACGGGATGGTCCTGAATGCACGCTCGTCGAAGGTCACGATCCGGGTGCTGCGATATCGGTCAGCGAGGACGACCAGGGAGGCGTCGGCCAGTCCGATCCGCAGGTCACGGTATCGGTCCACGAGGCTTCGCGCCGTCTCGACCTCGTCGCGGCTCAGGCATTCGACGACGAATGTCCCGGCCACCAGGTCATCGATGAATGCGAGCTCGACCTCCACGCCCAGGCGATCGAGGATGAGGTAATCGGCCTCCGCCACGGCAAGCTCGGTCGTCACCAGGGTCTCGCGCTCGGCCTGAAGCACGCTCGCCACGCCCGCGTGGCGGGGCTCGTCGGCATCGGCCTGGGCGTACAGGGCTCCGGCATCCACCAGCAGCGCCACTAGCGCTTTCCCATGGCCCTGTCGTACAGGTCGGTCCCCCAGCGCCGATAAGGATCGCCGCCGCCGCGGCCCTTCCCGAGACTCCGGAACGTTCGCCTCTCGGCACCCGCTTCCGCGATGACGTGCCGGACCCCTTCCCGGATCAGCTCAGCCTGCGGCCGGCCCGCGCGGATCGCAATCCGCCGAAGCTCCTCGGACTCCTCGTTTGTCAGATAGACCGATGTCTTGCGCATACCCTATATAGGGTACCCTACTGCCTCGCGTCGTCAAGCCCGTTACAAGCCGCACCGACCGATGAGTTTCGGGGTCCGCGAGCGTTTCAGGTAGCGCAACCGTCCTCGCAGGAGAACCCGTGTCCACGTATGCCTTGATCCCCGGAGCCGGCGGCTCGGCCTGGTACTGGCATCTCGTCGCGGCCGAGCTCGGCGCACGCGACCACGACGTCATCGCTGTCGACCTGCCGGCCGATGACGACAGCGCCGGCCTGGCTCGCTATGCCGACACCGTCGTGGAGGCCATGGGCGAACGAGCCGATCCCGTCCTCGTCGCCCAGTCCATGGGCGCCTACACCGCAACCATCGTGTGTGAGCGCATCCCGGTGCGGCTGCTCATCCTCGTGAACCCGATGATCCCGACCCCCGGTGAGTCGGCGGGAGCGTGGTGGGAGACCACCGGCCAATCGGCGGCGATGCAGGAGCACGCGAAGCGCATCGGTCTCGAAGGACTATCGATGAATGACTTTGAGAACCTCTTTGGTCACGACGTCCCGCCCGATGTCTGGGCCGAGTCGGCGAATCACCTTCGTGACCAGTCGGGAACCCCGTTCGGCGAGACGTGGCCGCTCGATGCCTGGCCGGATGTGCCGACGCGCGTCCTCGTCTCCCGCGACGACCGGCTCTTCCCCATCGAATTTCAGCGGCGCGTGATGCGGGAGCGTCTCGGCTTCGCGCCCGACGAGATGGACGGCGGCCACCTGGTCGCGTTCAGCCGCCCTGCCGAGCTGGCCGCGCGCCTGGACGCATACGGCCGAACCGATTCGTAACAGACGGTCCCGCTTCGGTCAGAGCACCGGGAGTTGCACGGGGCGACACTAAAGTCGAGTGAACGGCCGCTCACACGTCCTGTGTTGCATCCGGTGCGACCCGGGACGGTGGAGCTCAGCTTCGTTCGACGTTAGTGTCACGGGGTGCAACCGCCGCTCATCCATCGGGAGGGCGACCGGGCTTGACGAGGCCCGATTCATAGGCGGCCACGACGACCTGCGCGCGGTCGCGGGCGTCGAGCTTACCCATGACGCGACTGACGTGGGTCTTGGCGGTGGCGGGGCTGACGACCAGGCGCTGGGCGATCTCGTCGTTCGAGAGGCCGCCGGCGACGAGCGCCATGACCTCGCGCTCGCGGTCGGTGAGCGCCTCGAGCCGCGGACTCGGCCGTGGCGCCGAGGCCAGGGCCGCGAACTCGCCGATGAGCCGGCGGGTCACCCCCGGTGAGAGGAGCGCCTCCCCGCCGGCAACGACCCTGATCGCCTGGAGCAGCTCGCGCGGCTCGGTGTCCTTGACCAGGAAGCCGCTGGCGCCGGCGCGCAGCGCCTCGAAGACGTACGCATCGGTCTCGAAGGTGGTGAGGATGACCAGGCGGACGTCGCTCAGCGCCGGATCCGCCACGACGCGGCGGGTGGCCTCGATCCCGTCCAGGCGCGGCATGCGGATGTCCATCAGCACGACGTCCGGGCGCAGCTCGGAGATGAGCGCGACCGCCTCCTCACCATCGCTTGCCTCGCCGATCACCTCGAGGTCCTCCTCGGAGTCGACGAGCGCGCGGAATCCGGCGCGCACCAACGCTTGGTCGTCCACCAGCAGGACCCTGATCACGCGCGCCCCTCGACCGGCAGCCGAGCCCGGACCCGGAAGCCGCCGCGTGGACCCGGTCCGGCCTCGAGCTCGCCGCCGGCAGCAACCGCCCGCTCCCGCATCCCGGTCAGGCCGTTGCCGTAGCTCGGCGCACCCCCGGGCGGGCCGGCGCCGTCGTCGTCGACGGTGATCACGAGTGTCTCGGGCTGGTAATCGAGGGTGATCACGACTCGCGCGGCGCGTGCGTGGCGCCCGACATTCGTGAGCGACTCCTGGATGATCCGATACGCCGCGAGGTCCGTGGCCGGCGCCAGCGGCAGCGGCGTGGGCCCCGCCTCGCCCGTCGCCTCGCCGGTCATCTCGACCGCAACCTCCACGCCGGTTCCCCGCAGGTTCTCGACGAGATCGTCGAGGCGCGCGAGGCCGGGCGCAGGTGAGCGTGGATCCTCCTCGTCGACGCCGCGCAGCAGGCCCAGCGTGGCCCGCAGCTCGCGGAGCGCCTCGCGGCTGGCCTCGTTGATGGCGACGAGCGCCTCGCGTGCCTGCTCGGGCTGGCGATCGAGGAGGTGCGCCGCCACGCCGGCCTGCACGTTGATGGTGGAGATGTTGTGGGCCAACACGTCGTGGAGCTCGCGCGCGATCCTCATCCGCTCCTCCCCCGCCCGCCGCAGCGCCTCCTCCTCGCGCGTGCGCTCCGCGTCGATCGCGCGCTGCTCGACCTGCTCGAGGTAGCGGCGCCGGCTGCGGGAGACCTCGCCCAGGACGTAGCTCGCCGCCAGCCAGCCCGTGATCCAGATCGGCGCATCGGCGTCCTGCGCGT
>JBOGSW010000078.1:0-14452 GCA_050695815.1 Candidatus Limnocylindria bacterium | reverse complement strand
AGGTGGCGCTTGGCCGGAAGTCCACCTCCGTAGCCGCCCAGCCCCCCACCGGCCGCGACCACTCGATGGCACGGAACGATGACGGCGAGGCGGTTCGAGCCGTTGGCCCTCCCGACGGCCCGGGAAGCGGCCGGTGCGCCGACGCGTGATGCGAGCTCGCGGTAGCTGATCGTCTCGCCGTACGGGATGCGCCCGAGCTCCGACCAGACTGCTTCCTGGAAGGCGCTGCCCGGCATCTCGAGCGGCAGATCGAACTCGGTGCGCCTTCCGGCGAAGAAGTCGTTGAGCTGCTCCTCGGTGCGATCCAGCAACGACGAGTCGCCGAACGATATTGGCCCGATGCGTCGTCGCACCGAGGCCAGCTGCGCGGCCATCATCGGCCTGTGCGTGAAGTCGACCAGGACAACGGTGGATCCCGTGGCGCCGATCGTCATCGGTCCAATGGGCGTTTCGATCATGCGCAGCATCACCGGCGTCGAGGCCTCCGGATGGCAGCGAAGGCAGGCGCGGTACCCGGCAGCTCGTGCGGCGGCTGCATCGGCAAGATATTCGACGTTCTTCGGCAGCGGCTTGCGTCCGCGACACGACGGGCGGCAGAAGATGCCGGTCGTGCGAACCGCGGCGACGAATCGGCCGTCCCAGGCGGGGTCGGAGGCATAGAAGGCGCGTTCCATCTCGGTGCTCATGCGATTCCAACGTCGCGCCGTGGCCATCCGTGAGGTGCGGGGCGGCCGGCCGGCCCACATCCGCGGATGTGCCCGGAGCCTCAGGCGTTGCCGGGGGTCTGGCGCAGGATCAGGTTGACGGTGAACGGGCTGCTGCCGAGCAGCTGGTCGCCGGCGCGGACCTCGATCCGGTGCCGTCCGATCTCCTCGAGCCGCATGCCCTTGAGGTCCGCAACGATGTTGGCGGTGGTGGCGTTGGGCGGCACCTCGATCCGGAGGCGCGGCGCCTGCTGCAGGGTGGCCTTGCCGCTGGGGCTGATCACCTGGAAGCTCAGCTCGTGGGCGCCGGACGCGGCCTCGAGGATGGCGACGATGAAGCATCGGCCATGCGTGGCCGGCATGCGCGCCACGTTGATCTGGCTGAAGACGCCGATGGCGCTGATCTTCCCGTCCTGCGCCGTGAGCGCGTAGTCGCACAGCAGGAGCGTGTGGAGCTGGAGATCGGCCATTCGGTCAGGCTACACCGATGCGACTCGCGGCAAGCTCGGCGATGTCCACCACCGGCTCCGCTTGCAGCTCCGAGGGAGTGAAAAAGCGGCAGGCGTCCGTCGAGCCGTCGACCTCGTCGCGCAGCTCACCACCCACCACGCGACACCGATACAGGACGCGGAAGCCGTGGAAGTCGACCTCCTCGCCCTCGAGGGTCGTGTAGACCGTGTGCCAGGAGTCGACCTCCAGGAGCGTCGGGATCTCACCGATCAGCCCGGTCTCCTCGGTCAGCTCGCGCAGCGCCGCGTCGCGCGGGAGCCGATCGTCGGCATCGGTGCAGACGGCGTAGGCGCTGACACGCGTGACCTGTCGGGGAGCGCCATCGCTCACGCCGCGGCCTCGGGCATCGGTCAGTCTCCTTCGCCTCTATCGGCGTACAGGTCCGGGTCGATGAGCCAGGCGATCTCGCCCCCGCCCGGCTCGGGGGTGCCGTAGAACTCCAGGCAGGCGAGGCCGCCCTTGCGCATCCTGACCGATGCGGCACCGGTGAGGTCCACGATGGCGCCGGACAGGTCGGGCTCGTGGCCGACGAACATCACGCGGCGCGCGTCGGGGTGCGCGGCCATGGCACGCGCAAGATCTCCCCACGAGGCGCCGGGGCGAAGACGGTCATCAGGCGTGGGCTCGCCGCCGACCGCCTCGCAGAAGAGCTCCGCTGTCTGGAGCGCGCGCGGAAGGGGCGAGCTCAGGACGAGATCCGGCCGCAGGTTGAGCCGGCGCCAGACCGGCGCGGCTGCCCGCAGGGCGGCGGCACCTTCCTGCGTCAGGGCACGCGCGTCGTCATCGGTCGCGCGCGGCGACCCAGCCGCGCCGTGGCGGAGGAAGTAGAGGATCACACGACCGTCGTGGCGCTGCTGCCGTCGTCGGGGGTGGGATCGTCGTCCGCGCCGCCGCGCTTGCCGCTGTGGCCGATCGCCCCGCCGCGCGTGTGCCCGGTGCGCTGGACGAGAATGCGCCCTGCGTTCGTGGCGCCGACCTTTGGCAGCGTGACCGCCAGCACGCCGTTGCCATAGCTGACGTTCGCACGCAGCGCGTCGACCGGGTATGGCAGCTCGACCGTGCGCTCGTACGGCCCGTAGCTCCACTCGCGGGTCAGGTAGTCGATCCGCTCCTGGCCCTCGCCGTGCATCGCTGCCCGCAGCGTGAGGTGGCCGTCATCGGTGACGTCGATGCTGATGTCCTCGGGACCCACCCCGGGCATCGGCGCGACCACCATCAGCTCGCGCTGGTTGTCGAACAGGTTGACGGGGATCGCGGTCGCATCGGTCATCGTGGCTCTCCTGACGGGTTGTGCCATCGTAGTGCCAGATTCGGGCCGAATGGCCGTCCCGCGTCGAAAATTGCGCCGACCATTCGTCGCAGTCCACAGAGGAGGTGAAAGGACCGATGAAATACGCACTCTTCCTGTACGGCGACGAGTCCGCCTGGGACGCGCTGAGTCCGGACGAACAGGGCGCCGTGATGGCCGAATACGACGAGGTGACCCGGGACATGGAGCGGGACGGAGTTCACGCCGGAGGCGACGCGCTCGAGCCGAGCTCCAACGCCGCCACCGTCCGCGTCCGCGATGGCGAGCGGATCGTGACCGACGGCCCGTTCATGGAGGCCAAGGAGATGCTCGGTGGCATCTACTACGTCGAATGCGGCTCGCGCGAGGAGGCGATCGCCTGGGCGGCCCGGATCCCGGACGCACGCACCGGCGCCGTCGAGGTCCGGCCGATCCTCGATCTCGAGGCGCTCGAGGCGGCCGCGAACGCCTGACAGGCCTCAGTCGGGGAACGCCTCGGGGCCGCGCTCCGACAGCTCGCGCGCGTGCTCGCCGCCGTCGTCCGGCGGGATCCACGAGTACGGATACCGATCGTCCTCCATCTCCGACGCCTGCTTCGTCAGGTGCAGGGGATGGAACGTGTCGATCATGACCGCCAGCTCCTCGGTCGCCTCCTTGCCGATGCTCGCCTCGACGGACCCGGGATGCGGCCCATGCGGAATCCCGGCGGGATGGATGGTGAAGGAGCTGATGTCCACCCCGCGGCGCGACATGAAGTTGCCCGCGACGTAGTAGATGACCTCGTCAGAGTTGATGTTCGAGTGGTTGTACGGCGCAGGGATCGAGAGCGGGTGGTAGTCGAACTTGCGCGGCACGAAGCTGCAGATGACGTAGTTGCGCGGCTGGAAGGTGAGGTGCACGGGCGGCGGCTGGTGGACGCGCCCGGTGATCGGCTCGAAGTCGCCGATGTTGAACGCGAACGGCCACAGGTGCCCGTCCCAGCCGACGAGGTCGAACGGATGATGCTTGTAGTGGTACGCGGTCACGCGTCCGCGGGTCTTTACCTCGATGACGTAGTCGCCATCGGTCAGGATCGGTGCCATCTCGGCCGGTGGGCGGATGTCGCGCTCGCAGTACGGCGAGTGCTCGAGCAGCTGGCCGAAATCGTTGCGATAGCGCTTGGGCGGCACGATCGCCGACGGCGACTCGACCCACAGCATGCGCTGGTCGTCCGACGACGGCCGCAGGCGGAACGTCGTGCCGATGGGCAGCACGAGATAGTCGCCCGGCCCGTACTCGATCGGTCCGAAATTGGTCTCGAGCGTGCCTTCACCGGTGTGGACGAAGTACATCTCGTCGGCCTCGCCGTTGCGGTAGTACCGCTCCATCGGCTCGGCGGGAAGGACGACGCCGAAGGTGACGTCCGCGTTGTAGAAGAGCGGGACACGCCCGGTCACGCCGTCCCCGCTCGGACCCAGGTCCTTCGTGTTCACCAGCCGATGCCGATGCGGACCAGTCGCCTCGTCGGCGCTCTGCTCGATCACCACGTCGCGCACCTTCTCGATGGCGTGGGTCTGCGTCGGCGGCGTGTGGTGGTAAAGGAGGCTGGCCCGACCGCTGAAGCCCTCGACCCCGAAGAGCTCCTCGGCGTACAGGCCACCGTCATCCTTGCGGAACTGGGTGTGGCGCTTGTGCGGGATCTCGCCGCGCTGGACGTAGAACATCGCTGTCATTATCGCCCTATGGTGATCGATCCCGGGACCGAGAAGGGCGCACGCGCCGATGCGCGGCTGCGGAACGAGCAGGTGGCGTGGCTGATCACGTGGGCGCCGACGGCACGCCGCTCCCGACGCCGGTCTGGTTCCTGTGGGACGGAGAGACGATCCTCGTCTTCTCGCAGCGCGACAAGCCGAAGCTGCGGCACATCAGCGCCAATCCGCGGGTGGCACTCGCCATGCGGACCGATGAGCTCGGGGACGACATCGTGGTCGTCACCGGCGACGCTGCCGTGGATCCGTCGGCGCCGGCCGCGGACCAGCTGCCGGAGTACGTCGCGAAGTACCGCGACCTGATCGCGCGCCTCGGAGCAGACCCCGCGTCGTTCGCGGCCGAGTACGCGGTGCCGATCCGCATCCGCCCGACGAAGCTGTGGGCCTGGCAGGTCGGCGAAGGCTGACCGCCGGGCGGCACCAATCGGCCTCAACGCGCAGAATGGCTGGTGCTGGACCTCCGCCTGGAAGCTCGAGAGGTAGACCGATGGCGATCACACGTCTCAATCACGCCGTGCTCTTCGTCCGCGACGTGGACGCGGCCGCCGAGTTCTATTCGAAGGCCTTCGGATTCGAGGAGCTGAGCCGGCCCGAAGGGATGCGCGCCGTCTTCATGCGCTCGCCAACGGGCGGCAAGCACCACGACCTGGGCCTGTTCGAGGTCGGTCCGCAGGCGGCGCGCCCGCCTCGCGGCTCGGTCGGCCTGTACCATCTGGCATGGGAGATCGACACGATCGAGGGCCTTGCCGTGATGGCGAACTCACTCCGCGGGCTTGGGGCGCTCACCGGTGCCTCCGACCACGGCGTCAGCAAGTCGCTCTATGGACGCGACCCCGACGGCAACGAGTTCGAGGTCATGTGGAGCGTTCCGCGCGAGGCGTGGGGCCGCTTCGAGGACCAGGCGACCGTGATGCCGCTCGACTTGGAGGCCGAGGTCGCGCGATGGGGAGTGGGAACGCCGACATGATCAGCATCCGTCGCGACTCGTAGGCCGCCGATGACCCACGGAGGCAGCGCGGCTCCCGCGGCCTACAGCGGCGAGACCCCGGCGGCGCCGCATCTAGCCGTGCTGCGCAGCTTCCTGAACACCGAGGCCGGCAGCGCCGTCGTCCTGCTGGCGGCCACGATCGCCGCTCTCGCCTGGGCCAACTCGCCGTGGGGCGATGCCTACGACGGGTTATGGGCCACCGACATCTCGCTCCGGCTGGGCGAGTACGAGCTGAGCGCCACCCTGGGCCACTGGGTCAACGACGGGCTGATGACGCTCTTCTTCCTGCTGATCGGGCTCGAGGTGCGCCGAGAGTTCGACATGGGCGAGTTCCGCGAGCGCCGCCGGGTTGCCGTGCCGGTCCTAGCCGCCGTGGGGGGCATGCTGCTTCCCATCGCGATCTTCCTGTGGCTGAACCCGGGCGGCGAGACCGCCCGCGGCTGGGCGATGGTGATGGCCACGGACACCGCGTTCGCCGTCGGCGTCCTCGCGCTCGTCGGGCGCCGCAGCTCGTTTCGCCTGCGCACGTTCCTGCTGACCCTCGTCATCATCGACGACGTTGCCGCCGTCAGCGTCATCGCCATCGTCTACAGCACCAATGTCAACCTGCTCGCCCTGGCGATCGGCATCGGCCTGCTCGTCGTGATGGGTGCGCTTCGTCGCATCGGCTTCCAGCGCTCATCGGTCTACGTGCTCCTCGCGCTCGGCATCTGGCTGGCGGCCTGGGAGGCAGGAGTGCATCCGACGGTGGCCGGCGTGGCCATCGGCCTCCTCACCAGCGCCTATCCCCCGCGACGGGCGGCGCTCATCGAAGCATCGGGCGTGGCACGCGCCTTCCGCAACCGTCCCTCACCGGAGCTTGCCAGGGAGGCGGCGCAGCGGATCACGATGTCCCTCTCGCCGAACGAGCGCCTCCAGCATGCCCTGCATCCGTGGTCCAGCTTCGTGGTCGTACCACTCTTCGCGCTGGCCAACGCCGGGGTCGACCTGAGCGGCGAGCTGCTCGGACGGGCGCTCGGCTCGCCGCTGGTGCTCGGCATCGTGCTCGGACTGGTGGTGGGGAAGACCCTCGGGATCCCGATCGGCGCATGGCTGGCGACGCGCCCCTGGCTCGGCGGCCAGGCGCTCTCGGTCGGCTGGCCGTCGCTCGTCGCCGCCTCGTCCGTTGCCGGCATCGGCTTCACCATGTCGTTGCTCATCGCCGAGCTCAGCTACGCGGGCGACCTGCTCGACGAGGCCAAGCTCGGCATCCTGGCGGCATCGCTCGTGGCGGCCGGCCTGAGCATCGCCATGTTCCACGCCATCTCCACGCTCCCGACCGAGTGGCTCGGTCGTGCGGAGGCCCGGACCGCGCCCATGCTCACCGACCTCACCGACGCCGTCGACCCGGTGCGCGATCACGTGCGAGGCCCCGTCGATGCGCCGCTCACGCTGGTCGAGTACGGCGATTACGAGTGCCCGTACTGCGGCCGCGCGGCGTCGGTGGTGAAGGAGCTGCTCGGGCGTTTCGACGGCCGGCTGCGATTCGTGTTCCGCAACCTCCCGTTGACGGACGTCCACCCGAACGCGGCGTTGGCCGCGGAGGCGGCGGAGGCCGCGGGCGCGCAGGGCCGCTTCTGGGAGATGCACGACCTGCTCTTCGAGCGCCAGGACTCGCTCGATCCACACGACCTGGTTCGGTACGCGGAGGAGCTCGGCATGGACGTCGCGGCCTTCGAGGACGACCTGCGCGGCGGCAGGTTCGGCGCGAGGGTCGGCCAGGACGTGAACAGCGCCGAGGAGGCTGGCGTGGCCGGGACTCCCAGCTTCTTCATCAACGAGGTTCGATACCGCGGTGCCTACGACCTCGAGTCGCTGGCGTCGGTGCTGACCCGGGCCGGGAGCATGGTCGAGAACCGCGCGCGCGCGTCGGCCGCAAGCGGCCAGTAGATACTCGCACCATCCACCAGGAGCATTCACCGATGGCCCCCGCCACGCGCCGCCTCGCCGGCATCCTCCTCATCCTCGTCCCCGCCGTCGCATTCGGAGGGGCCAGCCTGCTGAGCCTGATCCTCGGCCAGGCGCCCGGCTACCTCGAGAACCCGGTCCGCCAGGACCTGTGGCGTGCTGGACACGCGCACGCCGGCGTCATGCTGATCCTGGCGCTCGTGATGCTGCGCTACGTCGACGACGTGAATCTGTCCGGCCCCTGGAAGTGGCTCGC
Organism: Candidatus Limnocylindria bacterium; assembly: GCA_050695815.1. Lineage (GTDB taxonomy): Bacteria > Chloroflexota > Limnocylindria > QHBO01 > QHBO01 > JACDBZ01. The sequence goes on along the minus strand of JBOGSW010000078.1, from coordinate 7,011 downwards.
CAGCCACGGCGTGCCGGTTGCCGCCCTGCTCATGCCGGCCGGATTCTTCCTCTCGATCCTCAGCCCGGAAGCCACCGAGCCGAACGCCCTGATCTCCCTCGTCTTCGTCGGCGGCCTCTTCCTGGCGGGCGGGGTCCTGACGCTGGGGATCGGCCTGGTGCGGGCGCCGCGGACCTGAGCCACCGCTTTCGCCCCAGCGCACGCGCGGCCACGGGCGTTCAGGGTCGGGTCAGCGAGTCCAGCTGGTCGGCGTGCTCCTCGAGATGCTCGACGATGAAGCGCTCGATGAGCCGATGCACCGTCATCTCGCCGATGGTGGGATGCACCCCGCGCAGGGTCCACGCCTCCGGCGGCAGCCCGCGGGCGGCGTCGGTCACCTCCGCCAGTGAGGCCCGGACTCGCTCCAGCAGGGCGGCCGGATCCGTGTGGCGGTCGCGCTCGATGGCCTCGATGCGGAGCGGATCGGTCTTCGTGCGCCCGAACGGGACCGGCTCGTGGGTCGGCAGCGCGACCACGCGATCGACCTGGGCCTGCCAGTAGGCGGGGAACTCGGCAAGATGGGCCCAGACTTGGCCGGCCTCCCAGCGCTCCTCGCCGCCCGGATCGGGCTCGGTCAGGCCCTCGGGAACCGGGGCATCGGCATGCTCGACCAGGCGGTGCTCGGCATCGGCCAGGCGTGCCAGCAGCTCTTCGACGGCGGCGCTCATGGAGTCGGGCGCTGCACGACCGATGCCGTCAGCTGGCCGAGGCGCTCGATCGCCAGCGTGACCGCGTCCCCCGGCTCCAGGTAGCGCTTCAGGATCTCGTCGCGAATCTCGAGGAGGCACCCCGTGCCGACGGTCCCGGAGCCGAGCAGGTCACCCGGACGCAGCCGGACGTCGGCGGAGGCTCGCTCGACCATCTCGCCGAAGCTGAAGTGGGCGCTCGACCAGGTGCCGCGCGACAGCTCGGTCCCATTGACCGATGCGGTCATGGCGAGGTCGTAGCCCTTGTCCGTGCGTGCATCGGCCAGCTCGTCGGGGGTGACCAGCCACGGACCGATGGTCGACGCGAAGTCCTTGCCCTTGGCCGGGCCCAGTCGCACGGTCGTCTCCTCCCGCTGGAGGTCGCGGGCGCTCCAGTCGTTGAGGATCATGTAGCCGCCGATCGGCTCCTCGCCGCGCGACGCGGCCAGGTTGGTCACGGGCGTGTCGATGAGCGCGGCGACCTCGAGCTCGTAGTCCAGCTCGCTGCTGCCTCGCGGCGCCCAGACCGGATCGCCCGGTCCGCGGATCTCGGACACGTTGCTGAAGTAGAAGACCGGCAGCCGGTACCACGCCTCGGGGATCTCCATGTCGCGCCGCTTCCACATCGTGCCGACGTGGCGCTCGAAGGCATAGAAGTCGCGAAAGGTGGGCGGCGCGAGAATCGGCGGACCGAACTGCAGGACCGATGCGTCCATCGGCTCCTCGGGATCCGCCTCGCGCAGGTCGGCCAGGGCGTCCACGCGCAGGCCGGTCGCCAGGTGGGCGTCGAGCGTCGTGATCGGTTGCCGGAAGAGGACGCTGTTGTGGGCGCGTTCCGGTTGCGCCGCCACGAGCGCACGGCGCGCCTCCTCGAGGTCCTGCCATCGGGCGCCATCGGTGTCGAGCGCGGCGGCGAGGCGCCACGGCGTTCCGGCGGGAGTGTTGCGCTCCCGGACGTGAGCGATCTTCATCGGTGCCCAGTCTAGGGTGGTGCGTGGCCGCCTGCCGCGTTGGGACCATTTCAGGCCCGGCTGAATGCCGGTGCTGTGGTCACCTACCGATCGCCGTCCGGGCGGCGTCTCGAACGTCGCGGGGAGGTCCAGCAAGACCGACATATGGGTCGGCAGCGGCACGCTATGCAGGCATGTGACGCCGCTGGGATGACATTGGAGTCGTCGCGCGCCCATATGTCCGCTTCGGGGCCCTGAATTGGCAGGTGCGACGCCGATTCGGGTTCGTAACGCGCTGCGGGTGGCACATATGTCATCAGAACGACGCGTCGAACGAGCCGGACGAGCACGACGAGCACGACGACGCCACGGAACCTTCAGAGGCGATGCCGCAGGCGCTGCCAGCGGCCGATGGCGCGGCGATGCTCGGCATCGGTCAGGGCGCGCCCGCCGTAGCGGGCCAGGGCGTAGTCGGCCTGGAGCGTCGCCATCTCGGGCAGGTCGTCGACCCGGCGGGCGTGAGCGCGTGGCGACTCGGATGCGCGTCGCGCCGCTTCGGGACTCCGCGTCTCCAGGTCGTCGAGGGCGGCGAGGTAGGCGGTGACCGCATCATGCGGCGGCCCCGATGGCCTCCGATGGGGCAGCTGCAGCCGCGGCAGCGAGAGCCGGAACGAGGTCTGTGGAATGCGGAACGATCGCTCCTCCTCGCCGGAGCGAGCCAGACGGTGCCGGCGCCTGCGCACCCAGGTGCGTGCCACCACGATCGCCAGCAGCGCGACCAGCACCCAGAAGATCCCGACCGTGAGGAGCGGGCCGCGGAGCTGCTCGAACGTGTAGCCGGGGATCTCGGGGAGGCGGTTGAGCTCCTCGGGTGTCATCGGTGCCGGCAGCACGATGCCGAGCCGGGCGAGCAGCTCGTAGAGGGCGGTCGACAGGATCGCGAAGAAGAAGGCGACGCCGATGAAGGCGTATCCGAGCAGCGTGAGGAGCGGGCCGATCAGGCCGCGCGCGACCGTATCGACCGGCAGGCCGAGCAGGTAGGCGGCCGGCACGCCGATGGTGAGGACGATGGCCAGGACCGCGAGCACCGTGCCGAGCCAGGATCGGTTCGTGCGCCAGTCGACCCCGGTCTCGCGTCCGATCTCCTGGAGCCGCGAGAGGCCGGCGGCCATGAAGCCGGTCGAGACGAAGGTCAAGCTGGCGACGAACGCCTCGACCGTGAAGATCGGTCGCAGGTCGCGGGCCCCGAGCTGGCCGAGCACCCACGGGATGGCGAGTGCCGGGACACCGATGAGGACGAGCCGCGTGAGCGCCCGATCGTCGATCTCGACTCCGCGTCCCACTCCGCGCATGGCCGCCACGATCATCAGCCAGCCGCCGGGGTGGAAGCCGATCGCACCCGCGACGTTGCCGTCGAGCACGAGCTGCCGCGGCAGGTCCGCCCAGAGCCAGCCCACGATCCCCATCCCCACGACCGCGCCGAGGAACGTGAGCGGCCGATCATCCGGTCGAAGCCAGCCGCGGCGCACGGCGACCGCGGCGAGCCCCGCGGCGGCCGCGAACTCGAACGTTCCCAGGAGTGGGACCTCGCGGTCGATCGTCGTCTGGATCGCGACGTACACGACCGTCAGCAGCGCTCCCTCCGCCACGATGGCGAGGATCGGGAGGAGCCAGCCGAGGAGTCGCTCAGTGGGCCAGGACGAGCGCATCCGCGGCCCTCCAATCGGGGTCGAGCTCGGCGATGTGCGCGCCGATCCCCCCGTCGGTGGCCGCAGCGCGGTGCTCCTCGCGCTCGGGGCCGAAGCTCAGGTGGCTCACCGCGTAGCCGGACCGCGCCAGGCGACGCAACGGCCGGAGGTACGGCTCGGGGTCCCGCGCGCCGAGGGTGATGAGCGTGCCGCCCGGCGCCAGCCGCCTGGGCACGACGCGAAGCAGCCGTTCGAATGGGAGCGACAGGATCGGCTGCACGCGGGCGAGGACGTCCTCGATTCGGCCGAGCTGGCCGCTCGCCGTGGACGGTGGCAGGTACGCCCATCGGCGCCCACCCGACAGCTGCGCGCCGAGCAACAGCCCGCAGGCCGCGCCCTGGCGCAGGAGGCGGCGGCTGAGCGATCCGGCGGCCACGCACAGCGCTTCGACCTGCTCGTCGTCGAAGATCATGAGCCAGTACGGCCCCGGCACCGTCTGCAGGTCGATGGCGAGCAGCACCTGGCGCTCGTTGACCGGCTCGTAGCGCCTGCTCACCGGCTCTCCCAGTCGGGCCGATGCGCGCCAGTGGATCCGGCGCAGCGGATCGCCGGGCTGGTACGCCCGGACGCCCGCGAAGCGCGCCGGATCGGTGAAGAGGCTGGCCGGCGTGCGCGCCATGCCCAGCGGCGCCCGAGGGGTCTCGACCGATCGGACCGGAACCGTGCGGGGCCGGACGACGAGCTCTCCGGGCAGCTCGCGCTCCTCGCTGCGCGTCCCGCGCTCGAAGAGGTCGCTCACGGTGAGCCGCACCGGACCGAACGTGAAGACGCCCCGCCGGCGCGCCTCGATCACCAGGTGCCGCACCACCCGCTCGTACCAGAGGAGCGACCACGAGTTCTGGAGCGCGCCCTGGCCCGGGCGCTCGCTGGCGCCGAGGCGATGACCAACCACGCGCAGCGTATCGGTCACGTGGTCGTCCGCCTGGAGGAGCGGGACCGGCAGGAGCTTGCGGTTCCAGACCTCGATGTCCAGTGGCACCTCGTCGCCCCACACGGCGCGGTCCGTGCCGAGGCGCCGCTCGTAGCCGATCGACTCGAGCCCGTACCGCGACCAGAGGGTGGTGAGCCAGCGCGAGAGGAGCGTGAGGCCACCCACGAGGACGAGGCCGGGCGCGCCGACCAGCGCCCCGACCGCGATCATGGACAGGCCGACCAGGGTCCAGCCGGTCATGACCGCATCCCGCTAACCGGCCGCGGCGCCGACGCCCACCGGCACGCTCTCGAGCACCTCGGCGATCGCGCCCGCGGCGGTCGCGCCACGCAGCTCGCGATCGATGTCCACCACCAGGCGGTGGGTCAGCACCGGTGCGGTGAGCGCGGCAACGTCGTCGGGCAGGACGAAGTCGCGGCCGGCCAGGAAGGCGATCGCCTGCGCGGCACGATAGAGCGCGACGCTGGCGCGGGGGCTCGCTCCGAGATGGACGTCGGGATGCTGGCGCGTGGCGCGGACGATGCGCACCAGGTAGCGCTCCACCTCGTCGCTCACGAGGACGCGGCGCGCGGCGGCGCGCAGGTCGGGCAGCGCGGCAGCGTCGACCACGGTCGGCACCGCGTCGAGCGGCTCCTCCGCGTCCCGATAGCGGCGCGCGATGGTGCGCTCATCCTCCTCCGCGGGGTAGCCGAGCGCGACGCGTACCACGAACCGATCGAGCTGCGCCTCGGGCAATGCGAAGGTGCCTTCGAGCTCGATCGGGTTCTGCGTGGCCAGCACCAGGAACGGCGCCGGGATCGGGCGGGTCTCGCCGTCGACGCTCACCTGCCGCTCCTGCATCGCCTCGAGCAGTGCCGACTGCGTCCGCGGCGTGGCGCGGTTGATCTCGTCGACGAGCAGGACGTTCGTGAAGATCGGGCCGGGGATGAAGCGAAAGCCGCCATCGGCCACGACGCTGCTTCCGGTCACATCGGTCGGGAGCAGGTCGGGCGTGCCCTGCACCCGGGCGAAGCCCAGGCCGAGGGCGCGGGCGAAGGCGCGGGCGAGGAGCGTCTTGCCCACTCCGGGAACGTCCTCGACCAGGGCGTGGCCGTCGGCCATGAGCGCGACGGTCATGAGCCGCAGCGGCTGCTCTGCGCCCACCACGGCCTGCGACACCGCCTCGTGCAGGGATGCCCACAGGCGGGCGCCAGCGTGGGAGTCGGTCATCGGCCCTCCGATACGTGCGTCTGCGGAGGATACGGGCTGACCGCTATTCTCGTTCACCCCGATCGATGGAGTCCGACCGTGCCCGACCCCGCGCCAACCCCACTCATCGCCTCGGACGCGCATCTCGCCCACGACGGCCTGATCGAGCTGGTCGCGGGCCGGGAGATTCCCTGCTTCGAGACGCCGGAGCGCGTCACCGCCATCCGCGACGCGCTCCTCGCCACCGGCGACCACCGCCTGGTGGCGCCCGACGAGCATGGCCCGGACCCGATCAGCGCCGTGCACGAGGTCGACTTGATCGACCTGGTCGAGCATGCCTGGACCGATGCGATCGCCAGTGGTCGGGATCCGTCCCGGCCGCTCATCCCCGATACCTTCCTGCTGCGCGGCTACGCCGGCGGCATGGTTCTCGACCGGCTGCCGGTTCCACGCCATGAGCGGCTCGGCGCCTACTGCTTCGACACCGCCACGCCGATCGTGGCCGGGACCTACGCGGCGGCGCGCGCCGCCGTCGACATCGGCCTCACCGCGGTCGACCTTGTCCTGTCCGGGGAGCCGCTGGCCTATGGTCTGTGCCGTCCGCCCGGCCATCACGCCGGGCGCAACCTCATCGGCGGCTACTGCTACTTCAACAACGCCGCCATCGCCGCCCAATCGCTCATCGCGCGAGGAGCCGGACGCATCGCGATCCTGGACGTGGACTTCCATCACGGCAACGGCACGCAGCAGATCTTCTGGGAGCGCGACGACGTCCTCTACGTCAGTCTCCACGGCGATCCCGGCGGCATCTACCCGTACTACTCCGGCTACGCCTCCGAGCGTGGCGCGTCGGCCGGGGAAGGCGCTACCCTCAACCTGCCGCTCCCGCCCGGGACCGATGGCGACGGCTACCTCGCGGCGCTCGACCAGGCGCTCGAGGCGATCAGCCGCTTCGACGCCGATGCGCCGCTCGTGATCTCGCTCGGCTTCGACACCTTCCACGCCGATCCGATCTGCAACCTCGCCCTCCAGACCCTTGACTACGCCCGCATCGGCTCACGCATTGCCTCCCTCGGCTCCTCGGTCGTGGCGCTCCAGGAGGGTGGCTACGCGGTCGACACGCTTGGCGCCAACGCGGTCGCCTTCCTGGGCGGGCTGCGAAACGATCTGCATCCAGCATGAGCTCCGGCCGGGGGCCGCTCTGGCCGGCGTATCTCGCGACCTACACGTTCATGGTCGGCGGCTGGGCCGCGACGATCGCCGTGCCGCTGCACGTGGTCCTGCTCGGCGGCTCGCTGGCCGACGCCGGCCTGCTGGCCTCCGCTCGATTCGGACTCCAGGCGATCCTCCAGCTGCCATTCGGTGCCGTCGCGGACGCGTGGGGCACGCGCCGCGTGCTGATCGTCGCGACCGTCGGCAACGCCCTCGTCAACCTCCTCCCGCTGCTCGCCGTCGCTCTCGACAGCATG
>JBOGSW010000077.1:0-8331 GCA_050695815.1 Candidatus Limnocylindria bacterium | reverse complement strand
CCTCCCGCATGGGGGCGCCAGTCTCACACGTTCGGCCGAGGCTCGCCAAGTACCGTTGGTACCGACAAGCCTACCGGCGGCCGCCGCGCTGCCGGATTCAGCGGCCGCCGCGCTGCCGGATTCAGCGGCCGCCGCGCTGCCGGATTCACGTGCCGCGTGCGCGCGAACCGCCATGTCGTGGCCGGGCACCCACCCTGACGGCTGCGGTGTGAATCCGGTGTCGCCGGCGCCTCCGCCGCAACCGCGCGACGCTGGGATGTGAATCTGGGGCCCGACACCCCCCGCCTAGAGGTCAGCCTCGAACGTATCGCAGGCGTGGCCGACTTCTGCTCGAGGCCGGTCGAGAACCACTCCTGGCGCTGCTCCGACGACCCGTGCGTCCACGTCTCGGGGTTGACCTGGCCCTGCGTCTGCTCCTGGATGCGGTCGTCGCCGATGACCGACGCGGCGTTGAGCGCCTGGCCGACCTGCTCCTGCGTGATCGGCTGCAGGAAGCCGGTGTCGACGGCGTTGCCGCCCCACACGCCGGCGAAGCAGTCGGCCTGGAGCTCGGTGCGAACGGCGCCGCCCTCGGATCCGGCGTCGCGCCCCTCCTCCAGGAGGCCGAGCAGGTTCTGGACGTGGTGGCCGTACTCGTGTGCGATGACGTACTCCTCGGCGAATGGCCCGCCCTCGGCGCCGAACCGGGTCTCGAGCTGCTCGAAGAAGCCAAGATCGATGTAGATCATCTGGTCGAGCGGGCAGTAGAAGGGGCCGACCGCGCTGGTCGCGCCACCGCAGGCGGTGTCGACCGAGTCGGTGAACAGGGTGGTGACGGCCTCGGTGTATTCCCGGCCGGCGGCGTCGAACGCCTCGGTCCAGTAGGCCTGCAGGCTGTTGACGGTGCCGACGATGCGGCAGTCCTGGCGCTCGTTGGCGTCCTCGCCCGTCTGGCACTCTGAGGCGAGGTCGCTCGAGACCGGCCCCTCCGGCGCCGCGCCCAGGCCGCCGCCAAGGATGTCGCCGAGGTTTCCACCGCTGAGCAGGACGATGGCGGCGATCAGGATCAATCCGCCGAGCCCCCCGCCGATGGCGATCCCGCCACCGCGTACGCGCCGGCCACGCTGGTCGCTGACCTGTCCGGGATCCAGCTCGACGTCTGGCCTGAACGTCATGGAAGGGCGGTCTCCGTCTTCGTCATTCGCCTGGCCGCTCGGCGGCCACGTTCACCGAAGCATAGCGTCCCGCGTGCCAGTTGCCGCGGCGCCGGGCTCGTTGCGACGCCAGGGCGCCTGGTTTTGTCAGATGGCACCGGTAGTGCCGGTAGGCAGGGGACGATCGCCCGATTCGTCGGCCATCAGGCGGGTTCACGCTCACGATGCTCGCCCCGAAGCGCTGTCGGATGACGTTTCGTTGGCTACCGGCACCCGTGGTGCCATCTGACGAGAAGTCGACGACCGACGACCGGCAGACCGTCAGACCGTCAGCCCTTCAGCTGGCCAACCGATCGGCCAGCCAGGCGATGGCGTCGGGGTAGCGCCACTCGATCCCCGCGTGGGTGCCCTCGAAGAGCTCGAACCGCAGCTGCGGCTCGCCGATCCCGAGTGCGCCGAGCTCGGCACGGAACGCCTCGGCGCCCAGGTCGAGGTAGAAGTCGTCGCTGCGGCCGGCGTCGACCCAGATGGCGCGCAGCCCGCGCAGCGCATCGGCCCGTGAGGAGACCATGCGGACGGGATCCCAGGCCAGCCATCGGTCCCAGGTCTCGGGGATGGCTCGCCCGGTGAGCGGCTCGAAGGGGAGGCGGACCCTGCCGTCGGGATCGGCCGAGTAGCAGGCGGCCATGCACCACACGTTGAGCAGCGCCCCATCGGTGGGCTTCGTGCGACCCGGACGAGCTCGGAAATCGGTCCAGAAGCCGTCGAACGATCCGTCGTAGTGGTCGCGCAATGCGCGCGCAGCCTCGCGGAACTCGGGCGCGTAGCAGACCTCGAAGAGCGCGTCGCCGGCGTGCGTGGCGAGGCCGCCGAAGAGGTCGGGCCGCAGCATCGGCGTGACCATGGCGCCGTATCCGCCGCTGCTCTTGCCGGCGACCCCTCGATGCGCGGCCGCGCTCATCGTCCGGTAGCTCGCGTCGACGAACGGTACGACCTCATCGCACAGGTAGGAGTGGTAGCGCCCCGTTGCGGCCGAGTCGAGGAACTGCGAACCGCCAAGGCTCGTCCACGCATCCACGAAGACGACGATCGCGGGGGCACCGCCCTCCGCGAAGCGTGCGTCGAGCGCCTCCAGCGGGTTCGGTTGGAAGGCCTTCCGGTTGCGCCACATGTCGAGCTGGCCCGTCAGCCCCTGGAGGACATAGACCGATGGATATCGCCGATCCGGTTCGTCGTCGTAGCCGGGGGGCAGGTAGACATAGAGCGGGCGCCGATGCGGGTCGCCCAGCGAATTCCCGGTGAGCGCCTGCGAGTCGAGCACGTGCTCCTCCACGCGGCCGGCCCAAGCGTGGCCCCACGGCGGTGGCAGGTTCATCGTTCGAGCCTAGCAGGCGGTCCGTTTGCGATCCGCCGTCCAGCGACCCGCCTGGGATCCCGCCGCCCACTGACCCGTCCGTGGTCCCGCCGCCCAGCGGCGCTATGCATGAACGAAGGCCTTGGCGATCGAGTCGGGAGGGTCCCCGTCACGTATGCCACCGATGAGCGGCGCGGATCACGAACCAACGCAAGCAGCCAGGTACCTCGGCAGCATTCGTTCGCGCATAGCGCCGTTCAGCGGCGGCCCGCCGGCCCGCCCCCGCCCCCGCCCCCGGCCACGGCCACGGCCACTGCCTAGCCGGTCTCGCCGCGCAGCTCGACGGTCTCCAGCCGGCGGATGGCCAGCACGACGGCCAGAATCGTCGCGATCGCGCCGACCGCCACCGCGACGCCGGGCTCGAGCTCGGCGATGCCGGCCGCACCCGACCCCCCGAGCGCCTCCGCCACCGCCAGCGCGTGCTGTCGCACGCTCACGACGCGCGTGCCCGCGAAGAGCGCGGCCACCACGCCCTCCCAGATCACGACGTAGGCGAGACCGATGATCAGCGCGCGCGACGTCACCAGCGAGAGGGCTATGAAGATGGCCGAGTATTCGAGCCCCCCGACGAACGCGGCGACACCGAAGCCGATCGCGAGGGAGGCGTCGCCGTGCCCGATCAGCCCGGCGACGATCACGGCCGGCACCACGAGCAGGCTGGTCACCAGCCACGCGGCGATGAGCTTGACGAGCACGATCTGCCACCGCGCCACCGGCTTGGCCAGCAGGTACACGATCGTCCCGTCGTCGAGCTCGGAGCCGAGGGAGGCAGTGCCCACGATGACCGCCACCAGCGGCAGCAGGACGCCGATGCCGAAGTCGGCGAGCAGACGTTTCGTGACGTCGAGCGACTCGGCCGATGGCGGATCGCCCAGCCGGTAGACGACCGTGACGAGCACGAGCAGGACGCCGAGCAGCGCCAGCAGTGGTGTCCGGCGCCGGTTGAGGAGCGCGCGCAGGGTGATCGAGATGAGGGCGGCGATCATCGGCGCACGAGGTAACTGAAGACCGATTCGAGCGACTCGTCCGCGGGCCTCATCTCGAGGATCGAGACCCCGGCGCGCTGCGCGGCCGGGGCGACGGAGCGGGTGAGCGCGCCATAGTCGCCGGTGCGGAGGGTGAGGATGCCGTCGTGCAGATCGACCGCATCCACCTCGGGAGACGCGAGAAGCTCCCGGGCCAGTCGTCGGTCGTCGCTCGAGCGGAGCGTGAAGCTGTGCGGGCGATCGGTCATGAGGCGCCGGATGCGGCGGAAGTCGCCGGCTGCCGCCAGTCGACCGGCAACCACGACCAGCACCCGGTCGGAGAGCCGTTCGACCTCCTCGAGAATGTGGCTGGAGAACAGGATCGTGCGGCCGTCCCGGGCCATCTGACGCAGCAGGTCCATCATGTGCAGCCGCTGGCGCGGGTCCATCCCGTTGAACGGCTCGTCGAGGATGAGCACCGGCGGATCGTGGACGAGGGCGGCGGCAACCTTGGCGCGCTGCCGCATCCCCTTCGAGTAGCCACCGATGGCGCGGCCGGCGGCATCGGTCAGGCCGACCATCTCGATCGCCCGCTCGGTCGCCGCATCGGCATCGGTCATGCCCTGTAGGCGCGCGGATGCGTTGACGAACTGGCGAGCGGTGAGGAACCCGTACACCGCCTCGCGCTCGGGAACGAAGCCGATGGCCCGGTAGATCCCGGGATGACGCCAGGTGGGTGTCTCGTCGAGATGCACGCTGCCCGCGGACGGCGCAAGGAAGCCGGCCATCATGTGCAGCAGCGTGGTCTTGCCCGCGCCGTTCGGCCCGAGCAGGCCGGTGATTCCCGGCCCGACGTCGAAGGTGATGTCATTGACCGCCACGACGTTGCCGTACCAGCGCGAGACGGCCGCGAGCGAGATCGTGTTCACGTCGTGATCCTGCGGTAGCGGATCGCCAGGATCGCCCAGGAAACGAGCGTCAGGACGACCGTCGCGAGGCCGTAGACCGGGAGCGACACACTCGAGCTCCCGACGGGGGACGCCGGTGCCGTGCCACCGAAGAGCCACTCACGCGCGCCGTCAAGGATCGCCAGCGGGTTGAGGAACGGGGCGATGTCCTGGAGGCCGCCGCCGGTCTCCTGGAAGATCGCGCTGATCGCGCCGCCGATGAGGAAGATCGCCAGGACGGCACCGGCGGCGTACGCCCGCCGCCCTGCCAGCGAGCAGATCGCGAGGCCGATGCTTGCCAGCACCACCGCGTGCAGGACGCCGTTGCCGACGATCCCCGGCAACGCTCCGATCTCGTCGCCGAGCGCCGCTGCCACGTCCTCCGCGGCCATCACGCGGCCGAGGAACAGGATCAGGACCGGGATCAGCGTCAGGGCGAGCAGGCCCAGCGCCAGGGCGGCCAGCTTGGACGCGACGTAGTCGAATCGGCTCATCGGGCGACTGAAATAGAGTGGCAGGACGCGATGGCGGATGTCGTTCACGACGAGCTCCGGTGCCTGGGCGGCCACGAAGATCGGCATGAGCGCGCCGATCTCCCACAGGTAGTTGTCGTAGCTGAACAGCTCGATGAGGTCGCCCGCCAGCACCAGCAGCGCGACCGCCACGATCGCCGGCATGGCCGCGAACACGACGGCGCCCCACGGGATGATCTTCGAGCGCCCGCCGCGGCCCATTCCGAACACGGCGCGCAGGCCGGCGCCGATGACCGCGGTGATGGCGCCTCGCCGGCCGAGACGCGGCCCGTCGTAGTGGCGGTAGCCGATGTCGTAGATCGTGCCGGCGGCCTCAGGCGACGCGCTCATCCCCACCTCCGGTGCGGAACAGGTCCTCGAGCTGGTGTCGCCGATGCTCGATGCGGATGAGCGGCAGGCCGAGCGCCACCGCCTCGTCGCGCACCGCGTCGTAGACCGCGTACTCGCCGTCGTCGAGGGAGGCGAGGTCGACGATGACCGATCGCCCGTCGGCGATGGCCTCGATCCCGCGTGCGCTCAGCCGTTGGGCCATCCCCTCGGCGCTCTCCTCCGTCTCGATCAGCAGCTGCCCGGTGCGCTCCGTGAAGCTCGTCAGCGGCGCGGTCCGCAGGAGCCGGCCCGCGTCGATCGCCACCAGCCAGCTTGCCACCCGCTCGATCTCGCCCAGGAGATGACTCGCGACGATGACGGTGATGCCGAATTCTCGACCGATGCGCTCGATGAGCGCCAGCATGTCGTCCCGTCCCGCCGGGTCGAGGCCGTTGGTCGGCTCGTCCAGGAACAGGACGCGGGGATCGTGGACGAGCGACTGCGCGAGCTTCACGCGCTGCTTCATGCCGGTCGAGTAGCCGCCGATCGGTCGGTATCGCTCCTCGTACAGGCCTACGTGGCGGAGGACGTCGGCCGTGCGTTCGCGCGCGGCGCCGGATGGCAGTCCTGAGACGCGCGCCATGTGGCTCACGAACTCGGTGGCGGAGACGTCCGGTGGCAGGCAATCGTGCTCCGGCATGTAGCCCACCAGCTCCCGGATCGCCGCCCCGTGGGTGGCAGGGTCGAGATCGAGCACGCGAACCTCGCCCTCGGTCGCCGGCAGCAGCCCCAGGAGGATCTTGATGAGCGTGCTCTTGCCGGCGCCGTTCGCCCCGACCAACCCGATCACCCCCTCGCCGATCTCGACCGTCAGGCCGTCGAGCGCGGTGACGCCGCCGGGGTAGCGCTTCGTGAGGGCTTGCGTGCTGATGAGGGCCATATCGCCGGTCAGTCTAGTGGCTCATCAGCCTCTCCGGGACACCCCGGCGGTCGATCTAAAGGGCTGGATTGGCATGAGGGGTTCTCAGCGTCGTGGATCCGCGATCTATCGGCGGCTGGGCGGCGTGAGGGTGCCCGCCAGGCGCTCCCACGCCAGCGCCTGACCGATAGATCGACGCCACGACGCCCGGAGCGCCACCGATGCCACGCTGCGTCGTTAGATCGGGCCCCGCGACCCCCGGCGCGGCGCGGGGGCTGGTTGGCGCCGCTCAGCGGCGTGAGGAGTCCCGCTCAGCGCCGCCGTCGAGACACAGCAGTGCGCAATGCTCGGCACGCGGCACATTGCCCGGTCCTGAGCCCGGTGCGTCGGCGCTCCACGCTCAGCGTGGCGCTCGAAACGGCGCATCTCCCGTGCACTGTGCGCGTGAGCGAGCATTGCTCACCTCCACGCCATTTGCTTGGTGCAAATGCGCATCAGGCAGCCATTGCGCCATTCGGGCCGGCCCCGATTCCGCTACATGTGCGCCTGGTATCCTGGCTCGAAGTACGTCGCCGGGTTCTCGTCGAAGTCGAGCTTGCAGCCCTTGCCGCAGAAATAGTAGGTCGTGCCCTCGTGCTCGCTCGTCAGCTCCTGGGCCGATGCGACCTCGGGGTTGACGTCCATGCCGCATACGGGGTCCCTGGCCATCATGGTCATCGGTCTCGCGCCTCCAATTGCGTGGTCAGGCGGCTCGGAAGGTCCGCAGCCGCAGTGAGTTGGCGACGACGCTGACGCTCGAGAGGGCCATGGCGCCGGCCGCCAGGGCGGGGTTCAGCAGGAGCCCTGCCACGGGGTAGAGAATGCCGGCCGCGACCGGGATGAGAAGCACGTTGTAGCCGAACGCCCAGCCGAGGTTCTGGCGGATCGTGCGCATGGTGGCCCGGGACAGGCGCACGGCAGTCGGCACGCTGCCGAGGTCGTCCCCGATGAGCGTGATGTCCGAGGCCTCGAGGGCGACGTCCGCCCCGGTGCCGATGGCGATCCCGAGGTCCGCCTGCGCCAACGCGGGCGCGTCATTGATGCCGTCGCCGACCATCGCCACGACGGCCCCGTCCGCCTGGAGCTGCTCGACCTTGGCCGCCTTGTCCGCCGGGAGCACCTCCGCCAGCACCCGGTCGGGACCGATGCCGACCTCGGCCGCGACTGCCTCCGCCGTCACGCGACGATCGCCGGTGATCATCCACACCTCGAGGCCGGCCGCCTGGAGCCGCCTCACGGCCTCCGCCGAGGCGGGCTTCACCGTGTCCGCCAGGCCGATGAGCCCGATCGGCATCGCGTCACGGGCCACGAAGACCGGCGACGCGCTGCCGAGGGCGGAGGTGTCGACGGTCGAGGCATCCACGCCGCCGGCCCGAAGGAAGTGCTCCGTGCCGGCGAGGATGGTGGAGCCGTCGACAACCGCACGGATGCCCCCTCCCGCGATCGCCTCGAACGAGGCGGCCTCGCCCGTCTCGATGCCGGATTGCATCGCGTGGCGCACGATCGCCTCGGCCAGCGGGTGCTCGCTTCCGCGCTCGGCGGTGGCGACGAGGCGCAGGAGCTCGCGCTCATCGGTCCCGTTCAGGGGCTGCACGACGGTCACCGAGGGCTCGCCACGGGTGATCGTGCCGGTCTTGTCGAGGACGACGGCGGTGATGCGCTGGGCGTGCTCGAGTGCGGCGCCGTCGCGGATGAGGATGCCGTTCTCGGCGCCCTTGCCGGTCCCGACCATGATCGCCGTCGGCGTGGCGAGTCCCATGGCGCACGGGCAGGCGATGATCAGCACGGCGATGGCGCTCGTCAGGCCGTAGGTCAGCTTCGGCTCGGGGCCGAAGAGCAGCCAGCCGACGAACGTGAGCGCCGCAATGACGATCACGGCGGGCACGAACCAGCCGGTGACGCGGTCGGCCACGCGCTGGATCGGCGCCTTCGAGCCCTGCGCTCGTTCGACCAGGGTCACGATCTGCGCCAGGGTCGTGTCGCGTCCGACGCGCTCGACGCGCATGACGAAGGAGCCGCTCGCGTTGATGGTGGCGCCGATGGCATGGTCGCCCACGGCCTTCTCGACCGGC
>JBOGSW010000076.1:0-3349 GCA_050695815.1 Candidatus Limnocylindria bacterium | reverse complement strand
TGTCAAAGGCGCGCAGGGCGTCGAACCTGTCGGACGAGGCCCGCACCCGGATCATGGAGGCCGAGTCGATCCTGAAGGTGCTGGCCGATGACCCGGCCCAGGGGCTGAAGGACGCGGTCCTGTTCGGGCACACCTATCGGTTCCGGAGCATCGATCACGCCGGGGCGCCGGAGCTGTACGAGATGGAGACGTGGGCGCGCGAGACGGCGCAGACGATCACGCGCGAGTATATCACCTCCGGGCACGACGCCGAGTACATGCTCAGCCTCGGCTACGACCCGAGCATCCCGGCCGACGTTCCGCTCGAGAAGCGCACCGGGCGCCTGGTCGAGCAGAGCACCGATGCGCGCAAGCGCCTGACCGAGGCCAACCTGCGCCTGGTGGTCAGCATCGCCAAGAAGTACATCGGTCGCGGGATGAGCTTCCTTGACCTGATCCAGGAGGGGAACATCGGCCTCATCCGCGCGGTCGAGAAGTTCGACTACGAGAAGGGCTTCAAGTTCAGCACCTACGCGACGTGGTGGATCCGCCAGGCGATCACGCGCGCCATCGCCGACCAGGCGCGCACGATCCGCATCCCGGTCCACATGGTCGAGACGATCAACCGCCTCATCCGCGTCAGCCGCACGCTGCTGCAGGAGCTCGGACGCGAGCCGAACGTGGAGGAGATCGCGCGGCGCATGAGCCGTGACGAGATCATCCGCGAGCTGCGCGACAAGCTCCAGCGCGAGCCCACCGAGGGCGAGGTCGACGAGCGCGTGGCCGATGGCCCGCAGACGGTGAGCCCCGAGAAGGTGCGCGAGATCATGAAGGTCTCCCAGGAGCCGGTCAGCCTCGAGACGCCGATCGGCGAGGAGGAGGACAGCCACCTCGGCGACTTCATCCCGGATCTGGCCTCTGTGGCTCCGGCTGACGCCGCGTCGCACCAACTGCTGAAGGAGCAGGTGGAGGGCGTGCTCGACTCGCTCACCCCGCGCGAGCGTCGCGTGCTGCAGCTTCGCTTCGGCCTGGAGGACGGCCGCTCCCGCACGCTCGAGGAGGTTGGTCGCGACTTCAACGTGACGCGCGAGCGGATCCGGCAGATCGAGGCCAAGGCGCTCCGCAAGCTCCGCCATCCCAGCCGCAGCCGCAAGCTCAAGGACTACCTAGAGTAGGCGCCCGCAGTTCGTCCGTGGTTCGTCCGTGGCACTCGGACGATGGAGCCGCCGATGCCACTCCACATGGCGTAACGACGATCCACGGCCTGGCAGAGGCGCGTCGTTTGTCGTTGCGCCGGGCCATGTGGCACAACGACGACCGAGCGGCCGTTTCCAGTGCCTCATTCACCGATGCGCCACGCCAGGTGGCGCCGCACGCATCGGCTCGCAGGGCTCGAACGGTCGGTATCATCGATGCACCTGGCGGGCGCACGAGCTTTGACCCCGAATTGCGGGGCACGGTATCATCGGCCACGTCCCACGGGCCATTCCTGCGTGGGTGCCCGATGCGTTCCGGCGTAGCTCAGTGGTAGAGCGGGCGGCTGTTAACCGCTTGGTCGTAGGTTCGAATCCTACCGCCGGAGCCACCCTCACGCTCAATTTGGGCAGCTCTTGCCTCATCCGACCAAGCGTTGGGTCGAGCGGATGT
Source organism: Candidatus Limnocylindria bacterium (assembly GCA_050695815.1). Lineage (GTDB taxonomy): Bacteria > Chloroflexota > Limnocylindria > QHBO01 > QHBO01 > JACDBZ01. Next base: position 1,723 of record JBOGSW010000076.1, on the reverse strand, counting down.
GACGATCCGCTCGCCCGGGCGCCGATCGAGCCGGTCAGCCACGCGTGGCTCGGTCCTTGGCCCTCCTGGTCTGACGAGGAGCCGCGCCACCCAGCGGGCCAGGCGGCGAAATCCGGCGCTTGAGCCGTACCACCACACCAACCAATGTGACAGGAGCCATGCTGAACGACACCTGCGGCATTCTCATCCAGATCGCTGCGCTCGACCGATGGCAGTAGTGGATCCGATGACTCCGACCCCGTCTGGCACGGAGCACGCTGCTGACGCGCACGATCTCATCCGCGTGCACGGCGCTCGCGTGAACAACCTCAAGGACGTCAGCGTCGAGCTCCCGAAGCGCCGGCTGACGGCGTTCACCGGCGTGTCCGGCTCGGGCAAGAGCTCACTGGTGTTCGACACGATCGCCGCGGAGTCGCAGCGGTTGATCAACGAGACCTACAGCGCCTTCGTGCAGGGCTTCATGCCGACGCTGGCCCGGCCGGAGGTCGATCTCCTGGATGGCCTGACGACGGCAATCATCGTGGACCAGGAGCGGATGGGTGCCAACCCGCGCTCCACCGTCGGCACCGCCACCGATGCCAACGCGATGCTGCGCATCCTCTTCAGCCGGATCGGCGAGCCGCACATCGGGCCGCCGACCGCCTACTCGTTCAACGTCCCCACCCGGACCGCGAGCGGGGTCATGAGCACCGACAAGGCCGGTCGCGTGGAGAGGGACGTGGTGCGCAACGCCGTCTACCTGGGCGGCATGTGCCCGCGCTGCGAGGGCATGGGCGCGGTCAGCGACTTCGACATGAGCGCGCTCTATGACGACAGCAAGTCACTCAGCGAGGGTGGGCTCACCGTCCCCGGCTACAGCATGGACGGCTGGTACGGCCGGATCTTCAGCGGTGCCGGCTTCGACATGGACAAGCCGATCGGCAAATACTCCGCAAAGGACCTCGACAAGCTGCTCCACGGGGAGCCCACGAAGATCAACGTCGAGGGGGTCAACCTCACCTTCGAGGGCGTGATCCCGAAGATCCAGAAGTCGATGCTCTCCAAGGACGTCGACGCGATGCAGCCACACATCCGTGCCTTCGTGGAACGCGCGGTGACCTTCCAGACCTGCCCCGAGTGCGACGGCACCCGGCTCACCCAGCAAGTCCTGTCCTCGAAGGTCAAGGGCAAGAACATCGCCGAGGTCTGCTCGATGCAGATCAGCGACCTGGCCGACTGGGTCCGGGACCTCGACGAGCCGTCGGTGGCCCCACTGCTCATCGGTCTGCAACATCTCCTTGACTCGTTCGCGCAGATCGGGCTGGGCTACCTCTCGCTCGATCGGCCGTCGGGCACGCTGTCCGGGGGTGAGGCGCAGCGCACCAAGATGATCCGCCACCTCGGCTCGTCGCTCACCGACGTCACCTACGTCTTCGACGAGCCCACGATCGGCATGCACCCCCACGACATCGAGCGGATGAACACGTTGCTGCTGCAGCTCCGCGACAAGGGCAACACCGTGCTCGTCGTGGAGCACAAGCCGGAGACGATCGCGATCGCCGACCACGTCGTCGATCTCGGCCCGGGCGCCGGCACGGACGGCGGAACCGTCTGCTTCGAGGGCTCCGTCGAGGGGCTGCGGGGGAGTGACACCATCACCGGCCGCCATCTCGACGACCGGGCGACATTCAAGGAGTCGGTGCGCCCGGCGTCCGGCGCGCTCGAGGTTCGCTCTGCGTCGACG
>JBOGSW010000075.1:0-8137 GCA_050695815.1 Candidatus Limnocylindria bacterium | reverse complement strand
CGGGCGAGTCATCCGCGGCCAGGCTCGGCTCCTCGACCTTCGGATCGTCCGACTCGAGGTAGCTCCACAGGAGGTCCAGCTGCCGGGCGACTCCGTCGAGGCGCTTGAGCCGAGCCTGCAGGGCCGCGAGCTCGCGGCCTCGCTGCTCGTACTCGGCGCGCAGCGCAGCGGTCCCGACCGGTCGGAGGGCGCCACCGCGGCGGTCGAGCCGCGCGCGGAGCTGCATCCACTCCTCGAGGTCGTTGCGATACTGCACCCGGAACTGCTCGGCGAACTCGTGCACGCGTCGCGCGTCGCCACGGAGGCTCTCCGTGGCCTCTGCACCGATGCGGTCGAACCGCTCTGCAGCTCCCATCGCCGGATCGTTCGGCATGACTCCCCTGCCCAAGTACGGGGTCCGGCCCAGTACCGGACGCGGCGTCCATGCTGTCGGCGCGCTGTGCATACGGGCAACAGTACTTTGAGCGCCGGAAGTACTACCGGCCCTCTCTGCGCGCCGAGCGTCAAGCGGGGTCAGCCGCCGGTTGGTTCTGCGATCGTGGCTCCCGGGCCGTCGTAGATGATCCGGTAGCCCGGTCCGGCGAGGGCCTCGCGCAGGGCCGCGCAGCAGTCCTCGAGCGAGAACGGGCCGGCCAGGTGCCCCTTCGGCACATAGAAGGTCGCGTCGGGCGCGAAGGACCGATAGCAGGAGATGGACGCCCCGGTGCAGCCACGGATCGCCACGTGGTGCTCGAGCTGGCGCCGATAGCCCGCCGCGCCAAGCCACTCCGAGCCCTGGACCGTGCCGATGCTGTGTCGCCCGGTGAGGGCCGGGAACCACTCGCTGGTCTCATCGTCGCCCCACACGTCCTCGGTCGGGATGACGAAGGTCGTGCCGGGATCCGTGTTCTCCGCCACCCAGCGCATGGCGGCCAGCTGGTCGGCATTGATGGCCTGGAGCTTCGACGAGCCATCGGCGAAGGAGCCGATCGAGCCGATGAGCGCCACGAACAGGAGCAGCGCCCCCAGCCCGACGGCCACCGCGCGTCTCGCCGCAGGCCCAGCATCGAGAAGCGCACCGAAAACGAGACCACCCATGGCCGCGCCGCCCGTCCCGGCCAGAAGTGCCCATGGCACCGCCGCCAGGAACTCGCCGCCGCCCGCTCCTGCGAGGTAGGTCAGCAGCAGGAGCAGCGGGATCCGTGCCTCCCGGCGGGCGAGGCTGACGACCAGGCCGAGCACGCCGAGGACGCCGAAGAGGTCCATGAAGGGCGCGCCCGAGAAGCGCAGGTTGAGCATGCGAATGAGGCCGGTCACCGGCTCCACGCGATGTCCCGCGGCGAGCAGAGCTCCAAGCCCATGGCCCGCGATCCTCGCGACCAGCCATGGAAGCACGAGCACGGCGGCGGAGACTGCGGCCACGCCCGCATGCACGAGCCACTGCTGCACGGGGGATCGGTACGAGACGACCAGGCAGCCGATGACCCCGAACACGGCCGCCTGGGGATGGGAGAGCCCGGCCAGTCCCAGCAGCAGGCCGGTCGCGATGGCATAGAGGAACGAAGCGCGTGCTCGATCGGCGGCCACCGCCATCGCCAGCAGCGCGAAGAGGAGACCGAGCCCGCGCGTGATCCCGCCCCCGGCGATCACCCAGTCGTATGCGTGCGGCATGAGCGCGTACACGAACGCGGCCGCGAGCGCCGCGGCCGGCGGCAGCAGCCGCCACGCGAGCCAGGCGAAGGCGCCCACCCCCAGCACCGAGATGGCGAACGGCACCCAGCGCAGCAGGTCGAGCGTCGAAGCGCCGGTGGCCTCGCCCAGGGCGGCAGTTCCCAGCGGGGCCAGCGGCGGGTAGACGAAGGGGATCTCGAGCTGGTTGTAGCTCGACGCCGGCGGGATGACCAATGCGTTGGACCGCAGGTCCTCGATCATCGCGTGGAAGAGCCCCCCGTCGCCGACCGCCGCGGGCGCCGCCAGGATCGGCAGCGTCCGAACCAGGATCCCGAGGGCGACGATCACCACGAGGGCCAGTCGCTCAGTCGACGACACGGAAGACCCTCACATCGGTGCCCTCGAAGGCGGGCTCATCGGGCATGAACGAAGGATGGTTGCCCTCCGAGTCGGTGGCGGCGGCGCCATTCCACAGGTTCAGCGGATCGGGCGCGCCATCGCCCGGGCTGAGCACGACGACCCAGCGGACGTCGTAGGCATCGACGACCTCCTCGATGACCCGGAACGGATCGAAGGGCGCCGCGATCCCGGGGTTGCCGGTCAACGGGTAGATGCTGGCCGGGTCGGAGGCCATGAAGACGTCGGTCGGTTCGGCGTTGGCCCGCAGAAAGGCGGCCGCCTGCTCGTCGCGGACGCGCGATCGGTCCCAATCGGCGAAGAGGATGGCAGAGCTCAGGAACGACAGCGCAGCCGCGCCCGCCAGGCTGGCGACCGTGACGAACCGATGCGTCGCAGGCCGGCGCAGGAACTTCCAGAAGCGCCCCGCGGCAGTCAGGGTCGGCGCGACCGCTGCGGCAGCGATCCCGATGGCCCACGGCAGCCAGGCCGGAGCCGAGTGGTAGAAGGCGCCCTTCGGTGCGTGGAACGTGAAGAGCGCGCCCATGACGAAGAACATGACCGCGAAATACACGAAGAAGGGCGCGAGATCGGCTCGACGACGGAAGAGCCAGAGGCCTGCGACGAAGAAGAGGAGGAAGGTGCCCCCCAGGAAGAGGCCCGTCCGACCGATGAGCTCGACCCACGATGTCAGCTTCGAGAGCGCGATGTTCACGAATCCCCAGTCGAGGTACGTGCCGATGCTGACCTCGTGGCCGATCGAGAACTGCTCGTTGTAGGACCGAATCCACAGGGTGTGACCCCCGGTCGATGGGAGTGGCGCGCCGAACACGGAGATGTTGCGCAGCAGCCATGGCGCGAGCACTGCCAGGAAGGCCCCTGCCGAAGCGAATCCCCAGCCGAGGCCGGCGCCGCCGAACAACGGCGGCCGCCATGGCGACCACCCCCGGCGCACGAACCACGCCGTCGCGACGCCCATCGTCAGCAGGACGCCGTCGATGCGTGCCAGCGTCGCCAGCGCTGCGAAGGCTCCGCCCGCAACCAACCATGGCCCGGGCCGGGATGCGCGGACCGCTCGCATCGAGCAGTAGAGCGACGCTGCCCCGGTGGCGCCGAAGACCGCGAAGTTGTCGATGCTCGGGTAGAGGATCAGGAGCGGTCCGGCCAAGAGCGCCAGCACCGCGGCCACGATGGCCGTCCAGCGTGAACCCCACAGCTCCCAGGCGACGAGGTACGTGAACGGCACCAGCAGCGCCGAGAGGATGACGAGCGGAACCGTGCCGGCCACGTAGGTTGGGCCGAAGATCGCCATCGATGCCGCGGCAACGATCGACGTGAGCGGCATCCAGTGCCCGTTGCTCGGCACCGGCAGCACGGCCGGATCGGGGATCGTGCTGCCCACCTCCAGGAAGCTGTACAGGACGGGAGCCGTGAATCCATGGCCCTCCGCCAGGCGCTGGGCGATGAGCGAGTAGTAGGCGGGGTCGGTGAACGGCGGCCAGTCGACGACGACGACCGCCGCGGCTCGGACGGCGAGCGCGACGACAGTGAGGATGACGAGGTCGCGGGTGCGCGTCGACATGCCGGCCGCAGTCTACTTCGGGGTGGACGGCTCGCCGACGGGCGACCATCGGATCACTGCTGCCAGGGCGATGAGCCAGATCGGGACGAGCGGCGTGATGACGAGCAGCATGGGGAAGGCAGCCAGCCGGCGGGGTCGGGTTCGCAGCACTGGCTCGGCCGCCACGATGGTCCCGACCAGGTAGTGGATGAAAGTGTACGGCCCCGCCACGATGCCGGCGACGATGCTCATCCCGTAGCCTCGCGAACCGCCGACGAGCACGCCTCCGACCCAGATCACCACCGCCATCGCCACGCCGATCACGACGCCGGCCGGCCCGAACAGCCCTGAGAAGCCGATATTCGCCGTGAACGTTCGCTCGAGTGGCTCGCGAAGGGTGCCGGCGAACGCGATCCAGGGGTCGATGCCGAAGATCGCGACTCCGGCGACCACCGCGACTGCGCCCGTGCCGATGGCCGCACCGAAGGCACGAGGCTGCCGGAAGGCGAGGTAGGCGAGCACGGGCAGCAGGTGCGGCTTCGGCATCAGTGCCAGCAGAAGGCCCAGGACCGCGCCGCCTCGGGCGTCCGGCCAGCGGGCGACGGCGAGGAGGACGAGGAGCGTCAGGGTGCTGACGTTTCCCAGGACCAGGTCGTGGATGACGGGTGGGAAGGCGACGACGGCCAGGAACACGAGCCATCGCCGGTCGGCCGACCAAGTCCGGGCATACCACCACGCGGCGACGCAGAGGACGACAACCTTCGCGATCAGCCACGCCCAGGCAGCGGCGTTCTCGGTCAACGGAACGAGCGGTGCGAAGGCGAGCGCACCGAGCGGGGTGTATCGGAACGTGTACGTGTCCGACCAGGCGTAGAGCGTCGAAGGGTCGGTGATCGCGCGCTCGCCAGCCTGCTGGTAGCAGCACCAGAAGTCGAACCCGAAGTCGACGCGGCCGATGACGAACACGATGACCAGGTCGGCCACGAGATACGCGGCCGCGACGAGCGCGAGCAGCGTGCGCGGCTTCAGCAGCAGACGAGCGACGCGCCAGATCATGGGTACGCCGCCAGGGTGAGGCGTAGCAGCGCGTCGGGTCGGGGCTCGGCCGCGAACAGCCGGGGGTTGCCCGGTGTGCGCGCCGCCAGGAACGTGTGGTGCGCCTCCACGCCGTCACTGCTGAAGCGGCCGCCATGGTCGCTGAACAGCACCATCACCGCGTCCGGGTGGCGCGCAAGGATTTCGTCCACGGCTCGGAGTACGCGAGCGTTCACCGCCGTGAGCTGCTCACCCATGCGATCCGACCATTCGCTGATTGTCATGCCGAGCTTCCTGAACGAGGCCTCGAAGACGCCACAGCCTGGCCAGCACGGGCTCACGCCGCCGGCGTAGATGAACGGCGGGTGCGGAGCGAGGACGTGCGCGAATGTGCGCGCCGACGCCGACGACGCCATGAGCCGCAGCGACTCCTCGAAGTGTCGCAGAAGGCTATCGGACACGAAGCCTGCCGCCCAGTCGCGGGCGATGCCGCCGACGATCGACGTGCCGAGCAGGCGGATCTCGAAGTCGTTCATGCCGCCCGCCGAGCGCTGGTCGCCGCCGCGCATGACCACGTGACTCGCGGGAGGATCGATGGCGACGAAACCTGCCGGCAGCTGGAGGGCCGTGCGGACCGCTTGCTCGTCCGCATTGGTTCCGGATTCGTCCGGGATGCCTCCGGGACTGCCGGCGAGCATCGCCTGGAGGGTGCGATGGGTCCACTCGTGGGCCGAGGTCGCGTCCGCGTAGTGATCGAACCCGCGGGCCTCGAGTTCGAAGACGAAGCCGGTATTGTCGATGCCAATCTGGGCGAGCTCGTCGACACGCGGATAGCCGTCGAGCAACAGGAAGTAGACAGGTGGGCCGTCGGCATCGGCCGCACCGCTCGGCGAGGCGACGTAGTCGGCGGCCAATGGCAGGAGCCGCACGACGCTGACGCCGAGCAGGACGAGGATCGTGAGCTGCGAGAACCGGCCCACCGCGAGGCGCGTGCCCGCTCGGCGGCGCTGGGCGAGCCAGATGGCGATCTCGATCACGCCAAGGCCAACGACGACGGGCCACAGGTCAGGGATGAGGACGAGGGACGCCGCGAGGATGGCGACCAAGCGGCCGATAGGGCCGACGCCCGCGCAGACCACGCCGATTATCGCCGCCGGGAGCAGCGTGACGAGGGCCGGCCGCACGACGAAGTCGAGCGGGATCGCGACCTCATTGGCCATCACCAGGACGAGCGTGATCATTGTCAGCCAGGCGAGGCCGATCGTTGTGATCACGTGCCGCGCGATGCGGCCGCCCTCACGCATGCACGTGCGGCCCATCTTCGCGACGCGGCGGGGACAGGAGGCGGGGCACCGCGGCGAGGAGTCCCCAGTTGAACGCCCAGAGGCCCGGCACGGCCAGGAACATCGCGACCGGCACGAGCCACGCTCGACTGGTCCAGGCGCCGTAGGCGGTCACGACAGCCGCCAGGCCCACGCGGAGCGGTAGCGGGCCGAGAGGATGGCCGATCTCGTAGGTCCGATCCGCCCCGGCGACACTCGCCAGCCAGGCCCACCACAGCGTGGGCTGGAATGCGAAGCCGAGGATGAGGATCGCCGTCAGAACTCCGGCAGCCGCGGCGAGCGACGACCACTCGCGTCGCACCGCGTGCCAGACGAGACCGACGGCGGGGGTGATCTTCGTCAGCAGCACCGGCGTCCACCAGGCGGCCGAACGCTGGATCGCCAGGACAGCGGCGAGGGCGATGAACGTGCTGATATTCCCCCGAAGGACGTCGTCGTTTAGGCCCGGCAGGACGAGGAACCATCCGGCCCGGAGCCACGCGAGGGCGGCCACGTGCGCCGCCGTCCAGATGGCGAGGAAGATCTCGAACGGCAGCCAACTGATGGGGGCGATGGCCCACAGGAATGCCGGCGAGTAGCGGTACTCGAGGTTCGTCTCCCAGGCGTAGGGTGTGGCGTCCACCGCCCAGTAGCTGAACGCGTCGCAGGGAACGGTCCCGGTGTTCGCGCAGGAACCGTAGCCCACGATGCCATAGACGATGAGGAAGCACCAGACCGCCCCGATGCCGGTGATCGTCCAGTACAACGCCGGGCCGAGCGCGCGGTACCGCTCCAGCGCGGGCTGGAGCGGGAGGGCCAGATGCATCGGCCTACCCTATCGCGGCGCAGCCCGCCGACAACGGGACGAACGGCGCAGGTGGCGCGCGGGGTACCTTCGTCGGGTCGCGGTGCCGCGATGCACCGCTAGACTCGCCCTCGATGACCGACGCCGAGCCGCAGCCCGTTCCGGGCTGGCTTCCCCATCCGATCGTCATCCACGTCGTCGTGCTGGGCGTGCTGCTGTATGCCGCCTTCCTGCTCAAAGGCCCGTGGGACTCGGACTTCTACTGGCACCTCCAGACCGGCAAGCTCATCGCCGAAGGCCAGTTCCCGCGCGTCGACCCGTACTCGTTCACCTGGGGCGGGATGCCGTGGACCCTGCACGAGTGGCTCAGCGAGCTGCTGATCTATCGGCTCGTGGACGGCATCGGCTACATGGGCGCCGTCCTCGTCTTCGCGTTCGTGCCCGGGATAGCCATCGCCATCCTTGCGTTTGCGTTGCATCGGTTGGGCCTTCGAACGCTGGCGGTCGTCGGAGCGACCTCGTTGTCGGCGCTGCTCATCATTCCGTACGCCACGATCCGGCCCCAGGCCCTTTCGTGGATCCTCTTCGCCATCCTCGTCGCCGGGCTCGTTCATCTCCGGCCCGACCGGGCGCGCTGGACGCTCCTGCTGGTCCCGCTGTTCATCGTGTGGGCCAACGTCCACGGGCTGTGGGTCGTCGGGTTGGCGGTCCTCGCGGTCTACGCGGTCATGTCGGTGCTCGGCATGACGCCCATGTCGGGCGCCCGATGGTGGGCCATCGCGACCATCCCGCTGGCGATGCTCGGCACCGTCTTCACCCCCGCCGGTCCGGAGCTCCTCGTGTACCCGCTGCGCTACGTCGACGCCGGGGACTGGGGCATGGCGAACATCACCGAGTGGCAGTCGCCGGACTTCCACGATCCCGCGCATGTGCCGCTCCTCATCTTCATGGGCGCGGTCGCCATCTTCGGTCGATGGCGGGTGCCGTGGTGGATGAGCGTCCTCGCCTTCATGGGCATCGCCATGACGCTCATCGCACTGCGCAACGGTCCGGTGGCGGCGATCCTCGGCGCCCCCGCCCTCGGGATGGGGATCGACGCCGCCCTCCGCGACTGGCGCCCGACGGTGCGCCAGCACACACCGCGCGTGGCGCGCCAGCGCCGGATCCTGGAGCTCGTCATGGCGGCCATCGTCGTCGTGGCTGGGGTCATCATCTTCGTCCCCCGCGACCCTGCCGCGGCGGTGCGGGAGAGCATCGAGCGCGAGCTGCCGGTCCAGGGCGTCGAGGTCCTGGTCGACCGGGTGCCCGACGGCCGCATCCTGGCGTGGTACGGCTGGGGCGGGTACGTCATTGGCAACATGTATGAGC
>JBOGSW010000074.1:0-2325 GCA_050695815.1 Candidatus Limnocylindria bacterium | reverse complement strand
TCCCACGCTGGGGCGCCGACATCGGCATCGCCTTCGACGGCGACGCGGACCGGGTCGGCATGGCGACCGAGGAGGGGGTGTTCGTCAACCAGCTCCAGGTCTACGGCCTGCTCTACTGGTACCTGCTCGACGTGCGCGGCCAGATCGGTCCGGCGGTCTACACCGTCACCACCACCTCCATGGCCAAGCGGCTGGCCGAGATCTACGGCACCCAGGCATACGAGACCGGCGTCGGCTTCAAGTACGTGGGACCGAAGATGACGGAGACCGATGCCGTCATCGGCGGCGAGGAGTCGGGTGGCTTCGGCTTCGGGATGCACATCCCCGAGCGCGATGGCCTGGCCTCCGGGCTCTTCCTGATGGACCTGTGGCTGACGAAGGCGAAGAAGGCCTCCGAGGTGCTGGCCGAGCTCCAGGCGCTAGCCGGTCCCTCGTACTACAACCGGATCGACATCCGTTTCGCGCGCGATGGCTACGAGGGCGTGAAGGCCGATACGCTGGCCCGGCTCTCGGAAGAGGCGCCGACGGAGCTGGCAGGCCAGGGCGTGGTCGAGCGCAAGGTGCTCGACACCGGCGACGGCTTCAAGTTCTACCGCACCGATGGCAGCTGGCTCCTCATCCGCTTCAGCGGGACGGAGGCGCTGCTGCGTGTCTACGCCGAGGCGCGCACGCCGGAGGACGTCGAGACGCTGCTGGCGGAGGGCCGCCGCATCGCCGGCGCCGAACGCGAGGCCGCGGGGACCCCGGGCTGATGGACGCGCGGGACTTCTTCGGCTACAAGCACGCCGACGAGGAGCCGGGCCACCGGCCGGAGGACGAGGAGGACGATCCGCAGCGACCGCCGCTGTTCGAGGAAGCGGTCACGCTCGATGACCCCGCAACCCTGAAGCGGATCGATCCGGACGACATGCTCGGCCGCGTGATGACCCTGCCCGGGCAGCTCGCGCAGGCCCGACGCGTCGCCGCGCCGGTCACCCTCGACGACCGGCATCGGGACGTGGATGCCGTGGCCGTGCTGGCGATGGGCGGGTCGGCCATCGGTGCCGAGCTCGTGGCCGCCGCCGCCGGGGATCGGCTGCGCGTTCCGCTCATCGTGCACCGCGACTACGGCCTGCCGGCCGGGATCGGCGAGCGCACGCTGGTCGTGGCGGCCAGCCACTCGGGCGAGACGGCGGAGACGCTCGCCGGCTTTGCCGCGGCCCGGGAGCGCGGGCTGCCGATCGCGGTGATCACCACCGGCGGCCGCCTCGCCGCGCATGCCACCGAGGAGCGGCTGCCGCTGCTCCAGTACCGCCTCGCCGGTCAGCCGCGCGCCGCCATCGGCTTCGGCGTCGGCCTCGTCCACGAGCTGCTCTCGAACGCCGGGCTCATCACCGACCCCGACCCGCTGGCGCCGGTCGTCGCGTCCCTCGAGTCCCTCCTCGAGCGCCTGGCCCCATCGGTCGCGACGGAGGCGAATCCCGCCAAGCAGCTGGCCTGGGCGACCTTCGGCCGCATCCCGGTGATCTACGGCCACGGCGCCATGGCGGCGGTCGCGCATCGCTGGAAGACGCAGCTCAACGAGAACGCCAAGGCGTGGGCAGCCTGGGAGCCGATGCCCGAGGCCAACCACAACGCCATCGAGGGCAGCCTGAACCCGCGCGAGCTCGGCGACGCGCTCTACGTCGTCCAGCTGCGCGACCCCGAAGAACCGGAGACGATCGCCGAGCGCTACCGGGTCGTCGAGGAGCTGCTCGGCGAGCGCGCCACGAACCGCTCGGAGGTCGTGGCCGAGGGTGCGTCGGCGCTGGCGCGCGTCCTCACCACGGTCGCCTACGGCGACATGATGAGCGTGTATCTCGCCATCCTCTACCAGACCGACCCAACGCCGGTTACACTGCTTGCGATGCTCAAGGAGCGGCTCGCCAGGGCCACCGGCAGCGACCCGACGGGCGCCACGTAGTAGGGCGCCGGCGACGGCGCCATGGAGGTATTCGCGACGTGCAATCGAGCATGATCGGCAAGGTCGAGAAGGCCATGCGCTACGCGCACGAGCCGGACCGCGTGAAGCTCGCCGCGTTCCGCGCGAGCTTTGCCGGCGACAACGGCACCCACACCATCTCTCTCGACGCCGATACGTGGCAGTGTGACTGCCACCTGTTCGAATCGGCCGGCGGCTGCACCCACACGCTGGCCATCCAGAAGATGCTCGATCCGATGCTCAGCGACGCGGCGCGCGAGACGCCGCTCTACGGCCACGCCGAACGCGAGGAGGAGGCCGTCCCGGCCTAGGTCCGCGCCCGCTGCCGAGGCCCGCCGGCGCGCCGTCGTCGGCGGGCCCTCGCG
>JBOGSW010000073.1:0-7412 GCA_050695815.1 Candidatus Limnocylindria bacterium | reverse complement strand
CGCCTCCACCGGTCGGAGCCGGATCACGTCGCCGTTGGTGACCGCCATCCGGCGTCCGCCGCTCTCGACCACCAGCTCGCCGCGTGCGCCGATCTCGCGCGCCACCCCCTCCACGGGGCCATCGGCGGTCTCGACGCGCACGGGCGTGCCCAGGGTGACGCAGGCCGACCGGTAGCGCTCCAACGGCGAGCGGCCGGCCTCGAGGGACGCGATCTCGGCATCGAGGGCGGTGAGCAGCGCGCCCAGCAGCGCCACGCGGTCCGTTGAGCGGCCGCTCAGCTCGCGCAGGGAGGTCGTGACCTCCCGCAGCTCGTCGGGCAGCTCCCGGCGGGTCCAGTTTACGTTGATGCCCATGCCCACCACGGCGCCGGCGAGCCGATCACCGTCGACGGCGGTCTCGACCAGCAGGCCGCCGAGCTTGCGCTCGCCGTCGAGGGTGACGAGGTCGTTCGGCCACTTCAGGCCGACCTCCGCCGCCGTCGCGCACGCCGCGTGCATCGCGAGCGCGGCGGATGGGCCGAGCTGCCACGCGCTCGTGGCGGCCATCTCCATCGTCAGCCCGACGCTCACGGCCAGGTTCCGTCCGGGCGCCGAGAGCCAGCTGCGTCCGCGCCGGCCGCGGCCGGCGGACTGGAGGTCGGCGACCACGGCCACCCCGTCGCCATCGGCCGCCAACAGCTCTCGGGCTCGATCGTTGGTCGAGCCGATCTCGGCGTGCCACTCGACCGTGTGACCCACCCGCCGTCGCGGGTCGGCCGCATCGGTCCAGCGCGGTGGGCTCTGATCGGCTCGCATGCGCTCACACGATAGACCGCCGCCGCCCGGAGCGCGCGGCATGGTGCGCTACACTCGGCCTCCGATGAGCCCGACCCACGGTGAGCGCCCCGCCCGCGAGCGCCTCTTCACCGGCATCCAGCCCTCCGGCGCCTCGCACCTGGGCAACTACCTGGGAGCGCAGGCAAACTACGTGGCGCTCCAGGACCGATACGAGTCGATCTACGGAATCGTCGACCTGCATGCCATGACCACCGTCCACGACGGCGCTGAGATGCGCTCGCTCACGCACAACATGGTGCTCGACATGCTGGCCGTGGGCCTGGATCCGGAGCGCAGCGCGATCATCCGCCAGTCCGACTTCCCGGAGCATGCCGAGCTGGCCTGGATCTTCAACACCGTCACGCCGGTCAGCTGGGCCGAGCGCACCCCGACCTACAAGGAGAAGCGGCAGCAGGGCGTCGAGAACAGCCTTGGCCTGCTCGACTATCCCGTGCTGCAGGCGGCCGACATCGTCATCTACAAGGCGTCGGTCGTGCCGGTCGGCAAGGACCAGGATGCCCATCTCGAGCTGAGCCGCGAGATCGTGCGCGCCTACAACCGCCGCTACGGCGACACCTTCCCCGAGCCGCAGGCGGTGTACACCGAGGCGCCGGTGGTGATGGGCATCGACGGCGCCACGAAGATGAGCAAGAGCGCGGGCAACACCATTCCCATCTTCGCCGAGCCCGACGAGATCCGGCGCCTGGTGATGAGCATGGTCACCGATCCGCTGCGCATCAAGCGCACCGATCCGGGTCGCCCCGAGGTCTGCAACGTGTGCCAGCTGCATCGGTTCTTCGGTGGCGACTACCTCCAGATCCAGGATGGCGAGCGCACGGCGCGCACCGGCTGCGTCGACACCAAGCAGCTGCTCGCGGAGCGCGTCATCGAGTTCTTCCGGCCGATGCGCGAGAAGCGGATCCAGCTGGCCGCCGATCCCACCGTGGTCGAGGAGACGCTGGCCGCCGGTGCGGCGAAGGTGCGACCGATCCTGGACGCCACCATGGCCGAGGTGCGCGACGCGGTCGGCATCGGTCCCGGCCGGACGGGCTGATCGTGACCGGGCCGGCACCGGGCGTCACGTCGGGGATCGGTCCGCGCGAGCGCCGCTGGCTCGTCATCTTCCTCGTCCTCGGCAGCCTCTACGTGGGCTCGCTCCTGGCCGAGAGGCTGCTGGGAATCGTGGGCGGCTTCGGGACGATCGTGCTCATCCTGTTCCTGGCCTGGCTCCTCTCGTTCGTCATGTCGCCGCTCGTCAGCTGGCTCGCCGAGCGAATCGAGCTGCCCCGACCGGCCATCGTGGTCGGCACCTACCTGCTGGCCCTGGTCGTCTTCGGCTTCGTGCTGTTCTACACCGGAGCGGCGCTCACGCAGCAGGTGGCCGAGCTGGCGCGCAACTACCCGCAGACGGAGCGCGACATCCTCGCCGCCCTGGCCGAATGGGAGCGCAGCCTCCAGTTCGGACGCCTCGAGATCGACCTGACCCAGCTCTACGCCGGTGCCGTCCGCGAGGTGGGGCAGATCGCGGGCGCCGTGGTCGAGCAGGCGCAGGCCATCGCCGGCGTCACGCTGGCCGCGCTCGGCTCGCTCCTGCTCATCATCATCCTGTCGCTCTACATGCTGATGGACTCGCGCCGCATCCTGACGCGGCTGCGTGCCGCGGTCCCGCGCCGCTACACGGACGAGGCGGTTCTCTTCGAGCGCAGCATCGTGCGCGCCTTCGGCGGATTCCTGCGCGCCCAGCTCATCCTGGCCACCATCCAGGCGCTCCTGGTGGCGATCGTCGGCACCGCGTTCGCCATTCCGTACCTCTTCCTGTGGGGCACGATGAGCGCGCTGGCCATGCTCATCCCGTTCTTCGGCCCGCCGCTGGCGCTCATTCCGCCCATCATCGGGGCCGCGCTCTTCACCGGCGGCGTGCTCCCGGTGGCGATCATCCTGCTGGTGGCCCAGACCGTCCTGGTCAACTGGCTCCAGCCGCGCCTCATGCGCGGGGCGGTCGGCCTGCACCCCATCCTCGTCCTCGTCGGCCTCCTCATCGGCGCCCAGGTGGCCGGCGTATGGGGCGCGCTGTTCGGGATCCCGGTCATCGCCGTGGCGTGGGTCTTCATCAGCTACCTCGTCTTCCGCACCGTGCCGAACGCGGCGCTGCCAGAGGAGGAGCAGCTCAGCAACGTCGACGAGCACGTGATGGTGAGCGTGGCGAAGGAGCAGATCGGCGACGAGACCCATCCCCATATCCACGTGACGCGGACCCGGCGGCCCGACGGCAGCGAGCAGGTCGAGCTGCGCATGAACGAGCCGGGCAACGAGCCGGAGGGATCGACCTGAGCTAGCTCGCCGCCACCCGTTCCTCGAGCGGCGTGACCTCCTCGGCAAAGTGGCAGGCGCTCAGGTGGCCACCGCCGACGTCGCGCAGCGGCGGCTCGTCGGTCTTGCAGATCTCCTGCGCCATCGGGCAGCGGGTGTGGAAGCGGCAGCCCGACGGCGGGTTCGCCGGGGAAGGCAGGTCGCCCTTCAGCACGATCCGCTCGCGCCGAACCGTCGGATCGGGGATCGGGATGGCCGACAGGAGCGCCTTCGTGTACGGGTGCGCCGGCGCGCGGTACAGGTCGTCCGCGTCGGCCAGCTCGGCGATCTTGCCGAGGTACATCACGGCGATGCGGGTCGAGAGGTGCTTCACGACCGCGAGGTTGTGCGCGATGAACAGGTAGGTGAGCTGGAACTCGTCCTGGAGGTCGGAGAGCAGGTTGAGCACCTGCGACTGGATGCTCACGTCGAGCGCGCTGACCGGCTCGTCGCACACGATGAACTTCGGCCGCAGGGCGAGGGCGCGGGCGATGCCGATGCGCTGCCGCTGGCCCCCGGAGAACTCGTGCGGATAGCGGTGGATGTGCTGCTGGTTGAGCCCCACCCGCTTGAGCAGGTCGCGCACCGCGGACTCGCGCTCGCGCTTGTTCGTCATGCCGTGGACGTACAGCCCCTCGCCCACGATCTCGCCGACGCTCATGCGCGGGTTGAGGCTGGCGTACGGGTCCTGGAACACGACCTGGATGTCGCGCCTTGCCGCCTTCAGCTCCCGGTTGTTCAGCTCGAAGAGCGGCTTGCCCTCGAAGCTCACCGACCCCGACGTCGGCGGCAGGAGGCGCAGGATCACCTTGCCCAGCGTCGTCTTGCCGCAGCCTGACTCCCCCACCAGCCCGAGCGTCTCCCCCTCGTTGACGGTGAAGCTGACGCCGTCCACGGCGCGCACCGCGCCGAGCTTGCTGATGCCGAGCAGGCCGCCGCGGATGTCGAAGTGCTTGACGAGATCGTCCACCTCGAGCAGCGGCCCGCGGCCGCTGCCGCCGCGCGCGGCGGTGCGCTCGTTGCTCGTCTGGCCCGCGCTCGTCCGGCTGCCCGCCTCCGGAGCGCTGATCACGCTCGGCTCGGTCATCGCGCTCCCACCGTCAGGGCCTCCGCGGCCGCCTCGGCCTCCGGGCCCGATGCGTTGGCGCCGACGTCGGGCTCCTCGCCGGACGGCGACAGCCAGCAGCGGCTCTCGTGGCCGGGCGTGACCTCGCGGTATGGCGGCGCCACGTCGCAGACCTGCATGCGGTTGGGGCAACGCCGCTTGAAGAGGCAGCCCTGCGGCAGGTTGTAGGGCGACGGCACGGTGCCCTTGATCACCTCGAGCCGGTCGACGCGCTCGTCGAGGCGCGGGATCGAGTGCAGCAGGCCCTGGGTATAGGGATGGTGCGGGGTCGTGAAGATCGTCTTCACGTCGCCGCGCTCGACGACCTTGCCGGCGTACATGACCACCACCTCGTCGGCCATCTCGGCCACGACGCCGAGGTCGTGGGTGATGAGCATGATCGCCATCCGATTCTTCTCACGCAGGTCGCGCATGACCTCCAGGATCTGCGCCTGGATGGTCACGTCGAGCGCGGTCGTCGGCTCGTCGGCGATGAGCAGGTCCGGATCGGTCGAGAGCGCCATGGCGATCATGACGCGCTGCCGCATGCCGCCCGACAGCTGGTGCGGATGCTCGGTCGCCCGGCGCTTGGCGTCGGGGATGCCGACGATGCGGAGCATCTCGACCGCCCGATCCCACGCCTCGCGGCGGCTGACCGCGGTGTGCTGCTGCACCGCCTCGGCGATCTGGTCGCCGCAGGTGTAGACGGGGTTGAGGCTCGTCATCGGCTCCTGGAAGATCATGCTCACCTGGTCGCCGCGCACGTCGCGCATCTCCTCGTCGCTCTTGGAGAGAAGGTTGTCGCCGTTGAGCAGGATCTCGCCCGCGACGATCTTCCCCGGGCGATCGATGAGCCGCATGACCGACAGGCTGGTGATGCTCTTCCCGCAGCCGGACTCACCCACCACGCCGAGGGTCTGGCCGTGGCTGATCTCGAAGGTGACGTCGTCGACGGCCTTGACGACCCCATCCTGGGTGAAGAACTGGGTCTTGAGTCCCTTGATCTCGAGAAGCGGCCCGACGTGCCTGGACGTGGCCGTCACTTCGCCTCCACCCGCTGGCGAGGATCGAGCGCGTCGCGCAGGCCGTCGCCCAGGAAGCTGGCGGCCAGCACGATCAGGATGAGGATCACGCCCGGATAGACCACCTTGAGCGGCCCCGAGAAGAAATAGTTGAGCGCGTTCTGGAGCATGGTGCCCAGGCTCGCGCTCTCGCCGCCCAGGCCGAAGCCGAGGAAGCTCAGCGCCGACTCGACGACGACCGAGTCGGCAACGCCGAGCGTCGCGGCCACCACGATCGGCGCCATCGCCGGCGGCAGCATGTGGCGCGTGATGATGCGCGTCGGTGGCGCGCCGAGTGCCCGTGCAGCCTGCACGTAGTCGACCTCCCGCAGCGAGAGGAACTCGGCGCGCAGCAGGCGCGCGGCGGTCGTCCAGCCGGTCAGGCCGATGGCGAAGATGATGACCCAGATGTTTCCCGCCCCGAAGAAGGCGGTGATCATGAGGATGATGAACAGGCCCGGCAGGCTGAGCACGATGTCGACGAACCGCATCAGGACGTTGTCGATCCAGCCGCCCACGTAGCCTGCGACGGAGCCGATGAAGATGCCGATCCCCATGATGATGGCCACCGCCGCCAGGCCGATGATGAGCGAGGTCTGGGTGGCCTTGGCCAGGCGCACGAACAGGTTCCGGCTCAGCTCGTCATAGCCGAGGATGGCGAACACGAAGTCGCCCTCCTCGTTGAAGATCTCCGGCGGCGCGTCGCCCTTGAAGAGGCCGGTCTCGCGCCACGCGTCCCCGGTGACGGAAGGGATGATGGCGGCGTAGATGGCCAGGATCGACAGGACCACGAACCCGAAGACGGCCAGCCGGTTGCGGAAAAAGCGGGTCCGGACCAGCGACCAGTAGCTCCTGATCGGCGTGCGATCGATCTCCTCGGAGTCGGCCTCGGCCTCCTCGCGTCGCCGACGCTCGATCTCGCCGGCGGCCGCCTCGCTTCGGTTGACCATGGTCTCGCTATCCTTTGGCTGAGCTAATACTTGATGCGCGGGTCTGCCACGCCGTACAGGATGTCTGCCAGCAGGTTCCCCAGCACCACGCCGAAGCCGCCCACCATCACGAACGCCAGCACCAGCGGATAGTCGCGCTGCGCGACCGCCAGCACGGCCAGCTGGCCGAGACCCGGCCAGCTGAAGATGACCTCGGTGATGACCGCCCCAGAAAGCAGGCTGGGCAGGGTGAGCCCGAACAGGGTGATGATCGGGATCAGCGCGTTGCGCAGGGCATGCTTGAAGGTCACCGTCCGTCCCGGAAGGCCCTTGGCGCGCGCGGTGCGCACGTAATCCTGGTTCATGACCTCGAGCATCTTGGCGCGCACGTAGCGCGACCAGCCGGCGATCTGCTGGATGGCCAGCGAGCTGACGGGCAGCACCATGTGCCACGCCACGTCGAGCGGCGTGCCAGCGAGCTCCGACTGGCCCGTCGTGTCGACCATGCCGAAGAGCGGGAAGGCGCCGAGCACGACGCCGCCGAAGTAGGCCAGGTACAGGCCGAGCAGGAACGACGGGATCGCGTAGCCGACGGTGGCGAAGGTGGTGATGATCTTGTCGGCGAGGCTGTACTGCTTGACCGCGGCCAGGATGCCCATGGGGATGGCGATCAGGATGGTGACGATCAGGGCGGTGCCGCCCAGCAGCAGCGTGGCCGGGATGCGCTCGAAGACGATGTCGCGCACCGGGACGTTGTAGGAGAGGCTATAGCCCCAGGCGTCCGGGCGCCAGAACTGCACGAAGCTCGTGATCCACGCCACGAACTGCTCGGGGATCGGCTTGTCCAGCCCGTACAGGCGACGCAGGTTCTCGAGGACTTCGGGTGGCGTCGTCGGCGAGCGGAAGCGGTCGATCGGCTCGCCCGGCGCGAGCTGCACGATCGCGAAGCTGACGACCGCGACGCCGAAGAGGATGGGTATCGCCTGGAGTACCCGGCGAAGGACGTAGGTGGCCATGTGCGCCCCTGCTCACGTTCTCCGGTCGAGCCTGCTCGAGCAGGCCTCCGGCCGGCTGATAGGTCCGTCGAACTTTTCAGAGAGTACCGCACGCCAGGGGCCGCGGTCACATGATGAAGGCGTTGTGTCCTGCCGG
>JBOGSW010000072.1:0-11329 GCA_050695815.1 Candidatus Limnocylindria bacterium | reverse complement strand
CTCCAGCTGAGCTCGAACTTCGCCCAGGGCCCGTTCCAGGGCTACGTGCCCGACCTCGTCCCGGCGCGGCAGGTCGGCCTGGCGAGCGGGTTGATGGGGATGATGATCGTGTTCGGCACGATTCTCGGCACCGGCATCGCCACGCTCGGTCAGCTCACCGACACGATCGTGCTGACCACGATCGCGCTGGCGCTGGTGGAGCTGGGCACCATGGTCATCCTCGTCACCACGGTGGACGAGGGCCGCGCCGCGCCGCCGCGAACCCGCAGCTGGCGCGAGCTTGCGCTGTCGGCGTGGGGTACCGACATCCTCCGCGAGCGAAGTGTCGTGTGGCTCCTCGTGGTGCGGCTGTTGTTCCTCGGCGCCTACGCCGTGACCCGCTACGCGGCCTTCTACTTCGAGGACTCGCACGGGCTCTCCCGCGACGACGCGACGCTCTACCTGTTCATCGGAACGCTGGTTGTCGGCCTCATGACAGCAGCGGCTGCCATCCCCGGAGGACGGCTCTCGGACCGATTCGGTCGTCGGCGGGTGATCTGGGCGGCGGCCGCGATCGTCGCGGTCGGCCTGGCGTGCGTGGCCATCGCGCCGACCCCCGAGCTCGGGATCGCTGCATTCATTCCCTTCGGACTCGGCATGGGCGTATTCCTGTCAGCCGACTGGGCACTGATGGCCGACGTGATCCCGAAGCACACCTCGGGGCGATACATGGGCATCCTGAATGCCGGGACCGCGATGGCCGGACCCGCCTACCTCGTGGTCGCGGGGCCGTTGCGCGATGCGTTCGGCAGCGTTGACGTTGGTCTCGGCCCGCGGGTCGCGATCGCGGTCGGCATCCTCTACGTCGCCGGCGCCGCGCTGGCCCTCACCAGGGTCGACCCGCGCCGCCGCGAGATCGAGGCCTAGCAGATGGCCGGTAAGCGGCTGGTAAGCCTCGCCGAGGTAGTGTGCAAGAAGCTTGTACACCGGGCCGGTTCGGCCTGCCCGAAGCCGAATCGCCACCGATGAGCGCGACCGCAGACCGAGCTCGCCGCACCGGCCCGCGTGCGCTGAGCGTCGAGGTCACGCCACGCTATCGGCTCATGTGGGGGCTGGTCCGAGCCGTCACCCGCGCACTCTTCGACGTGCGCGCAACCGGGCTCGAGCACTGGCCGAAGCCACCGTTCCAGCTCGTCGCGAACCACCACAATGGCTGGGATCCGCTGATCGTCACCTCGGTCGCGCCGGTCGAGCCACGCATCACGTGGTTCGGCCCCAGGGAGGCGGACTTCAGCAAGGGATTCAAGAACCGGGTAATGGCGTTCTTCGGCGGCGTGATCCCCTACAACCCGGAAAAGACGACACTCACCAGTGCCGTGCGCGCCGTGCGGCGCGTCTTCGAGGCCGATGGCGTGCTCGGCATCTTCGCCGAGGGTCGCATCGGCTTCCGCGAATCAGAGCTGCTGTCGTTCGAGGAGGGAGCTGCCGCCTTCGCGGTCACCTCGGGCGTGCCGGTCGTGCCGTGCGCCATCGTCGGCAGCACCGACCTCTGGTTCCGCAAAGGGATCGAGGTCCGCTTCGGAGCCGCTATCCAGACCGATGCCGTCCGCGGCCGAGAGGCGCGAGCCCGGCTCGATGCCCGCATTCGGGAGGGGATCGCGGCCCTGCTCCCGACCGCGGAGCCGCGCCTCCCGCGCCACCGGCCGCTCGCCTTCCTCACCGACCTCCTCAACGGCCCCGATGACATCGCTCGCCGCCGCGACGGCTGAACCGTCCGAATTCATGCGACATGTGAATCTGGCCGCTTCGCCCGCCTTCGAGCTCGCTCAACGGTTATGCCACGTGAATTCGTACCGTCCGCGCCAGCGCGGAGGACGAGAATTCGGACGCTCGCCGCGGAAGGCTGGGCGCTAGCATCGGTCCGGCATGCTTCCCATCATCTGGCCCCTGTTTGCGGTCCTCGCGGTCGGCGGATTCCTGATGATCGCCGCCTACTGGCTGGACGTGCAGGAGCGGCCGGACCTGAGCGGTCGCGCTCGCATCGGCTGGTCGGCGGCGGTCTTCCTGTTCCCGATCAGCATCCCCGCCTACGCCTTCGCGGGCGGCCCGGGTTGGCCGGCCTTCCTGCGCGCCGCCAGCCTGGTGCCGGCCATCGCACTGGCGCTCTTCGTCGGATTCGTGCTCGGCGCGTTCAGCTAGGTCAGGCCTGCGTCGGCTGCATCGGCGCCATCCGCCTATCATCGCTCCATGACGAGCCAGACCGATACCACCCGCATGACCGATGCGGCCGTCGCCCACCTCCGCGAGCACGACGCCGATCACCTGGCGCAGCTCGACGAGTTCCTGCGCATCGAGAGCGTGTCCGCCGACCCGGGCCGCAACGACGAGGTCCGACGGGCGGCGCAGTGGATCGCCGACGAGCTGACGCGCCTGGGGATCGAGCGCGCCACGATTCACGAGACGAGCGCGCATCCGATCGTCACCGCCGAGTGGATGAAGGCCGGCGACGATGCCCCCACCGTGCTCGTCTACTGCCACTACGACGTGCAGCCGACCGACCCGCTCGACGAGTGGATCCGCCCCCCGTTCGAGCCTCGCCACGAGGATGAGCGCATCTACGCCCGCGGCGCCGGGGACGACAAGGGACAGCTCTTCATGCACCTCAAGGCGGTCGAGGCGTGGATGGAGACCGCCGGACGGCTGCCGATCAACCTGCGCTTCTTCTTCGAGGGCGACGAGGAGGTCGGCTCGGAGCCGGTCGAGCAGTTCATTGCCGACCACCCCGATCTGCTGCGCGCCGACGTGTGCGTGGTGAGCGACGGCGACACGTTCGACGACGACGGGACGCCCGCCATCGGCTACGGCCTGCGCGGCATCGCCTACTGGGAGGTCCGGGTCCATGGCCCGCGCCAGGACGTGCATTCCGGGCAGTACGGCGGCGGCGTCGACAACCCGGCCAACGTGCTCGTTCGGATGCTGGCAGGCCTGGTCGATGCGGACGGGCGGGTCACGGTGCCCGGCTTCTACGACCGGGTGCGCGACCTGAGCGACGAAGAGCATGCCGCGTACGCCGCGCTGCCCTTCGACGAGCGGGAGTGGGCCGCCGAGACCGGCGTCGCCGAGCCGATGCGGGGCGAGCGAGGCCACACCCTGCTCGAGCGCCTATCGGCGCGGCCGACCTTCGACATCAACGGCATCTGGGGTGGCTACACCGGCGAGGGCGCGAAGACGATCATCCCCGCCTGGGCCGCGGCCAAGATCAGCACGCGCCTCGTGCCGGACCAGGACTATCGCGAGATCGAGCGCGTCATGGTGCAGCATCTCGAGGCCATCGCGCCTCCCACCGTGCGCGTGGAGGTGAAGATCATCCACGGCGGCGCGCCGGCGATCACGCCCCTGGACCACCCGGGCGTAGCCCCCGCCGCGCGCGCCCTCGAGGCCGGGTTCGGGAAGGCTCCGCTCTTCCAGCGCTCGGGCGGATCGGTGCCGGTGGTGGCCGCGCTGGACGCGGCGCTCGGCATGAAGACGCTCATGGTCGGGTTCGCGAATCCCACCGGCAGCTTCCACGCGCCGAACGAGTGGATGAGCCTTCGCAACCTGCGCGACGGCATGGTCTCGCTCGTCCACCTGTGGGGCGAGCTGGGAGCGCTGAAGGCCGCCGACCTGCGCGCCGATTGACGCAGGCTGCACGTCTCATGGCAACCGACGACCGCCAACCGCCAGCCAACGATCCCGACGATCCGTGGCTGCCGCTGGGCGCCGCGTCGCGCCTGGTGGGGGTCGGCCCCGACGCGCTGCGCCGATGGGCGGACAGCGGCAAGGTGCAGAGCTACCAGACCCCGGGCGGTCATCGGCGATTCCTGCGATCCAGCCTCGAGGCGATGATCAACGCGCCGCGTCGCAACCGATACGCGATGGAGCGCCTCCCGGACTCGCGCCAGACGATGGCCGGCGAGCTGCATCGGCGCATGGTCCGCACTGGCTACGCGGGGCAGCCCTGGCAGGCGCGCCTCTCGGTCGACGAGCGCGACGAATTCCGGCGCTGGGGGCAGCGGACCTTCCAGCTGGTGATCGAGTACGTCGCGGCATCGAAGAAGGCGGAGCGCGAGCTCCTCCTCGAGGAGGCCGAGAAGATGGGCGGGCTCTACGGTGCCGAGGCGTCACGCGCCGGGCTCACGCTCGCTGAGACGGTCGAGGCGTTCCTGTTCTTCCGGTCACCGGTGCTCGACGCGATCACCGGCCACCTGCGCCGCCGATCGGCCGAGGTGACCGAGGTGACCTCCGCATTCCACGAGGCCAACGCGGCCATCGACCAGGTGCTCGTCTCGCTCGTCAGCTCGCACCGGGGCCGCTGACGGCGACTGCCGGGACGTGCGCTATCGACGTGCGCTGGGGCGCACGTAACAACGAAGAAGGAGCCGATGGTGGCCGAATCTCGATCATCCTGTGCGCGGTGCTGCATGAACTGATCGGATCCGCGGCCTCGTTCGCAGTTGAGTGCGCTGGGGCGCAAGAAAGCGCCCGGACTGCCGCCATGCGCAACGCGACGGGGCTCCGCGGCGCCTTGATGGGCATGAGCGCGCCTCGAAGCTCAGTCGACCACGTACAGCTCGGTGGAGCTTGTGTTGAGCCGTTCGCCGCCGGCCTCGGTGCAGACGACGATGTCCTCGATGCGCGCGCCCCACGTGTCGCGGATGTAGATGCCGGGCTCGACGCTGAAGGCGTTGCCGGCCACCAGCGGCTCGGCATTCGAGGCGACGATGTATGGCTCCTCGTGCGTCTCGAGCCCGATGCCGTGGCCGGTGCGATGGATGAAGGCATCGCCGTAGCCGGCCTCGCCGATGACGTTGCGCGCCACCGCGTCGATCTCCGCGGCCGGGACGCCGGGGCGCACGGCCTGACAGGCTGCGGCCTGCGCCTCGCGCAGCACGGCAAAGAGCGCGGCGAAGTCGGGATGCGGCTCACCCACGAAGGCGGTGCGCGAGGTGTCGCTGCAATAGCCGTCGAGGGCGCCGCCGATGTCCAGCACGATCGCGTCACCGCGCTCGATGACCCGCTCACCCGCTTCATGGTGAGGGCTGGCCGAGTTCGGGCCGGACGCGACGATCGCGAAGTCGGCGGTCTCATGGCCCGCCGCCTGCAGGAGCGTGCGAACGTGAGCGCTCACCTCCGCCTCGGTCCGCCCGGACAGCCGCTCGGCGGTGATCCCACCCATCGCCTCGTCGGCCGCGGCGGCCGCGGCGCGGAGCCTGCCGACCTCATCGGGGCTCTTCACGCGACGCAGGGAGCTCAACGTCGGACCGGCCTCGACCAGCTGGGCCGGATCGAGCGCCGCACCCAGCCGAAGCGCGAAGCGGGCCCACATCTGGTCCTGGACGCCGATGCGCAGGGCCGACCCCACGATCGTCTGCACCAGCCGGATCGGATCGTCGGTCTCGTCCCAGGCAACGATCTCGATCTCGTCCACCAGATCTCCGAGCCGGTGCCGCGCAAGCGGCTCCTCGAGCCGGGGCAGGACGAGCGCCGGCGCGCCATCGGCACGAACGATGAGACAGGTGAGCCGCTCCATCGCGGGCGCTCGGTAGCCCAGCAGATAGCGGTAATCGGGCGATGGCGTGATGAGGAGCGCCTCGACCCCGCGCTCCGCCGCGGCGGCCGCGGCGCGGGCCAGCCGGTCGCGGTGCGTGGCGACCGCATCGGCTCCGGCGAAAGTCATGCGCGCAGGCTACACGGATGGGTGATGGCACGCGCCGGGCAGGGTGCGATGATGGAGCTCCGCCCGCGTGTGACAATGTCATACTTCCGCGGGCACGGGAGAGCACATGCATAGCCGCCGCGCGAACCGGATCGGCCGCCGCCTGGCAGTTTCACTGTCGGTCGCTCTGATCGGCTCGGGCATGCTCGCTCCGTCGGTCATCGATGCGGCCGATCCACGCCAGGCGGCCATCGAGCAGCTGGCGCGCGAGCAGGGTGGCGCGCCCTCGGACTTCGAGGTCGTCAACGAGCGGCAGGCGACCACCCGCACGGGTGAGACGCTCTCGGCGCTCAAGCTGGTCGACCGGCGAACCGGCGAGATCCACTCCGTCTACCGTGACGCCTCCGGAGCCTCCGGTGGCATCACGGTGCTCGATGCCGCACGGCAGGAGAGCGCCGCGAGCCTGACCGTCATGGAGCTCAAGGCCGATGCGCCCCTGCGCGCCGCCGTGTCGGCGGCCCCCGTGTCACGCTCGCTGCGGGTCGCGATGTGGCTCGACGCCGATACCGGGACCGCCGAGGACGCCGTGCGAGCGAAGCATCCCGAGGTGCGTTGGCTCGCAGGCCGGCCGCTCGTCGACGACCTCGAGACGATCCGCGGCCTCCGCGCCGAACTGTGGGAGGCGCGCCGGGCGGTGTACGCCGCCGCCGCCGATGCGCTTCGAGCGCAGGTCGATCAGGCGGGTGGCAGCATCGCCTACGTGAGCACCTCGGCCCCGCTCGTGTTCGTGGACGTGCCTGCCGGCGGCGTCCAGACGCTGGCCGCGCGCGCCGACGTCCTGAGCCTTGGCCTCGAAGGCACATGGGGGGAGCAGATGTCGAGCGCCGGGCCGACGGTGGGCGCCAACTGGACGAGCGGCAGCGCGGACCAAGGCAACGGCGTCCGGGTCGGCGTGGTCGAGTACCAGAACGTCCGCAACAGCGGCGACATGTCCGGGCAGGTGGTGCGCTCCTACAGCACCACTGGGTCCCTCTCGTACGGGACCGGCGGCGGCGATCACCCGACGTGGGTGGCCGGCGCCGTGGCGAGCCGCGGCAGCTACGCCGGCGTCGCTCCGGGAGCGGACATCGTGAGCGCATCGACCGGCGGCTACTCGCCGAGCCTCGCCACCGATCGGGCCATCATCCAGGCAGCCGACTGGTCCGTGGCACCGTCCGGCGGTGATGCCGACATCGTGAACGCCAGCATCGGCCAGGACACGGCGACCGGGGCCGAGGAGGCACGGCGCTACTTCGACTCGATCTCGTGGGAGGACGGCCGGCTGGTCGTCGCCGCATCGGGCAATCACGGCACCTTCGGGAACTGGGACGTCGTCTCGCCCGGCACCGGCTATAACGTGCTCACCATCGGCGGCGTGAACGACCGCGGCACGGCGGCCACCGGCGATGATCGGCTCTGGTACGGCTCGAACGGAGCGGCCTACCGGGATCGCACCGACGCCGGGTACAACTCGCACGGCGACTACAACAAGCCGAACGTGTCGGCCCCGTCGGTGAGCGTGCGTACGGCGAACGGCATCATCGGCGACGGCACCAGTGTCGCGTCGCCCATCGTGGCCGGGATCGCCGCGCAGCTGGTTGCGCGCAGGCCATCGCTGGCGGCCTGGCCGGAAGGGACGCGCGCGCTCATCATGGCGGGTGCCTTCCGCCGCACCCCGATGCCATCGGGCGGCATCAGCACCGACCACGAGGGCGTCGGGACCGCGTCGGCTCTCTGGTCGAACCGCATCCTGGTCAACGGCGACGGCCTCTACGGCGGCTACGACATCGGCGCCATGTCGGCGGGCCAGACGTTCGTTCGCGAGATCAATGTCGCCGCCGGGCAGCGCGTCCGCGCGGCGCTGGCCTGGAGCAGCCATACGTCGGGGTCCTCGAACACGAACAAGTCGAACACGCTCGCCTCCGACCTCGACCTGCGCGTGATCGCTCCCAACGGCAGTGTCGCCGGCTCGTATTCCTGGGACAACCCCTATGAGGTCGTCGACATCACGGCGACGACCGCCGGAACGCTGCGCATCGAGATCCGTCACGACCGATTCGAGGCATCGGAGGAGCCGTTCGGGCTGGCGTGGGCGCTCAGTGGACCCTTCTTCGACGCCGATGCCTCGCCCTTCCTGGCCGATATCCTGTGGGCCGCGCGCGAGGAGATCACCGCCGGCTGCGGCCCGGGCCGGTTCTGCCCGAAGGATGCCGTCAACCGCGAGCAGATGGCCTCCTTCCTGCGGCGCGCAGCCGAGGTGCCCGGCTCATCGGTCGATCGCTTCACCGATGACGACAGCAGCCAGCACGAGGCCGATATCAACGCCATCGCCGCGGCCGAGATCACCGCGGGCTGCACCTCGACGCGCTACTGCCCTCGCAGCGCGGTGACGCGCGCCCAGATGGCATCCTTCCTGGTGCGGACCCTGCACCTGCCATCGTCGAGCCATGACTACTTCACCGATGACAACGGCAATCAGCACGAGAACGCCATCAACGCCCTCGCCGCGGCTGGTGTCACCGGTGGCTGCTCGGCCACGAGGTACTGCCCCGATGCCTCCGTCACGCGCGAGCAGATGGCGGCCTTCCTCCACCGCGGCTTCACCCGTTGAGATGAAGCGCGCGCTCCTCGCTCTCCTCCTGGCCGGGATCGTGAGCGCGTGCGGGACCGATGCATCGTCCCCGGCATCGTCCGCGGTGACGCCCGCGCCAACCGCATCGCCGAGCGTGAGCGCGGGATCCCCGTCGGCTGCCCCCACCGAATCGAGCGCGACCGGCATCTCCGTTCCTGAGCCGGGTCGCCCATTCGACGCCGCCACCTTGCTCGACGCGATGCGCACCTCGCGCCGCCCGGGCGGCGTCCCCGACCAGCTCGAGACCGACCTGATCGCCGGCGCGGTGGCCGACGCCATCTGGACCTACGGCGGCGAGCCGTGGACGACCCTGGCGATCGGCGGCCGATGCGGCGAGGAGGACTGCGCGCTCGAGGTGGCCGGCACGCGCCCGGCGAGCGCGGGCGAGGACCTGTGGGTGTTCGAGATCGAGCCGATCACCGGAACGGTGGACGTGGCCTCGACCGAGCTCGGTGCCCTCCCCGACGCCCTCGTCGAGCAGCTCGACGTGCTGGCGCGGTCAATCCACGGACCGTCGGCCTTCGAAGGCATGGCGCTGGCCTCGGTGCGGTGGCTGCCGCCGCCCGACGACGGCCAGTTCGAGCTGAGCTACCGATCCGGCGGCGAGGAGGGCTCGTGCCGCGCCGACTTCACGATCGACGCCGTGAACGGGCTGGGCGTCGCGGAGTCGTCGGAGGCCTGCTGACCCGCCGCTCGACGCGCGGCGCTCATGGGGCCGAGCCGCCCGCGTTGGCCCCGGCCAGCACCTCGGCCTCGTCCGGCCAGCGCGCCTCGGCGCCGATGACGGCGCCCTGCAGCACCTTGTAGACGAGAAGCGCGCACTTGAGGCGGGCGGGACCGATGGGCACGCCGAGGTTCTCGACCACGTCCCTCGGATCGATCGCCTTGAGCTCATCGAGGGTGAGGCCGCGCAGCTCATCGGTCATGATCGAGGCCGATGCCTGGCTGATGGCACAGCCGCGACCGTCGAAGGCGACGTCGGTGACGCGCTGCCTGGCGTGGTCCAGGACGAGGGTCATCGACATCTCGTCGCCGCAGGTGGGGTTCGAGTCGGCGAAGGACAGGTCGTGCGGCTCGAGCACGCCGCGGTTGTGCGGCTCGCGGTAGTGCTCGAGGATGAAGTCGCGATACAGGTTGTCCATCGGCTTCTCAGGCGGTGCCGAACAGGCGCTGGGTGGCGTGGATGGCATCGGTCAGGCGATCCACGTCGTCGGTGTCGTTGTAGACGTAGAAGCTGGCGCGCGTCGTGGCCGGCAGGTCGTAGCGAGCCATGACCGGCTGCGCGCAGTGGTGTCCGGCCCGGACGGCGACCCCGTGCTGGTCGAGGATGGTGGCCACGTCGTGCGGATGGATGCCGTCGAGCACGAAGCTGATCACCCCGGCGTGCGCGTCGGGCGACTCGGGACCCAGCCGGCGCAGGCCGCCGATGGCGCCCACGGACGCCCAGGCACGCTCGAACAGGAAGCGCTCGTGGGCACGGACCTCGTCCATGCCGATCTCCTCGAGGTAGCCGATGGCGGCGGCCAGCCCGACGGCCTCGGCGATGGCCGGCGTCCCGGCCTCGAACTTCCAGGGCACCTCGTTCCACTCGGTCCCGTCGAGCGTGACCCGGGTGATCATGCTACCGCCGGTCAGGAAGGGCGGCATCGCGTCGAGCAGCTCGCGGCGGCCCCACAGCGCGCCGATGCCCGATGGTCCGAGCATCTTGTGCCCCGACAGTGCCGCGAAGTCGACGCCGAGCGAGGCCACGTCGACCGGCATGTGCGGCACGCTCTGCGCCGCGTCGAGCACGACGATGGCGCCCGCCTCGTGAGCCAGGCGCGTGACCTCCGCCACCGGGTTGATCGTGCCCAGCGCGTTGCTGACGTGGCTGAAGGCGAGGAGCCTCGGGCCGCGCGCCAGGCGCGCGCGAAGGTCGTCGAGATCGAGGCGTCCGTCATCGGTCAGGCGCACGTACTCCAGCGTGGCTCCGGTGGCGGTCGCCAGCTGCTGCCATGGCACGAGGTTGGCGTGGTGCTCCATCTGGGTCGACAGGATCAGGTCGCCGGGACCGATGTTGGCCCGTCCCCAGCTGTAGGCGACCAGGTTCAGGGCCTCGGTCGCGTTGCGCACGAAGATGACCTCGCGCTGGCTCGGTGCGCCGATGAAGGCGGCGAGTGCGCGGCGCGCCCCCTCGTAGCGCGAGTCGGCGTCGACGCTCAGCTCGTAGATGCCGCGATGGACGTTGGCGTAGTGATGCGCGTAGGCATCCGACACCGCGTCGATGACGCGGCGCGGCTTCTGCGACGAGGATGCCGAGTCGAGGTAGGCCAGCGGCCGACCCGATGCCGTCGGCCGCTCGAAGACCGGGAAGTCGGCTCGCAGCGCCGCCCCGTCGATGCCCGCCGGGACCGCCTGATCGATCGCCATCGGTCCCCGCCGCCCTAGTGCTGGGCGACCGGCTCGGGGGCGCTCGCCTCGTCACCGGTGCCGGCCGGCAGACCGACCTGCTCGCGGACCCAGTCGTAGCCGTTCGCCTCGAGCTGGTGGGAGAGCTCCTCGCCGCCCGACATGACGATGCGGCCGTCGAGCAGGACGTGCACGAACTGCGGCTTCACGTAGTTCAGCATGCGCTGGTAGTGGGTGATCATCAGCACCCCCATCTCCGGCGAGAGGGTGGCGTTGATCCCATCGGCCACGTTCTTGAGCGCGTCGATGTCCAGGCCGGAGTCCGTCTCGTCCAGGATCGCCATCGACGGGCTCAGGACCGCCATCTGGAGCATCTCCAGCCGCTTCTTCTCGCCGCCGGAGAATCCCTCGTTCACGTAACGGGTGGCGAACGCGGGATCCACGTGCAGGAGGGCCATCTTCTCCTCCATCAGCTTGCGGAACTTCGCCAGCGGGATGCCGGTGTACCTGACCGAGCTCTCGCCGCTCTCGTCGGCCGGCTTCGGATGGTGAACCGCGTTATAGATGTTGCGAAGGAAGCTGGCCACGGTCACGCC
>JBOGSW010000071.1:0-5090 GCA_050695815.1 Candidatus Limnocylindria bacterium | reverse complement strand
GGATGTAGGCCGTCGTCATGAGCATGCCCATCGTCGCGACGGCGGTTCCGAAGACGCCGCCGACGTCGTGGCCATCGGCGTTGACGAGGCCGGCCTGGGAGCCGAGCCAGTGGCTGGCGATCAGGGCGGCCCCGATGGCGATCGCGGTCACGAACGTCGTCTCGTAGCCGACCGCGGTGCCGCTGATGATGTTCGTGGCCGGACCGGTTCGGCTGGCCTCCGCGATCTCGCGGACGGGCCGGAACGTGCCGGCGGTGTAGTACTGGGTGATGTAGACGAACACCACGCTCGTGATCAGGCCGACGATGCCGGCGAAGAAGAACCATACCCAGACGGGCAGGCCGTTCGAGATCGTCCCGTTGGTGTCCATCATCACGTACGTCACGAACCCGAGGCTGGCAACCGACAGGATCGTGGTGACCCAGTAGCCGCGGTTCAGGATGTTCATCGGGTTCTCGGTCTCGCTGCCGCGGACGAAGTACATGGCCACGATCGTGGCCAGCAGACCGAAGGCGCGGACGACGAGCGGGAAGAAGATCCAGGACTCCGGGTTCGGCCAGCCGGACGACAGGGCGATGCCGTACACCGCGACGCCCAGGATCATGGCGCCGATGTTCTCGGCCGCCGTCGACTCGAACAGGTCGGCGCCACGGCCGGCACAGTCGCCGACGTTGTCGCCGACGAGGTCGGCCACGACGGCAGCGTTGCGCGGGTCGTCCTCTGGGATGCCCGCCTCCACCTTGCCGACGAGGTCGGCGCCGACGTCGGCGGCCTTGGTGTAGATCCCGCCGCCGAGCTGAGCGAAGAGCGCGACGAACGATGCCCCGAAGCCGAAGCCGACGATGAGGAACGGCGCCTCCTCGGGGTTCGAGAACCCGCCGAAGGCAGAGAAGATGCCGAAGACGCCGAGCAGGCTGAGCGCCACCACGAGGAAGCCGGAGACGGCGCCGCCGCGCATCGCGACCTGTACCGCACGGACCAGGCTGTGCTGCGCCGCCGCGGCCGTGCGCAGGTTCGCCTTCACGCTGATGTACATGCCGATGATGCCCGATGCCATGGAGCACGCAGCGCCGACGAGGAAGGCAAGGCCCGTGCGCCAGCCGAGATCGAGGCCGAAGATGCTGGTATCGGCGACTTCCTGGCCCTCGACCAGGGTGATCACGATGCCGATGACCACCGCGCCGCCGACCGCCAGGATGGCGATGGTCCGATACTGGCGCCGGATGAACGCGACGGCGCCCTCGAAGATCGTGTCGGCGATGTCCTGCATGGCATCGGTGCCGGTATCGGCACGAAGGACGTCCCAGGCGAGGTAGAGGGCGAAGGCGATCGCGGCGAGTCCGGCGATCGGAATCACCAAGACGATGGACTGGAGCTCCATGGATCCTCCGAGTGCGGCCGGCCCCGCGTTCATGCTGGGGCGATCACGGCCGGGGTTGACGCACACGAAACGCCGGCGGAACGGACCAGGTCACGTACCCCGCCAGCGATGGCGCGCGCATGGTAGCACGGTCACGGCAGCCAGCGAGGCTGGCGGCCGTCGTTGGAGAGAACGGTCGATTCCTCGCCACCGAGGTCGACCAGCTCGATGCGGCTTCCCCGATCGGGGCCGGGGTCCGGCGGGCTGACGACCGCCACCAGCGCGTCCGGCCCCGGGGCGAACGCCGCCGCCACCGCATCGCTCGCGACCGGCCGGCCCACGACCCGGTCGTCCGGGCCATCGGCGATGAACAGGTCGCCGTCGCGGATGAAGGCGATGCGATCATCGGCGGCGACGGCTGCGGCCGCGGCTCCGTCCCCGAACGGCGTGACGGTCGCGCGCGTGCCGGACCGGTTGAGAAGGGCAAGCTCCAGCGATCCTTCGGCTGGCGGCTCGAGCGGGAGTACCGGGCCGGCGCGGGGATCCGGTGGCGGCGGCGCGTTGCCCGCGGCCAGCCCGGTGAGCAGGACGCCGCTCGAATCGGCCAGCCAGATCGGCGGCGCGACCGCGGCGTACCCGGCGAGGGTGAGCCGCTGGGAGGGGAGCTCCAGCACCGCCACGCGACCCTCGGCATCGACGAAGGTGAGCGCCTGGCCATCCGGTGAGTAGCGCGGCGCCCGAAGCCAGCCGGCGCCGTCGTCGGCGCCAGTCGGCGCGGGGCTGGCGAGACCATCGTCCGGCGGCTCGATGGGCGTCGCGTCGCCACCCGTCACCGCGACCTCCCAGAGCCCGAGCCCCTCGCCGGTCTCCGCATCGGCGCGACCGAAGACGAGCAGCTCACCGTCGGGGGCGTAGGCTGGGTCGAACTCGACGAGGCCGTCCTCGGTGAGCACGCGGCGATCGGATCCATCCGGTCGCGCGAAGGTGAGGTGCCGCCCATCGGCGACGACGTAGGAGCTGCCGTCGGGGGCCACCGCGTAATCGAGGACAGGCGCCAGCTCGACCGAGAGCTGCCGCTGCCCGGTGCCGTCGGGGTTCATCGTCCACAGGTTCATGATCCCGCCGCGGTCGCTGAGGAAGGTGATCTGGTTCGAGAGCACGGAGAGCGGTGAGCCGGTCGTGAAGCGCCAGTCGATCGGCTCCGCCAGGCTGCCGCCGTCGAGGCCCGACAGGCCCGGCAGGAGCTGAACCTGGAACGTCGTGTTCGGTGGCAACGGACCGGACGGTACGAAGCGAAGCACGCGCCCGGCCCCGTCGTCCCTCGGATCCTCCCCTGGCAGCGTCGCCACGTCGAGAGAGCCGGCGACATCGGGCGTCACCTCCAGCAGCCCGTCGGCCACCGACGCTGGGTCGATCGGGCGGTCGAGGATGACCGCGATGGGCGAGATGGTGGCGATCCCATCCGACGAGTCGCGCGGGACGAGGGTCGTCACCTCGAGCCCTGGCGCGAGGGTATGGAAGGAGAGCTCGAATGGCTCGGAGAGAGGGACTCCCGAGACGTCGGCCGCGTCGGCGCCAACGGTCACCGAGTACTCCCGATCCGGATCGAGCGGCTCGGCGGGCACGATCTCGAGCAGCTCGCCGCTCCACTGCAGCTCGTGCGAGAAGACGGGCCGCAGGCTGAGTGCCGCCTCGACCGACGAGGTGTCCATCAGGGTCGAGAACGTGATCGCGATCGATCCGTCCAGGCCGATCGCCTCGGCCCCGTCCGCGGGATCGCTCAGCACGACCTGCGGCCGGCCAGCCGTCGCAAACGAGAAGGCGGGCGGGAGCTCCGTCATGGCGTTGCCGGCGAGATCGCGGATGCCGGTGGTCACGCTCACGACGTACTCGGTGTCCAGCTCGAGCGGCGCGTCCGGCGTGAAGATGAGCGTGCTCCCGCTCCAGCTCACGGCCCCTTCGACCGCCGGGTCGAACGAGATCGCCGCCGCGGCGCTCTCCTGGTCCACCGGCTCGCTGAAGGCGACCTCGACGGTGGTGGTCGCCAATGTCCGACCGACGTCGTCGGGGAGCGGCTGGGTGACGCTGATGCCCAGGACGGTCGGCGCTCGCGCGTCGACGGTGCTGGCGACGTAGAGCACGCCGGCGAGCAGCACGCCACCGATGCCGAGGACCGCCAGGCTACGGACGAGAACCGCTCGCACGGGCCGTGAGACCGCCGACGCGCGTCAGCGGTGCCGCAGCCGTGCGGGAAGGATCTGCAGCTCGTCGCGGTACTTCGCGACGGTGCGACGGGCGAGGACGATCCCGCCTTCGCGCAGGGCGTCCGCGATCTCCTGGTCCGAGTAGGGATGCGCCTGGTCCTCCGCCTCGATCATTCGCTTGATCTGGTCCTTGATCCCGAGCGACGCGGTGAAGAAGTGGCTGAACGGCACGACCTGGCCCGACGGGATCATCACGTACTTCTCGGCGGTTGCCCGGCTCACGGTCGACTCATGCATGCCGATCACCTCCCCCACCTCCGCGCGGGTGAGCGGAACGAGGTGCTGGACGCCGTGGACCAGGTAGTCGCGCTGGCGCTCGACCAGGCACTCGGCGATGCGCTGGATCGTCGCGCGGCGCCGGTTGATGTTGTCGATGAAGAACTTCGCGCGCCCGACGTACTGCCGCACGTGCTGCTTCTCATCCTCGGTCGTCTCATTGCTGCGCAGCTTCGAGCTGAGGCTCGAGTAGATCGGCGCCACGCGCAGGCTGAAGCGACGCGACTCAACGACCTCCACCGTCAGCTCGTCATCGATCGATCGGATGAGCACGTCGGGCCGGATGATCGAGCGCGAGCCATCGCCGCTCACGGCCGCCGTGAACGCCGCCGTGGGATACGGGTTGAGGTTGCCCTTCACGAACTCCCAGACCGCGACGACCTCGCGCTGGGTCACGCCGAGGCCAGCGGCGACCTCACGGAAGCGACGCTCGCCGAGATCGGCCAGGTGCCCACCGATCACCGCCTCCGCGTGCTCCGGCACCTCGACACCGTCCTGCTCGCGAAGGTACTCGACCTGTGCCAGCAGCGACTCGGTGATCGAGCTGGAGCCGATGCCGATCGGCTCGAGGCCGCGCATGGCGGCGAGGACCAGGGCCACGTCGCTCTTCTCCACGCCGGTGGCGGCTGCCACCTCCGCATCGGTCTCGGTCAGGAAGCCATTCGAGTCGAGCGCACCGATGACGTGATCGGCCACCGGGTGCAGGCGCGAGGGCAGCAGGGCATGGAGGTTCCAGGTGAGGTGGTCCTCGAGCGTGAAGTCCGCCTCGGCGCGAGCGATCGGATCGAACTCGTCATCCTCGTCGCGCAGGCGCGCGGCGCCGTCTCCGGGCAGGTCATCGGCGCTGACCAGCCGCGAGCCATCCTCCGCCTGGCCCTTGCGCGGCATGCACTCGGTGCAGTAGTTGCCAGCCACCGGGCTGCCGCAGATCGGGCAGGTCGGGAGCTCCTGCATCTCGAGCGCCGGATTCTCGTCGAGCTCCTCGGCGATCGCCTCCTGGAGCTCGACCGAGCTCATCTGGAGGATGTAGTTCGCCGCGATCTGCTTCGGGGTCACCTTGACCTGCATGACCGGCTGGAGCTGCTGACTGAGCTCGATCGACATGGAACCTCGCGCTTCTGCCCGTGACGGGGAGCCTCTGATGATACGGGATGAGGTCGATCCGGCCCACCGGGGTGGCAGGGGGCTAG
>JBOGSW010000070.1:0-7683 GCA_050695815.1 Candidatus Limnocylindria bacterium | reverse complement strand
CGGCTGGGCAGCCGGCGTGGCCACCGTCCATACCGGCTCGGTGATCCCGGCCATCGTCGGCCACTTCGCGGTGACCATGTCCCTCTTCGCATTCGCCGGAGGGCGCCTGCGCCAGCGACCGATCTAGTGCGGCGCACCGCAACCATTTGGATCTCCACACGGCTCATGGGTATATACGGTATGCACTCGCCGACCCGCGGGCCGTGCCGCCGCCCGAACGACGTTCCTATCAGATTCTCACCGAGAGAACCGTAGCGGGACTCCTGGCTCATCACGTGGAATGTGAGGGTGGACAGGCCGCCAAACCTCCTCGTAGGTTCACGGAGTGAGAATTCGACACGATTGCCGCCCTGGAACCCTGGATAGGTCTCACTGGGCGAGAATCTGACAGGAATGCCGTTGCCGCCGCATCACCTCTACGTCCACGTGCCGTTCTGCCGGCTGGTATGCGCGTACTGTGACTTCGTCACCGTCGGCGGCCGGGCCGACGACATCCCGCGCTACACGCATGCGCTGCTGTGCGAGATGGAGATCCGACCGGCGCCCGGCGAGCTGCGCACGATCTACTTCGGCGGCGGCACGCCCTCGCTGCTGAGCGGGGAGCAGGTGAAGCGCCTGGTTCGCGCCGCAAGCGACCGATGGGAACACGTCGCGCTCGAGGAGATCACGCTCGAAGCGAACCCGAGTGCGCGCGAGGTCCCGGACTGGGCGGGCCTCCGCGCGGCCGGCGTGACCCGCATCAGCCTGGGAGCGCAGTCATTCCGCGACGCGGACCTCGTCGCACTGGCGCGTGGCCACACGGCGCGCGAGGCGCGGGACGCGTTCGCGGCGGCGCGCACGGCGGGGTTCGACAATATCAGTGTCGATCTCATCCACGGCATCCCCGGCCAGACCCTCGATGGCTGGAGCGACGGGCTGAGCGCCGCGCTGGCGATGGAGCCGGATCACCTGAGCTGCTACGCGTTGCAGCTGGCCCTCGAGCCCGACGAGTGGGCGGCGCCCCCGCGGCCGGGCGCACAGCGCTGGCGGTCCCGCATGGTCGAGCGGCAGGACGACGGGCTGGCCACCGAACAGTACCGCCGGGCCGAGGAGCTGCTGGCGGCGGCTGGCTATCGCCACTACGAGATCTCCTCATGGGCCCGGCCGGGTCGGGAGAGCCGGCACAACGGGGCCTACTGGGCACGTCACGCGTACACCGGCATCGGCGCGGGAGCGCACTCGTATGACGGAGTCGCCGAGCGATCGTGGAACACGAGGGACCTGGACCGCTACCTGGAACGGGCCGAGCGCGCGGAACGTCCGGTCGGCGGGCGTGAGGAGCTCGGCGACCCGACGCGGGCGTTCGAGGCGATCGCCCTGGGCCTGCGGCCCGTGACCGGCCTGAGCCGTCGACGCTTCGCGAAGGAGTTCGGCGACGATCCGCTCGAGCGCTACGCAGATGCGGTGGCCGAGACGGTTGCGGCCGGGCTGGTCGAGGTGGAAGGAGACGCGATCAGGCTCTCCGCCGCGGGGCGCGTCATGGCGAGCGAAGCCCTTATCCGGTTCCTGCCCTCGAGTGACACCCTCGACGGATGACCGTTCCGCGTCGGATGCCGGCCGTACACTGACCCTGATGCGCTGCCCGAGCTGCGGCGAGGAGACCGGCGACGGAGCGCGATTCTGCGCGAGCTGCGGAACCGCGCTGGACGAGCGCGTGGCGGTCGCCGAGCGACGCACCGTGACCGCGCTCTTCGCAGATCTCGTCTCGTCGACCGGCATGGGCGAGCGGCTTGACCCGGAGGTGGTGCGCGGCTACGTCAGCCGCTTCTTCGAGCGCGCCGCGGCCGAGGTCCGAGCCCGGGGCGGGACGGTCGAGAAGTTCAGCGGCGATGCGGTGATGGCCCTGTTCGGCCTGCAGGCGGCCCACGAGGACGATCCGGAGCGTGCGGTCCGCGCCGGCTTCGCCATCCAGGATGCCCTGGGTGAGCTGGCGTCCGAGGCGGAGGCACGGCACGGCATCTCGCTCTCCGCGCGCATCGGCATCGA
Organism: Candidatus Limnocylindria bacterium; assembly: GCA_050695815.1. Classification (GTDB taxonomy): domain Bacteria; phylum Chloroflexota; class Limnocylindria; order QHBO01; family QHBO01; genus JACDBZ01. The sequence continues at coordinate 5,658 of JBOGSW010000070.1, read as the reverse complement.
GTCCGGGGAGGTTGTGGTCGGCGACCCGTTCGGCGGCGCCACCATGGCCACCGGCGATCCGCTGAATCTCGCAGCCCGCCTGGAGCAGCATGCGGAGGTGGGCGAGATCGTCGTCGGGCCTCACGTCCACGAGGCGACCAGCCGCAGCATCCGCCAGGAGCCCGCCGGTCGCTGGGAGCTCCGCGGCAAGGCTGAGCCGGTTGAGGCATGGCGGGCGATCGAGGCGATCGCCGCGGTTGGGGAGGGCCGCGGGATCGAGGGCCTGTCGGCGCCGCTCACCGGACGCGGGGACGAGATGGCCCTGCTGCGGGACGCCGCGCGTCGCGCGCGCAGTGGGTCCAAGGCCGTTCTCGCCACGGTCGTCGGCGTGCCGGGGGTGGGCAAGAGCCGGCTGGGGCGGGAGCTCGGCGCATGGCTCGAGGCCGAGGGATGGCAGGTGCTGCACGGCCGATGCCTGCCGTACGGCGACGGCATCACGTACTGGCCCGTCGCCGAGATCGTTCGGTCCATGGTCGGCATCACCCCCGATCTGGATCGCGACGCCGCGCTCGCGGGCCTGCGCAGCGCTGCCCCGGATTCGGGCACCGCCGATCGGCTCGCGTTCGCCATCGGTCTCACCTCCGAGGCGCCGGTCGGCGGGGAGGGGCTCGACCGCGAGATCGCCTGGGCCTTCCGCATGATGGTCGAGGCCGCCGCCTCCGAGCGTCCGTTAATGGTGGTGATCGAGGACATCCACTGGGCGGAGCCGGTCCTGCTCGACCTGATCGAGTACCTGGCGACCTGGGTGCGCGACCGACCGCTCATGATCCTGTGCCTGTCGAGGCCCGAGCTGGTCGACGCGCGGCCCGCGTGGGGCTCCGGGCGAATGGAGGCGTCGCGCCTCCAGCTCGAGCCGCTGGGCCGCGAGGATGCCCTGGCCCTGGTCGCCGCGCTCCTCCACGTCGAGGGGCTGCCCGAGGCCCTGCGCGACCGGATCCTCGACCGGGCCGAGGGCAACCCGCTCTTCGTGGAGGAGACGATCCGCATGCTCATCGACCGTCGGGCGGTGGTGGAGCGCGACGGCCGCTGGGTGGCCGGCGAGGCGATCGCGGAGATTGAGGTGCCCGAGACGATCGAGGCGCTCATCCGCGCCCGGCTCGATGGCGTGCCGCCCGGCGAGCGAGCGGTGCTCCAGGCGGCGTCCGTCATCGGTCGAAGCTTCCAGCGCTCGGCGGTCGCCACGCTGGTCGAGGCGCCGGTTGAGCGAGCGCTGGAGGAGGCCATCCTGCGCGACATGATCACCGAGGAGCCGGCGGCCGAGCCAGGCTACCGGTTCAAGCACGTCCTCATCCGTGACGTCGCCTACGCCGCGCTGCCCAAGGCGCGCCGCGCCGAGCTGCACCGTAGGCTGGTCGACTGGATTCGCGACCGCGCGGGAGAGCGCCTGGATGAGCTCGTGGAGATCGAGGCCTATCACCTCGAGCAGGCCGCCCACCTGCAACGCGAGCTGGAGGGACGCGCGGAGGCGGCGCTGGTCGAGGCCGCGTCTCGGGCGCTCGAGCGCAGCGCCCAGAAGGCCATCGACCGAGAAGACCTTCGCGCCGTGGTCGGGTTCGCCGAACGGGCGCTGGACCTGGAGCCGGGGTCCGGCGAGCGGCGCATGGAGATCGAGATGCTCCTGCTCCAGGGCCTGCACGCGAGTGGCGACCTGCGGCGTGCACGCGAGCTGGGCGAGCGGCTGGCCGAAGCCGCCGGACGCTCAGGACGTCACGACCTGCGGGGCCGAGCGCTCCATGCCATGGCGCTCGACGTGTGGATGGGCCTGGGCCATGCCCAGGGACTGACCGCCGGAGTGGCCCTGCTCAACGAGGCGCGCACGGAGCTCGAGAACGCGGGCGATCGCGAGCACCTCGCCGACGTCGTGTTCGACCTCGCCTTCGAGGGCCACTGGCTGGGCGACGTCGACCGCTCGCTCGCGGGATTCCAGGCGGCGGCCGAGCTGGCGCGCGAGCTGGACGACGCGGCGCGCGAGGTGCGCGCGCTGACCACGGTTGCCAATGCGCACGTGTACCGCGGAGAGGTGGCTGAGGCGGACCGCGTCCTGTCGCGCGCCATGGCCCTGTCCCCAAAGACGAGCCGGCTGTCGCAGGCACGCGTCTGGCTCGTGCGCGGCAACAGCCTCTTCTGGTCGGGCCGCGATCCCGACGAGGGGCGGGCGCTCGTGATGCGCGTCCTCCAGGTGGCGGAGGAGAGCGGCTCGGCCGAGCTCCAGGAGGTTGCGCTCCAGGGGCTCGGAAACATGGCGTGGGTCGACGGCGACCCGCCAGGCGCCATCGCCCAGTTTGAGGAGCAGGTGCGCGTCCTGGAGGAGATGGGACATGCCGGCCGGCTGCCGGAGGCCGACCGTCTCCTCGCCGAAGCCCTCGTGGCGACCGGCGACCTCGAACGCGCCGAGTTCCACGCGCAGCGCGCGGTCGACACCGTTGGTGCGGATGACTGGTACACGGTGGGAACGTCGCGCCTGGCGCTGGGCAGCGTGCGCGATGCCCAGGGACGCGAGGAGGAGGCCGGACGCCTCGTCCGAGAGGGCCGTGAGGTCATCGAGCGGACCGGATTCAGGCCGGGGCTCAGCCAGGCATACCTCGCCGAAGCGGAGTTTCACCTCGGACATGGCCGAGAAGACGAGGGGAAGAGGTCGCTCGAGATGGTCAGGACCACGTACCCCACCGGCGAAGCCGGCGCGCCATTCTGGGCCCACGTTGAGCGCCGTGTGGCTGCCGCGCGGCGTCGGGCCGGCGAGCGCCGTGTGGACGGCGAGCGGCGTTGACACCCCCGACGCGCGGGCGGTACCATGCCTCGGAGCGCATTAGCACTCTCGCCCTGAGAGTGCCAAACCCGGAGGTCCCGCTTGGCGGACGAGCAGCACACGCACGAACGAACGTCACCACGGCGGCCGGCGGTCGAGTTGACCGATCGGCAGCGGTCGGTGCTGCGGGCGGTCGTCGAGGACTACGTGCTGACCGCGATCCCGGTAGGCTCGAAGGCGCTCGTCACTCGCTACCGGTTCGGTGTCTCGCCCGCCACCGTCCGGAGCGCCATGGCCGAGCTCGAGTCGCTTGGCCTGCTGACCCATCCGCACACCAGCGCCGGCCGCGTTCCGTCGGACCTCGGCTATCGGCTGTACGTGGAGTCGCTCATGCGGGAGGCGGAGCTCGACCAGGCCGATCGGCTCATGATCCGCCACCAGTTCAGACAGGTGCAGCTGACCAGCAATGAGTGGCTGCGGCTGGCCGCCTCGATCCTGGCCGGCAGCACGCGGGCGGCCTCGGTCGTCACCCCGGCGCGCTCCCGTCGCGCCCGTTTCGGTCACGTGCAGCTGGTCGCGCTGGCCGACGGCACGAAGCTGCTGGTCCTCGTCCTGGCCGACGGCAACGTCACCCAGCGCCGCCTCGATCGTAGCGCGCTCGAGCGCGAGCTCCCCGACGAGGCGCTCGACCAGGCCGAGCTCGATGCGGCGGCATCGACCCTCAATACCGAGCTGTCGGGCCTCATCGCCCCACAGGTGCGGCGCCGGACGGAGCGGCTGCCGGCGCTCCCACGACGCATCGGTGAGGTCGTCGCCAACCTGCTGGAGGAGGCGGACTCGGTGGTGGTCGAGGAGGTCTTCACCGATGGGATCGTCAACGTCCTCGAGCAGCCCGAGTTCGCGGAGGGCAGCAAGCTGCGCCCGATCCTGGAGGTGATCCAGCGTTCCGACTTCCTGGAACAGCTCGTGCCGGTGCTCACCCGCCGGGGCGGGGTGCACGTGATCATCGGCCGCGAGAATTCGAACGACGCGATGCACGAGGTGAGCCTCGTCTTCGCGCCGTACGGCTCGCCGGGCCAGGCACTCGGCCTGCTCGGTGTGCTCGGGCCGACGCGCATGCGCTACCCGCGTGCCATTCCGACGGTGCGCTACCTGGCGACCATCATGGATGAGCTCATCAACACCCACTACGGCGAAACCCAATGAACGACAACCCCACCAATGGCGGCCCGCGGCGGGCCGCGAAGACCCGCGGCCAGGAGCGTGCGGACGAGATCAAGACGCCCTCGCGCATCGAGCTCGCCGAGCGCATCGAGCAGCTGGAGCGTGAGCTCGCGGAGACGCGTGCGAAGGGCGAGGAGCATCTCTACAACTGGCAGCGCTCGGCGGCCGACTTCTCGAACTTCAAGCGCCGCACCGACGAGGAGCGCGGCACGGTCACGCAGTTCAGCAACGCGATCCTCATCGGCAAGCTGCTCGGGGTGCTCGACGATTTCGACCGAGCGCTCGAGAGCCTGCCGGAAGGCGCCGACGACTCGTGGACGGAGGGCGTGCAGCTGGTGGAACGCAAACTGCGGAGCGTCCTCGAGTCGGAGGGTGTCCAGCAGATCGAAGCGATCGGGCAGCCGTTCGACCCGAACCTCCACGAGGCGGTCGTCCACGAGGACTCCGCCGACTATCCAGACAACGAAGTGATCGGCGAGCTGCAGCGCGGATACCGCCTGCACGACCGGGTCATCCGGCCGAGCCTCGTCCGAGTGGCGAACAACCCGAAGGAGCACTGACGACACATGGCAAAGATCATCGGCATCGACCTGGGGACGACCAACTCGGTCGTGGCCGCCATGGAGGGCGGCGAGCCCCAGGTCATCACCAACGCGGAGGGCGGCCGCATCACGCCATCGGTCGTCGCGTTCACAAAGACCGGGGAGCGCCTCGTGGGCCAGGTGGCCAAGCGACAGGCGATCACGAACCCCGAGAACACCATCTTCAGCATCAAGCGCTTCATGGGCCGTCGCTGGGACGACCCCGAGGTGCAGCGCTCGAAGGGCCTCGTCCCGTACAAGGTCGAGAAGGACCCCAAGTCGGACGGCGTGGTCGTGATCACGGCCGAGGGCAAGACCTTCACGCCCCCCGAGATCAGCGCGATGATCCTGCAGAAGCTGAAGGCCGATGCCGAGGCCTACCTGGGCGAGAAGGTCACCGAGGCGGTCATCACCGTCCCGGCCTACTTCGACGACACCCAGCGCCAGGCCACCAAGGACGCCGGTCGCATCGCCGGGCTGGACGTGAAGCGGATCGTCAACGAGCCCACCGCATCGGCCCTGGCCTACGGGCTGGACAAGCAGAAGGACGAGAAGATCGCCGTCTACGACCTGGGCGGTGGCACCTTCGACATCTCAATCCTCGAGCTGTCCGAGGGCGTCTTCGAGGTGCGCTCCACGAACGGCGACACCCACCTCGGCGGCGACGACTTCGACCAGCGGGTCATCGACTGGCTGGCCGAGGAGTTCCGCAAGAGCGAGGGAATCGACCTCGGCAAGGACCGGATCGCCCTTCAGCGGCTCAAGGAAGCGGCCGAGAAGGCGAAGATCGAGCTCTCCAGCACGACCTCGACCGAGATCAACCTGCCCTTCATCAGCGCCGATGCCACCGGGCCGAAGCACCTCGTCACGAACCTCACCCGCGCCAAGCTCGAGGATCTCGTGGCCGACCTCATCAACAAGACCGCCGACCCGGTGAAAAAGGCATTGGCCGATGCCGGCATGAAGCCCGGCGACATCGACGAGGTGATTCTCGTCGGCGGCATGACCCGCATGCCGGCGGTGGTCGACGCCGTCAAGAAGATGTTCAATGGCAAGGAGCCGCACAAG
>JBOGSW010000069.1:0-5534 GCA_050695815.1 Candidatus Limnocylindria bacterium | reverse complement strand
CTGGCCGGCCGTGGCGCTCGGGGCCAGCATCGAGATCGCCGAGACCCTCTTCTGGATGCGTTTGTCGCGCCGTGAGCCGGCGAAGGTCGGGCCGGAGACGCTGATCGGCAAACCTGGCCGAGTCGTCCGGCAATGCCGCCCGGACGGGGAAGTCCGCGTCGACGGCGAGCGCTGGCGCGCCCGGTGTGACGATGGAGCCGACGTCGGTGACAGCGTGCGGGTCCGTGGCCGCGATGGACTCACGCTCCTGGTCGAGGCCGCGTGACCGACCTCCTTTCGCGATGGATACTGCTGACATATGCAGCGCACCCCGATCGACATCACCACCGAGCAGGCTCGCGAGCTCAAGCAGATCGCGCGGAGGCGGCGCGTCCCGATGGCACACGTCATCCGCCAGATTCTTGACGCCGCCCTTGATACGGGCGAGGCGGAAGCGGAGGCCGAGGCACGCGCGGGCATCCTGACCACCGCCGGCATCCTGGCCGACGCGCCGGACTGGCCCGAATGGCAGAGATCGCTGCGCGGCCGATCCTGAACGTCCGGCACCTCCCAATGTTCAATGGGCTGAAGCCCGCCTTCTGACCGTGAGCCTGTGCGTGTTTCCTATCGGATTCCCATGCACAGACACCTATCACCGGTTCCCGGCCGTCAACCCTGTCGGATTCTCACCGGGTGACGGATCCGACAGGAATTCCACCCGACGCCACGCTCAGCCGATCACGCGCGGCACTCCGAACCGGACATAGCGCTCTCGGGATGAGAACTTGAGAGGGAATCGGGCCAAGCAGGGCATCAGGTGCCGAGGAGCCGGCGCAGAGCGGCGAACTGACCGGCAGCCATCCGCTCCCAGGCGGCGTCATCGAATGCATCGGCTTGGCGCACGGACCATCGGTCCATGGCGCGCAGCACCGCGACGGCGAGCTCCGCCTGGGCCGAAGCGGGCAAGTCATCGCGCACCTGGCCCGACGCACGGCCGACGGCCAGGACTCGTTCGAGCCAGCCGGTGATCGCGGCCTCCGCCCGCGCCAGCGGGCTGCCGGGGTCGTTCGGCGCTCTCCTTGGACCACGCGGTCCACTATCTCCCTTGGAGGAATTGACCGATGCTGACGCCAACACCACTCCACGACCAGCTCGACGCGGTTCGAGGCGATCCCCTGCGCGTCCTCATCGCCGGGGCCGGGATCGCGGGAACCACGCTGGCCCAGCTGCTGCGCGTCGACGGCCTGCACCCCGTGGTTGTCGAGCGCTCTCGCCCGGATGCCGATCCGGGCTACATGATCGCGCTCATCCCGCTCGTCGACCCCGTGCTGGATCGGCTGGGGGTTTGGGACGCCTATCGCGATCAGAGCGTCGAGTTCCGGCGCTATCGGCTGCGCGACAGCGGCGGCCGGGTGATCCGGGAGTACCCGATGGGCGAGCTCCTGAACCGATACGGCGAGTATCGCGGCCTCGATCGCGGCAGCCTGCTGGACGTCCTGGCGTCGAAGGGCGGGACGGTTTCGCACGAGACGACCGTTGCGGCGCTCGACCAGGACGGCAACGCGGTGCGAGCGGCGCTCCACGATGGCCGCGGCGAGACGACGGCCGAGTTCGACCTGGTCGTCGCCGCCGATGGGCTCCACTCGGGAACCCGAGAGCTGGTCCTGCGGCCCGACCAGGTCTCGACCTTCGACTCGAAGTGGGGCGGCTGGATCGCATGGGCCGATGCGGATGACGAACAGGACCTGGGCGAGGAGACGTGGGGCGCCGGCTTCTTCATCGGTTCCTACCCGGTCAAGGACAGGGTGGGCGTGATCGTCGGCGGCGACCGCAGGGATACCGCAGAAGGAAAGGACGCGTTCGTCGCCGGGATCCGTCGCCAGATCTCCGACGCCTCACCGCGGCTCGATCGGTCCCTGGCGGCGGTGGCGGAGGCTGCCGATCCCTACTTCTGGTCACTGACCGACTGCCGAGCCGATGAGTGGGTCGTGGGCCGCGTCCTGCTGTTGGGCGACGCCGCGGCGGGATTCCTGCCCACCGCCGGGATCGGCGCCGGCATGGCGATGGAATCGGCGTGGGTGCTGGCCGAACGCCTGCGAGGGCTGCCCGCCGCCGAGGTACCCACTGCGCTCACCGCCTACCAACGAGCGCAGCGACCACGGGTCGAGGCGGCCCAGGACAATTCGCGTCAGCTCGCCCGGCTGATGTTCCGGCGCAACGCCATCCTGGCCCGCCTGCGCGACATCGCGGCGCGCTTCATCACGCTCGACATGGCCCTGGGCCCCATCCGACGGCTCCTGGAAGAGCAGCCCCAGCCCGGCGCAGGATCGCAACGCCAGTGACATCGATCGAACAGGATTGACATTCCGAGCCAGCGCGAGGATAGTGACGCCCCCGCGCGCGACGTGTCTCGCTCGTGAGATGGCAGTGAGCATCGGTCATGTCGACCATCGTCGACGTCCGATCGGAGTCAGCGGGTGATGCGCACAGAGACCACCAGGTCCGATTCGCGACCCCCGCCGGCTCTTCGATTCAAGAGCCGGTTTTGTTGTGCCTTCAGCGGTCACAGGCGAAAGGAGCGCCAAGAGAATGCTTCTGGCTGAAGCGCTCGCGGAGCGCAGGCAGGTACTCGATCGCATCGCGAAGGTCGGAGACCGATGGGTGCGCGTGGGCACATGGGACGAGGATGAGGCGGCACCCACGCAGGCCGAAGCCGATGCCTCAGTCGTGGAGCTGAGCGCCGACCTCGATCGGCTGCAGGACCTGAACGTCCGGATCCATCGAGCCAACAACGTGGCCGAGGTGGAGTTGCGCGGCGGATCGGTCACGGTCATGGAGGCGATCGCGCTTCGGGACCGCCTCAATCTCGAGCGGCTGACCCTCGAGGCAGCCAAGCGAGAGATCGAGGAAGCAATCGGCGCTCGACGCGGCCGGTGGCTCGGAAGCCGGAGAAGTCGGGAGGATGTCAAGACCTCGACGCTGATCGATCCCCGCGAGCTTGGCCGACGCGCCGACGCCGTGGCGGCACGGATCCGCGAGCTCGATCTCGCGGTGCAGAAGATCAACTGGTCGCATCGGCTCCCTGAATGAACCTCAGGGGCTGGTGTAGCCGGGAACATACCGGATTGTGGCTCCGGAGTCGCGGGTTCGAATCCCGCGCCCTGACCACTCCTTCCGGCGGAGGTCGCTTGCGCTGGCGACCTTCCGCAAATGATCGTCAGTGGGGTGAGCAAGGCGCGGTGGCTGCAGGCCGCATACATCTGCAGCGCAGGAACCGCGAGACGGACCGGTCGCAAGACCGTACATGTGCCTGGAAAGCACGCCAAAACGCTAACGAAGTTGAGTCGCGTGTTGCGAGTCGCCCGCGAGGGCCAGTCGCGAGCAGCGCGTACCGGGTGTAACGTGCCGCGTCACCCCGCTGGCGGCATCACCCGGCCCAGCACATGCCTCGCGGTTGAGAATCCTTCTCGATTCGAGAAGGTAAGTTTCACGCTCAGGCGAGCTACCGTTGCCGCCTTTCATGCCTGCCACCAGGACGACAGGCGATTCGCCGACCAGACACGAGCCCTACCGCGGGAACGGGGTGGATGTATCGTGGTCGCATCAGCGCAGGGCGACTGAGGCGCTAGACATGTTCTGGGATGACCTGATCCGTCGCTGGAGACGCGACGTCCGCGGCGTGGACCCAAGGCTTCTGCGCGCCGCTGGGGGTCATGTGGCGGTGCTCCCCGCCCCGAAACCACGTCGGCGATCGCGGGTCCCCTGGCTCATCCTCCTTGCCCTGGTCATCGCCGTAATCGTGATGCTCCTCCAGAGCGGACAGGCGCAAGCACTCGCCGCGGCAATCGCATAGGCCGATCCGGGGGCTTTCGAGGTCGCTCGCTTTCACACCCCTAGGACGCCTGCAGCGCCCGCCACTCTGCGACCAGCGGGTGATCGACGGGGAAGTCATGTAGGTACGGGAAAGCGTGGACATCCCGATTCCATCGATAGGAGCCGGTCAGGATCATCTTCAGTCGCGGAAGCCGGGTGAGCGGGTCGAGGTCGAGATCGCGGATACGCCCGAAGGCGACAAACTCGAGCGACGGATGGTCCGCGATCGGCGACAGGGTCTCGACGTTCTCGAGGTCGAAGACGTCGAGATGCCGCAGGCGCGGCAGCCGTCGGACGAAGTCAAGCGTGGTGATTTGGCGCAGTCGTTCGACCGACAGTGCTTCGAGGCGCGTCAGTGCCTCTACTCCATCCAGCGAAGCCAGCTTGGGACAGTTGAACAGCGCGAGCCCCGTCACTGTCTTGGCAAGCGCGTCGGCGCCGTCGAGGCTGGTGAGGATGCGTGCATATCCAATGCTCAGGCGGTCCAACCGGAGCCTGGCCAGCGGACGCAGGTCGGCATGGCGGTAGTGGCCCATGTCGAGCCGGCGCAGGCGAAGGTGCCCCTCGTAGAGGGTCTCGAGGCCGCATTCGGGACGAGGGCATTCGACCACTCCGAAGGACTCCAGACGGGGCAGTTGCCGGAAGTCAATCCGACCCTGCCACGTCCCGGAGATGCTCAATCCACGCAGGTTCGGGAGCGCGTAGAGCGGCTCAGGGTCCTCGAGGTCGATCAGGCTAAGGAACTCCAGCTCCGGCAGCTCGCGTACGAGCCCGATGTCCGACTCATGCAGCTCCAGCGCTCGCACCCCGCGCCGGCGACTCTCTGACACGAGCCTCGACCGGTCCACCGGTGGGCGTGCCCACCAAAGGCCGCCGATATCGACCATGGCGCAGTGGCCGGGCAGCTGTGTGTTGAGCTCCCGCTTGACCAGCGCGGCCGAATCATGATCGCCATTCAAGGGCGTGTCCCTCCAAGTCGAGAGGCCGATGCTCAGCTTCGGCCGATTGGACGCGATCTCAGTCCTCGATAGGCCGCGAGCGGATCGGTACCAGGTCGCTTTCCTCGCGAATGGGCGGAAGCCAGTCAGCGCCCGCTCCTTAGGGGCAGGTGCATGCTCTTGGCGGAGACGGCGGACGTTGGTCGGCATACGCACGGCGTTGATCAGATCCCGCTTCTCCCAGCGCCGAATGACGTCGGCGTGGACGCCGAGACCGCGTGCCGTCCCTCGGGTATGTTCCGACCTGCGCATCGAACCTGCTTCAGCGTGGCTTCATGCAATTGTAAGAAGCTGATGCTGGGCACGTCAGAGCGGCAAGACCGAGCACTATTGGGCCCTAGTGTCGCCCTTCAGAAGTGGCTGGCCGCTTCCGAATGGCCTTGGCCAGGATCTCATCGGCGGTCTTGACCCAGATGAACGGGCTGGTACCGGCGTTCCAGGTCTCGGTGAACCGATTGATCATGGCGATGAGCTCCTTGACCGACCCGAAGCTGCCGCGCCGGATGGCCTGGCGGGTGAGGATCCCGAACCAGGTCTCGACCTGGTTGAGCCAGGAGGCGCGCTGCGCCTGCCGACCATCCGCGAGCAGGCCGCACCCATGGCCGAGGCCGCCCTGCGCGACCGGCTCACGCACCGTGGCTACCTGGCCGAGGTGCTGTCGGCCGAACTCGACGATCGCGAGGC
>JBOGSW010000068.1:0-7567 GCA_050695815.1 Candidatus Limnocylindria bacterium | reverse complement strand
GGAAGGGCGTCCGGATGTCGATAGCCGTGCAGATCGATCTGCGCTAGATCGTCTGGCAGCGAATCGGACCCAGCAGGCCGATGCGGACGTTGATAGGCCCCTGTGGCCACCACGACGTGACGCGCGTGCACGTCACCGGCCGTGGTTTCGGCGATGAATCCGCCCGCCGGCGGCGACTGGAGGGATTGGACCGCCACCCCCTCGCGGATCGGGAGAGTTGACCGGGAGGCGTAGCGCTCGAGGAAGGCGACGATCTCGTCGCGGGGCATGAAGCCGTCGGGATCAGTGCCGTCATAGGCGCCGTCGGGAAGCTGGACCGACCAGTTCGGCGTGACCAGGCAGAAGCTGTCCCAACGGTCGCGCCAGGACTGGCCGATCCGTCCTTGCTCCAACACCAGATGATCCACTCCGTGGCGGTTGAGCTCGTGGCTCACTGCCAGGCCAGCGGAGCCGCCCCCGATCACCAGGACCTCGAGCTGCTCTCCCCCATCAGTCATCGGCTCGCACCTTGAGATTCTCGTCCCCTATTGCTCAGTGCAGGCACCGTCGGAGCCGATGGCCCACCGCTCCGCGCGCGGGACAGGTGACTCGGTGGCTGGAGGAACTCTGGGTAGTCGTTGCCGACAGTGACACGGGCCATGGTGCAGCTCCTGACTTCACGATCAGTTGCCGCACCTTCGGACCCCGAAACGGGTGTCCTACGGGCAGGTCGCTCCTACAAGTAGGTTGCACGACAGTGAGTCGTTAGCACCATGATACCCATCGGCACGCGCACGGCTACGTTCGTGGCTAGCCCTGTTGTGTGTGAGCGCGGCGCATGGCCCTCACCACGCGCTGATGCACTGCGACCGTTGAGCCACCACTAGTCGCCAGGCTCGGGAGCCACCGATCTAGCCATCAACCGCCAGATCCTGGCCGCGCTGCGCTCGGACATCGATATTAAGGGCGACTACAACCCGAAGATCTTCCACCAGAAGTTCATCCTGCGCGACTACGAGGGGAGCGCGACGCCGACCTCGGCGCTCCTCACAGGGTCGGCCAACTTCACTACGACCGACACCCACCGCGACCGCACCCGCGTGCGGCTGTAGTGTGCCCACCGACCGGTTGTCCGTCCGCGTTATCCCTGCGGCAATCCCTATCCGTCGTCCTGGCCGATGATGCCCGGCAGCTGCGCGAACCAGTCCATTACCGCCCGCTCGTAGGCGACGCCGAACGCCAGGGTCGCGCGCTGGTACGGATCGCGAGCCGATTCCGACGGCGAGTCGAGCGCGCCAGCCTGCTCCTCGTAGGTGCGCAGCTTCTCGGCGTGCGCGTCGCGGTGCTGGCGAAGGTAGGCGGAGAGACGCTCGCTGGGCACGTGGCGGCCAAAGCGCAGCGCCAGCAGCAGCGGATGGCGGATGGACTCGGGCCCGGGAACCCGGCGCATCCACTCGTCGAAGGCAGCGCGGCCGGCATCCGTCAGCGTGTAGCGCCGCCGATCGCGCTGCTCGGGCTCCCCGCGCTCGACGAGGCCGGCATCGGTCATCGAGGCCAGCTCGCGGTAGACCTGGCTCTGGGTCAGGGACCAGAAGTCGCCGATCACCTGTTGCGCGGTCGCCGCGAGCTCGTAGCCGCTGAGCGGCCCATCGTGCAGGAAGCCGAGAAGCGAGGCGGCAGTAGCGTTCAGCTGGCGATCGGCCATCCCTGGCTCCTTCCCTCTTGACATATCACTGTGCTATATCTATAGTCCACATCGGTATATCACAGTAGCATATCGAAGGAGGCCGGTGTGGCGACTGACAGACACCCGACGGCGGCGATCGACCGCTTGACCTTCCTGATCGGGGGCATCGCGGCGATCGTGGGATCGCTGCTCGGGATGGTCGGCAACCTCATCCACCCGGCCACCCCCATCGGCGACGCGCACGGCGTCGCCCACACCATCACCGGCAGCGCTGACTGGACGCCGATCCACGTCGCGATCGTGTTCGGCATCATCCTCATGCTCGGTGGCCTCGTGGCGCTCGCGCACGCGGTGCGCGGAGCGCTCGCCCAGGCCCTTACACGCTTCGCATTGCCGGCCGCGGCCGCCGGCATCGCGGTCGGCCTCGTCCTCGTCATCGTCGATGGTGTGGCAGCCCGCCAGCTCGCCGAGGAGTGGGCCGCGGCCACGGGCGAGGAGCAGGCGATCATGCTGCGCATCGTCTCAGCCAACGAGACGACGAACTTCGCGCTGGCGAGCCTGTTCAACATCCTCTTCGCCGGCATGACGTTCATCCTGTTCGGGCTGGCCGTGGCCACGTCCACGAATTTCCCGCGCTGGTTCGGCTGGGTCGTGGTGCTCGGTGGGATCGAGTCGATCGTCGCCGGTGTCATCCAGGCCGACGCTGGCGCGCCAATGGAGGCGACCCGGCTGCTGACGATCATCGGCCCCACGATCATCACACTCTGGCTCGCGGTGATGGGCGTGCTCCTCGTCCGCGAGGCGGGGCGGTTTGGCAGTGCCGACGCGACAAACGCCGGGGCCGTCCCAGCCGAGTCGGCGTCATGAGCAGGGAGTCACGCCGGCTCGCCGGCGTCATCCTCATCCTGGTCCCGGCCGTCGCCGTCGGCGGTGCGAGCCTCCTGACCATGATCATGGGCGGCACGCCCGGGTACCTTGACAACGAGGTCCGCCAAGCCCTGTGGCGCGCCGGACACGCCCTGCCGGCGTGCTACTGGTCCTGGCGCTGGTGGCGCTGCGCTACGTCGACGAGACCGCTCTGCGCGGTGGCTGGCTATGGCTCGCCCGCCACGGGATCCCGAGCGCGGCGATCCTCATGCCCGCTGGCTTCTTCCTGTCGGTGCTGGATCCGGCGGCGACGGCGCCGAGCGCCCTCATCGGCCTCGTCTATGCCGGCGGCGTGCTGCTCGTGACGAGCGTGCTGACGATAGGCATCGGCCTCCTGCGTGCGCCACCGGCATGGCCGAGCGCCTGATGGCTGCGCCCCCGCTTGATGCGTCGGTGGGCCTCAGCGCCGGGAGCATCACCGGTGAGTCGGACCCTGAGGCAAAGCCCGATTCCGGGCATGGATCGTCGTAAGGGTCAGATAAGGGACCAAACGGCGCTCGGCGGGCACGAAGAAGCCCGATTTGATCTCAGATCGGGCTCGAGATGATGAGTTTGGTACCGCATACCGGAATCGCGGCAAACGTCCGGCGGGTTCCGGCTGAGTACGGTTGTTACGGTGGGTTCCGGCCGCATCCGGTGGGTTCCGGCCGGCTTGAGGGTACGAATGAGGGTACAAGCGCAGAGCCCTGACCACAGTCGCGTGAACCCCGCGACCCGTGCTACTCGTCAGGATCGAAGATGACTGCCGAGTCGATCCGGTCAAGACAGCCGTCTCGCTCTCCTCCATGCGGTTGGGGAAAATGACGAGGTTGGCGCCCCTCGGCGCGGATTGACGGGACGAGCATCCCGTCGTAACCGAGCCATTCGACCGCAGCGTGGCGGGCGACAGATTCGGCGGCGCACTCGGCCGATCACCCGCGTCCGAATGCTCGCGGACACACCAGCCTTGGGACGGCCACGCTACGATCGGACCGTGCAGGACGAGATTCGGTTCGCCCTAGGGAGCGGCAAATCTCGCATCGCCTGGGCGAGCCACGGCGATGGGCCGCCGCTCGTGCGCGTCGCGACCTGGATGACGCATCTCGAGCGCGACTGGGAGAGTCCTATCTGGCGACACTGGCTAGATGAGCTCGGCGCGCGCTTTCGCGTCTTCCGCTACGACGAGCGAGGCTCGGGCATGTCCGACCACGAGGTCGACGACATCTCCCTGGACGCGTGGGTGGCCGACCTCGAGAGCGTCGTCGATGAGGCTCGCCTCGATCGCTTCAGCCTGCTGGGCATGTCGGGCGCGGGCCTCGCGGCCGTCGCCTACGCCGCGCGCCACCCAGAGCGCGTGACGCGGCTCATCCTCTACGGCGTATTCCTCCGGGGATGGGACCTTCGCTCCCACACAGACGCTGAATCGCGCCAGTGGGACGCCGAGATCGCGTTGATGCGCGTCGCCTGGGGCCAGGCGAACCCGGTCTACCGGCGCATCTTCACGCAGCAGTTCGTGCCCGGCGCCGACGAGGAGCAGATGCTGTGGTTCGACGATATCCAGCGCCAATCGATGACCGGCGACACCGCCGTTCGCCGCCTTCTGGCATCGGCCCGGGCGGACGTGACGAGGGACGCCGCGGCGCTGCGGGTCCCCACCCTGGTGCTCCACGCGCACGACGACGGCGTGGTTCCGTTCGAGGAGGGCCGGCGGGCGGCAG
Source organism: Candidatus Limnocylindria bacterium (assembly GCA_050695815.1). GTDB lineage: Bacteria > Chloroflexota > Limnocylindria > QHBO01 > QHBO01 > JACDBZ01. Next base: position 3,277 of record JBOGSW010000068.1, on the reverse strand, counting down.
CCGCCATTCCCGGCGCCTGCTTCGTGCCACTCGCTGGCCGCAACCACATCATCCTGGCCGCCGATGCCGCCTGGCCGCGGTTTCTCGCTGAGGTTACGCGCTTCGTCGGCGACGGCGCGCCCGCCGATGCGCTTCCGGGCGCGGACCAGCTCACCCGGCGAGAGGTCGATGCGCTCCGCCTCGTCGCCGACGGCCTCAGCAACGACCAGATCGCTGCGCGGCTGGACTTGAGCACGCGGACGGTTGAGCGCCACCTCTCAAACATCTACCTGAAGCTCGGCCTTCACGGGAAGTCCGCGCGGGCAGCCGCGGTCGCCAGGCTGGCCCAGCGAGCCGCCGGACGTTGAGTCCCCGGCCGCCTCACTCGGACTCCTGGCCCGCAGTCCGGTATCCGCCTCGAGTGCGCTCGGAGGCGGGCTCTATCGGTCCGTGAAGCAGTGCGCGATGCTCGGGTTGAGCTCAAGCCAGCTGTCGGTCGGCTCCCAGAGGGCGTTGATGATGCGCCACGCGCCGTCGACACGGGCGAGGTGGAGGTATTCCACGTACGGGTCGCTGCGCATGAGCACCGTGGCGACGTTGCGGAAGGCGTGCAGGACGCTGGTGTGGAGCTCGCCGCCGTACCGCGCCCCTTCGCCGGCGCCCGTGGCGGCGATCATCTCGTCGGCGGCTGACTCGTCGAATCCGACGCTGCCGTCGGCGCGGCGAATGACCGCACGCTTGGCGAGCCGGGGGTGAATGGCGCGCTCCATGCGCGCGCCGTCAGCCCGGCACCAGCCCTCGTAGTAGTCGGAAACGGTGCCCCGAATGGCGGACAAGTCCGCCTCGGAGATGCCGTCGAAGCTGGGCATGATCCGCACCTCCTCTCATCGGCGCGCCTGGTGCCGATGGACATCCACGTAGCACCTTAGTCGCCAACGAGCATCGGCGGAAAGGCGAGTACCACCCATCCCGCACTCTGCGCCGGGCGCAACGATGGCGGGTGCCGCGGATGATCGCCCCCGCGGCCACGCCATACCGTCGCGTGGTCACACCAGCTGGTCGTGATCTCGCGCTGACGCGCGGGGCAATGAAAGGAGCACACCCGTGATTAACGCGATGCCGACCGCTGAACACGACGCCCCGACGAAGTACAGCATTGAGGGCCGGCTGCTCGAGGTCTGCTCCTGCAACGTGCTCTGCCCGTGCTGGATCGGCGAGGATCCGGACGGCGGGACCTGCGACTCGGCCTTGGCCTGGCGCATCGACCAGGGAGAGATCGAGGGCGTCGACGTCTCCGGGCTGACGTTGGCCGCCTCGGTCCACATCCCGGGCAACGTGCTGGCGGGCAATTGGAAAGCGGCCATCCTGGTCGACGACCGTGCGAGCCGGGAGCAGCAGGACGCGATGTTAAAGGTCTTCACCGGTCAACTCGGCGGAGCCATTGCCGATCTTGCCGGTCTGATCGGGGAGGTGGTCGCGGTCGAACGGGTGCCGATCACCTTCACCGTGGACGAGGGCAAGGGCACCCTGGTGGTCGGCAGCTACGCCGAAGCCGAGCTCAGCTCCTATGCGGGCGCCACCGGCGAGGCAACGATCCTGAGCGGCACAGTGTTCTCGACCATCCCCGGCTCGCCGGTATACGTCGGCAAGGCGGCCCGATTCCAGCGGGACGGCGCCGCCCACGGTCTGCCCAACGTCGATCGGCAGCAGAACAATGCCCTGCAGGGGCATTTCCGGTTCGAGGCGTAGGCCGATGCATGCGCCGACGGCGAGATTCATTCCGCGGCCGGGGATCGATCCGGTCGTCCTCGCCACGGTGGCGGTGGCCTGGGCGCTCATGCTCGGGCTCATCGTGCTCGATCAGGCGGCCGTGATCGAGCACGACGCGATCCTGACAGGGGCCGGCGCCGGCTGGCCACTGGCGGTCGGCCTGTTCCTGCTGACATGGCAGCTGATGACCGCCGCGATGATGCTGCCCACCAGCCTGCCGATGATCCGCGCCTTCGCCGTAGCGATACGGCTGCAGCCGCGTCCCCGCATGGTGATGGCCGCCTTCCTGGCGGGATACTTCGCGATCTGGACTGTCTTCGCGGTGCTGGCGCTGGCCGGCGACGCGGTCGTGCATTGGCTGGTCGACTCCTGGAGTTGGCTGGCCGCTCGGCCATGGCTCATCACCGGCGGCGTCCTCGTCGGCGCGGGAGCCTACCAGTTCAGCCCGATCAAGGAGCGCTGCCTGGCCGAGTGTCGTTCGCCGGTCCAGTTCCTGTGGCGCCACTATCGGCCCGGCCTCGCGAACGCGTGGCAGCTCGGGCTGCGCCACGGGGTCTTCTGCCTCGGGTGCTGCTGGGCGCTCATGCTCGTCATGTTCGCGGTGGGCGTCGGCAGCCTCGCGTGGATGGCCGCATTCGCCGGCATCATGCTCGTCGAGAAGACGAGCCGGCACGGGCGCCGCCTGGTGCCGCTCGTAGGGGTCGCCCTTGTCGTCTGGGGCGCCATCACCCTCCTTCCGGCTGCAGGGGTCGCCGCACATTCCGGTGAGGCACACGGCGTCACGCACGGTCCGGATCCGCTCCTGGGCGTCGCGGCCATGGGCGGAGGCGTGGCTGTCCTGGTGGTGCGTCGCCGCCTGCACCAGGCGCCGACGGGATCGCGGATGGCCGGCACTACCTCGTTGGCGGAGCGTTCAATCGGCGCGGCGTCGGAAACCCAGGAGGCCAGATGATGCTTCAAGATCTGCCGCCCGCCATCGTCCCGATCGCGCTTTCCGTCATCGCCCGCTTGCTCGTCGTCTCCCTGCTCGCGCTGTTGTCGAGTCGCAGGTAGGCAGAGCGGTCCCGTGGACGAGCCTCCTGGTGTCCATGACACCAGCCACGATGGGCGACCCTCCCGCGATCAGCGCCCTGACCTTTCCCTCCGGTTGGGACCAGCGCGACTGGCCTAGATGAGACTTGGTACCGCATACCGGATCCCCAACGAAACGTCTCATGCGTCTCAGCCGCGTTCGTCGAGTACCAAGAAGAGACACATGAGACGCATGAGACGCATGAGACTGGATCGATAAGGGCTCCAATCGGGGCTCGCCGGTTCAGCATATGTGCCGCTGGCTACCCTGCATTTTCGCCGGGACGGCGCACTGAAGGGGGGCCTGGCTCGCGAGCGGCCGTGACTCAAGGCCGCGCCTCGTACACGAAGTTGAAGGGCGACTCGCTCGCACGCTGGAACCGGCGGAACCCGGCGGCTTCGGCGAGCGATCGAATGCGAGCCTCGCCTGCCTGCCCGCCCAGGGCGGACTCCCCCG
>JBOGSW010000067.1:0-18021 GCA_050695815.1 Candidatus Limnocylindria bacterium | reverse complement strand
CGAGCCGGTCGTAGATCTCGTCGCTGTACACGAGAAGGTCGTGCTCCTCGGCGACGCGGGCGATGGCCTCGAGGTCAGACTCCTCGAGGACGGCGCCGGTCGGGTTGTTCGGATAGCCGAGGAAGATCGCCTTGGTGCGCGGCGTGATGGCCGCCTCGATCATGCCTGCGGTCACCCGGAAGTCGGTCGCGTCGGTCGTCCTCACCGCGACAGCGGTGCCGCCGGCCAGCTGGATGCACGGCGCGTACGCGACGAAGCAGGGCTCGTGGTAGATCACCTCGTCGCCGGCGTTGATCGTTGCGCGCAGGGAGGCGTCCACGCCCTCGGAGGCTCCGACGGTGATGATCAGCTCGGTGCGCGGGTCGTACTCGACTCCGTAGCGGTCCGCCAGGCTCGCCGCGATCAGCTCGCGCAGCTCGATCATGCCGCCGTTGGCCGTGTAGTGCGTCTCGCCCGCCTCCAGGCTCTCGATGGCCGCGCGGGTGATCGGCTCGGGAGTGGTGAAGTCCGGTTCGCCGATGGTGAGGCTGATGACGTCCTTCATCTCGGCGAGCATGTCGAAGAAGCGGCGGATGCCCGAGGGCGGGATCTCGCGGACCCGGTCGTTGAGGAAGTCGGCCGGACTGCGGCGCGTGGCGGGCTGGCTGCTCATCTGGCGGTCAGTCTAGCGATTTCGGGCAGCCTCCTCCGCGGCGTGTTCAAGAGGCTTGAACGCTCGCCCCAGCCTACACGACGCCGATCAGCTCCCGCTTACTGCCGGCTTACCATCCTCGGAGCGCAGCGCGAGGCGGAAGATTGGCGCCGGCACGGAGTCGTCGATGCGCACCGCCTCGACGACCACGACGTGGAGCCGGCCCGAGATCTCGCGGTTCAACCATTCGACGCTGGTCAGGTGCTCGTCCTGTGCCCGGGAGCAGACCCACACGGCCGTCTTCGCGCCGCTGGCGACGAGCTGGCGCATGAGGACCCCGAAGGTCTCGTCGCTGCTCGGGCCGAGCTCGACGACCACCCGCGCCTGGGCGCCATCGGGATCGGTGGCGACGACCGTCCCCGGCGATGCCGCGCCGACAGGTGCCGCGGAGAGCGCGACGCCGATCAGCCGACCGATCTCGTCGAGGTTCTCTCCCAGCCAGCTGGCCAGCGCGGCGGACCGCCACAGCTCCACGGGATCGACGTGATGCAGCCGGCCGATCGGGAGTCCCGCCTGCGCGCCGTCGATGCCCGGAGGCTCAGCGATCGTCGGGAGAGCGGCGGGTGGAATCGGTGGCGCCGGAGGCTCTTCCGGCCAGACTGGCTCGCCGGGATGGGCTGCGGACGGATCGGAGGTGACGGTCATGTCGGGGCGAGGCACTCCGGGCGCGAAGACGCGTGGTGGTGGGTGCCACGAGTGTCCCTCCCCGCCCGTGGCCGGCACAGCCGTACCATCATCCTCGGCGCGTGGGCCATTCGGCTCGGCGCGGGTTCAGGGGCCGCTGAAGCCGCGCTCTCCCGCCGGAATGTGGAGCGGAAGACGGTTCGCCGGCCAGGGCAGCGGACAGGTCGCGTATGGGCTGAAGACGCACGGTGGGTTGTAGGCGCGATTGAAATCGACTACCACGCCGCCATCGGCGTCCGGCGCGCCGGTGTACAGGAAGCGGCCGCCCCCGTACGAGGCGTCGCCATTGGTGAGGTCGCCGAACACGAGCCACAGCTCGCCGCCGTCGCCGCCGATGAGCGCCTGGAGCCGATGCGTCACGCCATCGGCCTCGAACACGACGTCGCCGGGCGATGGCTCATCCTCGACCATCCCGAGGACGTCGGGCACCGGCAGGATCCGATCGGCGACCGGCTCGAAGCGACCGGCGAGACGCCAGGCAGGGTCGACCGGCCAGTGCTCGATGCCGTCGAACTGAGCCCGCGCGCTCGACTCGAGATCCCACGTGCGCAGCGCCAGCCGGCCGCCCCGCTCGATCACGCACATGCGGAGGGATCCGAGCTCGAGCATCGTCGGCTCGCCATCGTGGTCGGTCACCAGGCGCAGGCCGTCCACCGGGCCATCCCGGTGTACGAACTGCCCGTCAACCGTCGCGACGCCATCGCTGATCGTGACGACGCCCGCCAGGGCCGGCCCCGATGGAAGGATCACGTCGTTGCGGGCATCGGCGCCGACACGATTGACGCCCGGCTTCAGCCAGCCGAGGCCGGCCAGCGTCAGCCAGCCGATGTCGCGGCGCAGCGCCGCGTAGCGCTCTCGACGCCAGGCCTCGACCTCGGCCTCGTGCGTCATCGGTCAGCTCGCGGGCAGGAAGATGAGCGTGGGCGCCGTGCCCGGGCCCAGTCGAACGTAGGTGGCCGGGCCGTGGCTGATCGGGTTCGTGCTGGCCGTGCGCCCCGCGGCGGTCGTTCCGTCCAGTGCCAGGGCGATCGGTCCTTCGCCGAAGCGGGTGAGGCAGGCCGCGGCGTATCCCTCGGTCGTCGGCTCCGCCAGGACCAGATCGCTGCGATCCAGCGTCAGAATCCGGCACCGTGCCCCCAGCACCACGTCCTCGCCCGCGTCGTGCCAGCCGTCACCGAGCGCGGGCGCGAGATCGTCGGCCGCTCGCTCCGCGTCCACCGTCGCCAGCACGAGCCCGCGCGGCGCCTCGGTCCAGTCGTCGATCGGCCTCGGGAAGAGCCCGAACCGCGGATCGTCCGCGGCCGGCACGTCGAGCATCTGCACTGCTGCCGAGCGGACGCCCCACCACAGGATGCGCGGCTCGTCGCCGGGCTCGGCGTAGAGCCACTGCGGGAACATCGTCGTGCCGCCCTCGCGCAGGACCCGATTCAGGTCTCCCTGCTCGGGCACGGCGATGCGGACATGACTGATCTCAGGCATCGAGCGGAGTCTACGCGCCGATCACCCGCCATATGCTCACTTGGTGGGCGTTACGCAGGCGAGTAGGGCTTCATCGGCCCGGATCAGCCCACATCCGCCCGTGTGGGGTGACATCGGTGCCGTGTGGTGAGCATCTGTCATCCATCGGCAGGTGGACAGATGCGTAAGGCCACAATTGGTGAGCATATGTCCTGTTAATGGGCCGAGAACCTCTCAGGTGGCCGCAGCGCCGGCCTCCAACGATGTCGGCGGACGAAGATCGGCACAGCCGGCGGCGCGCTCGTAGGCATCGGCGACACGCAGGATGGTGGCCTCGTCGAAGGCGCGGCCGATGACCTGGAGACCGACCGGCAGGCCGTCCGCGAGCCCGCAAGGGACCGATACGCCCGGCAGGCCGGCGATGTTGACCGGCAGGGTGCACGCGTCGTTCAGGTACATGGCCAACGGATCGTCCGCCTTCGCGCCGATCTTGAACGCGACGTTGGGCGATGTCGGGGCGAGGATGGCGTCGACCGTGGAGAGCACTTCGTCGAACTCGTCCTTGATGAGCGTGCGGACCTGCTGCGCCTTCACGTAGTAGGCGTCGTAGTAGCCCGCCGACAGCGCGTAGGTGCCGAGCATGATCCGACGCTTCACCTCGGGCCCGAAGCCCGAGCCGCGGGTGCGGTCGTAGTTTTCCCACAGCTCATCGACGCCGGCGCTCAACCCGTAGCGCACGCCGTCGAAGCGCGCCAGGTTCGCGCTGGCCTCGGCCGGAGCGATGATGTAGTACGTGGCAAGGCCGCGATCCGTGGATGGAAGGCTGACCTCGACGATCTCGGCGCCGAGGTCGTGCAAGGTCTCGATGGCGGCGCGGACCGCCGTCTCGACGCCGGGCTCCATCCCGGCGACGAAGTACTCGCGCGGCACGCCGAGGCGCAGTCCCTTCACGTCGCCGGTCAGCGCGGCTGCATAGTCCGGCACGGAGGCATCGACGCTGGTCGAGTCGCGTGGATCATGGCCGGCGATCGCGCCGAGCACGAGCGCCGAGTCGGCCACGGACCGTGTGAACGGGCCGCCCTGGTCTAGGCTCGAGGCGAAGGCGATCATCCCGTAGCGGCTCACGCGCCCGTAGGTCGGCTTGAGGCCGACGCTCCCGGTGAGCGAGGCGGGCTGGCGGATCGAGCCGCCCGTATCGGTCCCCAGGGCGAAGAAGGACTGGCCGCTGGCGACCGCCGCCGCCGACCCGCCCGACGAGCCACCCGGCACCGTCGACTCGTCCCACGGGTTGTGGACCGGGCCATAGGCTGAGTTCTCGTTCGACGAGCCCATGGCGAACTCGTCGCAGTTCGTCTTGCCCAGCAGGATCGCGCCGGCATCGGTCAGGCGCTCCTGCGCGGACGAGGCATACGGGGACCGATACCCCTCCAGGATCAGCGAGCCGGCCGTGGTCGGCAGCCCGCCTGGCAGGTCGCGCCCTTCGTCGTCCAACGCGCGGGTGACGAAGATGTCCTTCAGCGCGTACGGGATGCCGAGCAGGGGCCGATCGGCGCCCTCGCCGCGCGCCAGGACGGCATCGGCCTCGTCGGCCGCCCGTCGGGCGGCGTCCGCATCGACTGCCAGGAACGTGTTCAGGCGTTCGGCGTCGCGCTCGATGCGCGCCAGGCATGCATCGGTCAGCTCACGCGAGCTCGTCTCGCCGTCGCGGAGGGCTGCGGCGACCTGCGTAATCGTGCGGTCGGCGAGGGGCAGGTCGCTCATCGGCCTTCTTCGAGGACGGTCGGCACGCGCAAGAACGGGTCCTCGCGCAGTGGCGCGTTGGCCAGCGCCGCCTCGCGTGAGAGGCCCGGGCGGGCGGCGTCCTCGCGCATGACGTTCTCGAGCGCGATCACGCTGGCGGTGGGTCCGACGTGCGAGGTGTCGACGTCGCGCAGGGTCTCGATCGCCTCGAGGATGTTCGAGAGCTGCGTCTGCATGAGATCGACCTCGTCATCGGTCAGGTGCAGACGGGCGAGGTGGGCGACGTGTTCGACGTCCTCGCGGCTGATGGATGCCATGAGCCGATGGTAGCGCCTGCCGCCATCTGTCAGCATTGCAGCCGATGGCGACCGAGAGCATCCCGATTCGTGACGGCCGCATCGAGGCGTTCACCCTGGACGGCGGAGGCGGCACGCCGCTGCTCGTCCTCGGCGGCGTCGAGACCGGCATGCGCCTGTTGGCCGGCACCGAGCAGCTGCTCCAGCGCCGATGGGAGGGACGCGCGGCGGCGCGTGGGGTCACGGTCCTTGGGCGGCCCATCCCCGACAACCCATCCGACGCCGAGCGGATCATGCACCCGCGGGTGATGGCCGATGCCGTGGCCGGCGCGCTCGGCGCGCTCGGCCTGGGACCGGTGGCGATCGAGGCGGAGTCGGGTGGCGCACGCATCTCGCTGTGGCTCACGGTCGATCATCCGGAGCTGGTCGAGCGGCTCGCGCTGGCAGCCGTCGCCTCCGAGACCCCCGACGGCTCACCGATGGCCGAGCGCATGCGCCGATGGATCGAGATGGGCGAGGCCGGCGAGTGGGGCACGTTCTTTGCGGACATGGCGCAGCTGATGAAGGCGGCCTCCGAGCCCGAGGCCGGCTCGTTCGGCGCGGCGGCCCGGCTGCAGCCGCGCCCGGCGACGCCTGAGCGGTTCATCGGTGAGCTTCGGGCGACCCTCGACCGTAGCTCGTTCGTCACGGATCGGCTCGGCGAGATCGACGTCCCGACCCTCGTGCTCGCCGGGGAGCAGGACCAGGTCGTGCCGCTCGCCGCGACGCAGCTCGTGGCGGAGCGCATTCAGGGTGCCCACCTCATCACCGATCCGGAGTGCGGCCACACCGTGCGCAGCTCGTTCCGCGGCTACGACGACCTCGTCGAGTCGTTCCTGGCCGAGGGCGGCTGAGTGGCGCCAGTGGTCCCGGCCGATCCGCAGGGACGATGGCGCCAGCTCGCGATCCTGGCCGGCTGCCTGCTCCTCGCCCTCGTGCCGTGGTTCAGCGCCGCCGCCGTCGCCCCGCTCATCGCGGCCGATTGGGAGATCTCCTCGCTCGAGACCGCACTTCTCACCGTGGCCGTCCAGCTCGGGTTCGCCGCCGGAGCACTGGCTCTGGCGTTCAGCGGCGCGGCCGACGTCGTGGCTCCGCATCGGCTGATCGCGGGCGGCGCACTGATCGCCGGGGCGGCCAACGCGGGCTTCGCGCTGCTGGCCACCGACCTCGCCACGGCGCTCCCGCTGCGCGCCTTGAGCGGAGCCGGCATCGCTGCCGTGTACCCGGTGGCGATGAAGGTGCTCGCCGGTTGGTTCCGGACTGAGCGCGGTCTCGCCCTCGGCGTCCTCATCGGCGCCATCACCTTCGGGTCGGCGTTGCCGCATCTGCTCCGGGCCATCGGCGGGATTGCCGGTCTCGACTGGCGCCTCGTCGTGCTCAGCGCCAGCGTGTCGTGCCTGGTGGCTGCCCTGCTGGCGTGGCGCGGCGTCCGGGAGGGTCCGCTCAGCGTCCCCGCTGCCCGGCTCAGTCTGCGTATGGCGCGCCAAGCGCTCGACGACCCATCGGTTCGTCTGGCGAACCTCGGCTATCTCGGTCACATGTGGGAGCTCTACGCGATGTGGACCTGGGTCCCCGCCTTCGTGGCCGCCAGCCTGGCGCTCAGCGGCGACGTCTCGGCACAGGGCGCGTCGGGCGTTGTGTTCCTGGTCGTGGCTGCGGGTGCGATCGGCTGCGTGGCCGCCGGGGCGCTGGCGGATCGGCTGGGCCGCACGACGCTGACGATCGCCGCGATGGCCATGTCCGGGACGAGCGCCGTGCTCGCCGGGCTGGTGTTCGGCGGACCGACGGCGCTGGTGCTGGTGATCGTCGTGATCTGGGGCATCACGGTCGTCGCCGATTCGGCACAGTTCTCGACCGCCGTGAGCGAGCTCGCACCGCCCGGGACGGCGGGGTCGGCGCTCGCACTGCAGACCGCCGCCGGGTTTCTGCTCACCGGCGTCACGATCGTGGCCGTCGGCCTCCTGCTCGACCCGGCCGACAGCTCATCGTGGACGATCGCCTTCGGGCTCCTCGCGCTCGGTCCGATGGTGGGGATCGTGGCCATGGCCAGGCTGCGCGGCCGACCGGAGGCGACGCTCATGGCCGGCGGCCGTCGATGAGGGGCGAATCCAGCGAACGGCGCAGCGTCAGGTGGCAGTCCGGCGATGCGGCCTCCCCGACGACCACGAACCCGTTCCGATCGTAGAACGCCCGGCCCCGCTCGTTCTGAGCGTGGACGTCGAGCACGTAGCCGTCGACGATCCCGACCATGCGCCGATGGAGCTCCTCCAGCAGGGCGAGGCCCACGCCGGTTCCGTAGTGCCCCGGATCGGCATACATGCGAAACAGCTCGGGCCCTCGCGGGCCGTCGCCGAACTGGAGGAACGCGACGACGGCGCCACCGCGCTCCGCCACCAGGAAGTGGGCGTTCGGCATCGCCGCTGCGCGCTCGGCGGACCGCGCCAGGTCGGCCGGCGCGTAGGCACGCGCCAGGAATTCCTCGATGTATGCCGGCTCGAAGATGTCGCGGTACGTATCGGTCCAGCTGGCACGCGCCACGCGCTCGATGGCGGCCGCATCCCCGGGTCGCGCGTCACGGACCCTGACCGGCGTCATGGGAGCGAGCGGACCTCGACGTGAACCGGGACCGGCCGCTTCACCGCGTCGGAGACGGGGCAGTGGTCGACGGCCCACACGGCGAGCTGCTCGAGCTCCTCGAGGCCCGCCCCGTCGGCGGCAATCCGAAGCTGGATCCGCATCGACAGCGGGCCGCCGGGGACCGATGGGTCGAGGCCGAGGATGCCACGATCGTCGGACTCGGAGTCGACCTCGACCTCGCAGGTGAAATCCGCCATGCCCAGCTGCGCCGCGCGCATCGTCGCGAGGGACGCGACGCATCCCGCGATGGCGGCGCGCAGGAACCAGCCCGGGCTGGGCCTGGAGGCGCTGCCGCCCACGGCGGCCGGCATGTCGGTCTCCAGCTGCTCGCCGTTCGGCCCGTCGACACGGACCCGCAGGCCTTCGACCACGCGCGCGACCGCAGTCGAGTCGGTGTAGCGAGCCTCGTCCGGGTGCTCGGTCAGGTAGGCGCTGGCGTCGTGGATGGCGGTGCGGATGGCATCGGTCATGACCGTTCCTCGAGCAGGTGTCTGAATCCGTCCTCGTCCAGGACGGGCACGCCGAGTGACTCCGCCTTCGCGAGCTTGCTGCCGGCCTTGTCGCCGGCCACGAGATAGTCCGTCTTCGCAGAGACCGATGACGCCGCATGGCCCCCGGCGGCCCGAATGGCGTCCTCCGCCTCCGACCGACTGAGGGTCGGCAGGGACCCGGTCACGACCAGCGTCTTGCCGCTCAGCGGACCCTCGACCGGCTCGGCCGACGCCCCCGGCGCCGGCGCCTCGGCGCTCACCCCGGCCTCGATGAGGCGATGCAGGGTGTCCCGCGTGTGCGCGTCGTCGAAGAATCGCGCGATCCCCTCGGCCACGACCTTGCCGATGCCGTACACCGCCGTCAGCTCCTCGACCGATGCGCCACGCAGCCGATCGGCGGCACGGCGGGTCCAGTCCGCATCGGTCTCTCCTTCGCCACGCCGGAGCTCGCGTGCCAGCCAGGCGGCCAGGTCGGTGGCGGTCTGCCCGCCCACGTGGCGGATGCCCAGCGCGTTGAGGATCCGGCTCAACGGGCGCTGGCGCGCGGCCTGGATGGAGGCGTGCAGGTTCTCGGCGCTCTTGCGGCCGAGCCGATCCAGGCCCTCCAGCGTCTCGACATCGAGGCGAAAGATGTCTGCCGGTTCCTTCACCAGCTCGCGCTCCGCCAGCTGCAGCATGATCTTGTAGCCGAGCCCGTCCACGTCGAGCCCGCCACGGCCGCTGAAGTGCAGCAGGCCGCCGATGCGCTGCGCCGGGCAGTACGGGTTCGGGCAGCGCGTGACGACCTCGCCCTCGTCCCGCAGCGCCTCCGTGCCGCACACCGGGCACGTGGTGGGCATCTCCCAGACCGTCTCGGACCCGTCCCGCGCGTCGACGACGGCGCTCACCACCTCGGGGATCACGTCGCCGGCGCGCTGCAGCACGACCGTGTCGCCGACACGCAGGTCCTTGCGCCGGATCTCGTCGATGTTGTGCAGCGTGGCGTTGCGCACGGTGGTGCCGCCCACCAGCACCGGCGTGACGTGCGCCACCGGGGTCATGGCGCCGGTGCGGCCGACGTAGACCTCGATCTCCTCCAGCTTCGTGGTGACCTGCTCGGCCGGGAACTTGTAGGCGGTCGCCCAGCGCGGCGCGCGTGACACGAAGCCGAGCTGCTGCTGCTCGGCCAGAGAGTCGACCTTGATGACGATCCCATCGGTCTCGTAGTCGAGGTCCTTGCGCTTGTCGGCCCATTCATCGGTGTAGGCGATGACGTCGTCGATGCCATCCACGCGGCGGATGTGCGGGTTCACCGGGAATCCGAGCCGCTCGAGCAGGGCGAGCGACTCCGAGTGGCTGTCGAGGCCGTGCGCGCCGACAAGTTGGTAGGTCCACAGGCTCAGGTGCCGGCCGGCGGTGACCTTCGGGTCCTTCTGGCGCACCGTGCCCGCGGTCGTGTTGCGCGCGTTGGCGTAGAGCGGCTTGCCCTCGGCCTCGAGCCGTTCATTGAGCTCGGCGAAGGCGCCGCGGGGCATGTAGACCTCGCCGCGGACCTCGAGCCGATCTCCCGGCGGGTCCTCGTGGAGCCGCAGCGGGATTGCGCGAACCGTCCGGAGGTTGGGGGTGACGTCCTCGCCGGTGGTCCCGTCCCCACGGGTGACGCCACGGACGAAGGTCCGGCCCTCGTAGCGCAGGCTGATGGCGAGGCCGTCGATCTTCAGCTCGCACACGTAGACGACCGGCGAATCATCCGGGCCGCGACCCAGGCCGCGGCGGACGCGAGTGTCGAACTCGCGCAGCTCGTCGGCGCCGAAGACGTTGCCCAGCGAGAGCATCGGGACGTCGTGGCGGACCGATGGGAACCCGCCTTCGACCGGCGCGCCGACCCGCTGGGTGGGCGAGTCCTCGGCGACGAGCTCCGGATGCTCCGCCTCGAGCTCGGTCAGCTCCTTGAACAGGAGGTCGTATTCGCGGTCGCTGATCGTTGGCGCGTCGAGCACGTGGTAGCGATGGTTGGCCTCGTTGAGGCTGGTCCTGAGCTCGGCCGACCTGGCGGCGGGATCGGATGCAGTCATCGGCTCGATTCTACGGATGTTTGCGGGCGGCGCCGCTCAGCGGCGCTATCGGCGAAGGAGAGCGCGCCTGCTCGCCGTAGGCATGAGCGTCACCTCACCCGGTGAACTCGAGGCTGGCGGCCGCCGTTTGTGGCCGCTTTCCTACCTGTATATGCACCCAGGGACTCTTCGCGTCGATGCGGCGCGCATTCGCTGTGCAACTCGTGCTCCCCGGCATAGAAATCGGCGACTCTCACGGTCAAATGCAGCCGATTCGCATCCCGATCTGGCGCTATCAGTCCTCCGGTGAGTGGCTGACGGGAACTCGCGCATCACGCCCTCATCAGCCAAGAGGGCCTGACGTCGCGCCGGATTCGGACACGATGGCCGCGGTCCCCAGCGCCGCTGAGCGGCGCTATCGGTGAACAAGCGCGGTGGGTTAGGGGCGACGGCTCCCTCGTTCACGCTCTGCGCCGCTCAGCGGCGCGTCGAATGAAGAAGGGCTGCGATTCTAGCCTCTGGCCGACTCCGTTCACGCATAGCGCCGCTCAGCGGCCGGTGCAGGGCGCCGCCTGGAGGTCAGCCGCCCTGCCGGAGCTCGATCGGCCCTGATCTCACCCGATCTCGTCGTCATCGGCTCCGAACCAGGCACGCAGGTGGGCGGTGTGCTCGGCGTAGTGGTGAGCGCCGTCGTAGAGGATCACCTCCTCGGCGGTGTCCCCGTTTCCGAGCCGATGCGTCAGCGCTGACGTGTCGAGCGATCCGATTCGCTCCCGGAACGCCGCGAAGGCCCTCTCCTCGCGCTTGAGCGCATCCCGCGGCGATGTCTCGCGCCCCTGGGCGAGGAACTCGACGTTCATGGCATCGGTCTGGTCGCCGGAGTAGGCGAACTCGTCCCCGCGTCCGGCGATCGCGAGCGCCAGTGCATCGGTCCCGTGCTCGGCCCAGGCGGCGACGTGCACGACGAGGTCGCGGACGCTCCAATCCTCCATGACGCCCGGAACCGTGACGAGCTCGGCGTCGACGTCCGCCAGCGCCGCAAGGAATGCACCGCGCGCCGCGTCCAGCTCGGCAAGCAGCGCCGTCAGGCGGTCGTCAGCCACGCGGCGCCTCATCGGCCACGCGGCGCCTCATCGGCCACGCGGCGCCTCATCAGCCACGCAGCGCCTCGGCGAGCGTGCGACGGAGCTCTTCGGCGTGCTCGCGATAATGCGCAGGCCCATCGTCGCGCACGCCCTCTTCGACCGTGTCGCCGTCGGGCAGCCGCTCGGCCAGCAGCGCCGGATCGAGACTTCGAAGCCGCTCGATCAGCGCCTTGACCGATGCGGCCTCGCGCCGGCGGACGGTCGCCAACGGCGTCGTGCGCGCCACGCGCAGCACGGTCTCGTTCACCTCGTCGACTGGCGGCTGGCCCACGCCTACCTCGTTGCTCCGTCCCTGCTCGACGGCGTGAATGATCTCGACCGCTCGACCGGCCCAGTAGCCCACGTGCGCGATGAGATCGCGAGCGCTCCAGTCGCCGACGAGGCCCCGCGTGGTCATCGAGTCGGGCTTGACGGCCGCCAGCGCTGAGAGCAGGTCGTCGCGGGCCGTTGTCAGCTCGTCAACCAGGCGCTCCGCCGACATCGGCTCATCCATCCGCTATGCCCGCTCGAGGCCCGCATAGGCGGCGATGAGTCGCTTCACGCCCTCGCCGACGAAGGCGACGGTCACCTCCTCGTCGCCCTTGACGATGCGGCTGCTGACCACGATCCCGTCACCGAAGCGCCGATGCGTCACCCGGTCGCCGGCCTTCCAGGCCGGTTCCTCTTCGGCGCCGAGCGCATCGCCGGCACCGGGGGCGGAGAACGTGCCGCTGCCGAGGTCGACCGAGGCCGCGCCGTCGTAGGTGGCCGCGGCCACGCGCTGGCGTGCGGCGTCGAGCTCCCGGCCGACCGGTCGCGGCGACGGGGCGGCGCTCATGTCGGGCAGCGAGACCGGTCGCAGGTGCTCGCGCACGCGGCGCGTCGGTGAGCGGTAGCCGCCCGGCAGCCAGCTGCTGTCGTCGTCCGTGCCACGCGGCCACTCGCCACCACCCCGGCGGAACGGGGCCGCCGAACGCTCGGCGGCGAGCAGGTCCTCCGGCAGCTCCGCCAGGAAGCGTGACGCCTCCGACTGCGCGCCGATGCCGTACGTCGAGCGGTGGTGCGCGTGCAGCAGGTAGAGCCGGTCCTTGGCCCGGGTCATGCCCACGTACGCCAGGCGGCGCTCCTCCTCGAGCTCGCGCTCGTCCTCGAGGGCGCGGCGGTGCGGCAGCAGCCCCTCCTCCAGCCCGACGATGAACACGACCGGGAACTCGAGCCCCTTCGCCGCGTGCAGGGTGATGAGGGTCACGCGGTCCGGTGCCTCGTCGAGCTCGTCCTGGTCGCTCACCAGCGCGACCTCCTCCAGGAAGCGGGCGAGCCCCTCGGGTGCGGCGATCTCGTCGAACTCGGCGGCATGGGCGCGCAGCTCGGTGACGTTCGTCCAGCGCTCCTCGCCCTGGTCCGTGCCGTCGTTGAGCGCCTCGCGCAGGCCGGATCGCTCGGTGGCCGCGTCGAAGATGGCGGAGGGCGGCTCGTTGGGCACCATCGCCATCAGGTCCCGCATGAGCTCCGCGAAGATGCCCAGCTGGGTGCGGGCCCGTGGCGCCAGGTTCGGGTTCTCCCCCGCTCCCTCGACCGCCTGCCACAGGCCGATCCCGCGACGCTCGGCCGCGGCGCGCAGCTCCTCGAGCGTCTTGGCGCCGATGCCGCGCGCCGGGACGTTGATGATCCGCTCCAGCGCCACGCGGTCGCCGGGGTTGCGCGCCAGGCGCATGTAGGCGAGCGTGTCCTTCACCTCGCGCCGCTCGTAGAAACGGGTGCCGCCCACGAGCTGGTACGGGATCCCGAAGCGCATGAGCGACTCCTCGATCACGCGGCTCTGGGCGTTGATGCGGTAGGTGATGGCGATGTCGCCATAGCGGAGGCTGCCCTCCTC
Organism: Candidatus Limnocylindria bacterium; assembly: GCA_050695815.1. GTDB lineage: Bacteria > Chloroflexota > Limnocylindria > QHBO01 > QHBO01 > JACDBZ01. Next base: position 4,952 of record JBOGSW010000067.1, on the reverse strand, counting down.
GTCATCGGCCCTGCTGGTGAGGAGGCGGCTCATCGACCCGCGGCCGCCGCCCCCGACGAGCTTCTCGACCTGGCGCGCGACGAACTCGGCCTCCTCGTACTCGTTGTAGGCGTCGAACAGGCTAATCTGCGCGCCGGTTCCGCGATCGGTCCAGAGCTTCTTGTCCTTGCGCCCGACGTTGCGGCTGACGACCGCGTGCGCCGCGTCCAGGATCGTCTGGGTCGATCGGTAGTTCTGCTCGAGCTTCACGACCTTCGCGTCGGGGTTGTCCGTCTCGAAGTCGAGGATGTTGCGCAGGTCCGCGCCGCGCCATGAGTAGATGCTCTGGTCGTCGTCGCCGACCACGGCCAGGTTGCGGTGCTTCGCTGCCAGGTGGCGGCAGATGAGGTACTGGGCGCGGTTCGTGTCCTGGTACTCGTCGACGTTGATCTGCTGCCAGCGGCCCTGGTACTTCGCCAGCACGTCGGGATGCTGCTCGAAGAGGAAGACGACGCGCATGAGCAGGTCGTCGAAGTCGACCGCGTCGTCCTCGCCCAGTTGGCGCTGGTAGGCCTCGTACACGCGCGCCGCGGTCTCGTCGTAGTAGTTCGCCGCCTGCCGCGTTGCGGTGGCGACATCGGCCAGCTCGTCCTTGCGCTGACCGATCCAGGCCAGCATGCCGTTCGGGCTGAAGCGCTTCTCGTCGAGGTCCAGGCGCCTGAGGACGGACTTCACCAGCGCCACCTGGTCGGCGCGGTCGTAGATGGTGAAGCTCCGCGTCAGACCGATGGCGTCGCCGTCGCGACGCAGGATGCGCGCGCAGATGGCGTGGAAGGTGCCGATCGTCGCCTCTCGGGCGCTCTCCTCGCCGATGAGCCCGGCGATCCGCTCGCGCATCTCGCCGGCCGCCTTGTTCGTGAACGTGACCGCCACGATTTGCCACGGCTTCACGCCGCTGGCGATGAGATACGCCACGCGATGCGCCAGCACGCGCGTCTTCCCGCTCCCGGCGCCGGCGAGGATGAGGAGCGGCCCCGAAACGTGCGAAACCGCCTCGCGCTGTGGCGGGTTCAGGCGATCGAGGATCTCCTGCGGAGAGAGCCGCGGACGCTGCGGCGTGGGCGTGACGGGGTCGGGGGACATCGCCTCGATTCTAGTGGCGATCTCTCCCGCGCGGGCCGTGCCCGGAGGGCGTCAGCGCTCGCGTTCGATCCGTGCGCGCACCTCGGCGCGACGACCGCGTTCGAGACCGAGTCCGACCACCAGCAAGATGAGGGCAATTGCGACTTCCATGCATCACCCCATGCACGCCAGATGCCAGCCTCGGCCAGCCTGGCCCTAATCGCGCACGAAGACCGGCTGCAGGTGGACCGTGGCGTTTGGCTGGCTGGTCAGGGACGGCCATTCCGAGGCGATCGCCAGCGCCTCATCCATCGTGTCGGTCTCGAGGACCACGAACCCGCCGAGGATCTCCTTCGTCTCGACGTACGGACCGTCGGTGATCACCACGCCCTCTCCCTGGCGTCCAGGGCGGAGCGTCTTCACGTTCCGCGGATAGTCGAGCTCCTCGCCCCTGACGACATGGTCGCTGTGCCTCCGGAACCACTCGATGTGGCGCTGGATGTCGGCCTGCTGCTCCTCTGTCGAGAGCCGCTCGTACGCGGCCGCGTCGTCGGGGTCGACCCAGTTCATGAGCACGGTGCGCATCGGTTTCATCTCCGTCTGTCGGGGGGCGCGCCGGCGGCGCCCGCTCGAACCCTACGACGAACCGATGCGGTCCTGGCTCGACAAAATGCGCCGCCTAGACTGGTCGGAACCCGACGAACAGGAGGAACTGGACCGATGACCACCGCACCGCCCCCGACCGCCTACGAGCCGCCCCAGGAACCGGCCGGCGGATTCTCGCTGGGAGACTTCCTCAGCTTCACATACCTGATCACGCCGGCCCTCGTCCAGGGCATCTACATCCTCGGCGCGATCCTCATCACGATCGCCGGCCTCTTCGCGATGCTCAGCAGCGGCCCGAACTCGGGACCCTTGGTCGGCATCCTGATCATCGTCTTCGGCAATCTGGTGTGGAGGGTGTACATGGAGCTGATGATGCTCTTCTTCCGCATCAACCAGGGCATCCAGCAGATCGAGCGCAACTCGCGGCACTGACGAGTTCCGCGGTCCAGCTGTTGCCGCGCGCGCCGGTCGTTCCACCGAGTGAATCTCGGCGAGGGCGAGGGCGAGGCGGGGGCCATCTCGGCAGTTGCACCGGGTGAAGCTAACGGCGAAGGAGAGCCCCAAATAGGGCCCAGACGAGGCCCGAACCTGGCCGTCCACTTCGCCCGGCGACGCAGGTCGCCATCCAGGAGCCGGATTGAACCGGAACTTGGCCGATACCTTCACCGGGTGAATCTCGGCGGGGGTGAGGCGGGGGGCTGTATCGGCCGTTGCACCGGGCGAAGGTATCGGCCAACCTGACGTCCTGAACGCGCAACGTAGCCCGGCGGCAGACGTGACGAGGGCCCCGACCGAAGCCGGGGCCCTCACATGACCGGGGGTCTGCGGGGGCGCAGCCCCCGTCATGCTAGAAGTCCATCCCGCCGCCGCCGGGCGGCATGCCCATCGGCGCCTTGTCCTTCTCGGGAAGATCGGTGATGACCGTCTCGGTGGTCAGGAGCAGGCCGGCCACGCTGGCGGCGTTTTCGAGCGCCGAGCGCGTCACCTTGGCCGGGTCGATGACCCCGCCCGCGAACAGGTCGCCGTACTCGCCCTTCTGGGCGTCGTAGCCGCTGCCTGGCTTGAGCTTGCGGACCGCCTCCACGACGACCGAGCCCTCCTGGCCGGCGTTGATCGCGATCTGGCGCAGCGGCTCCTCGAGCGCACGGCGCAGGATGTTGACGCCGATCAGCTCGTCGCCGAGCACCTCGACCTTGTCGAGCGCCGGGAGCGCGTGGATCAGGACCGAGCCACCGCCGGCGACCATGCCCTCCTCGACGCCCGCGCGGGCGGCCGAGAGCGCGTCCTCGATGCGGTGCTTCTTCTCCTTCAGCTCGACCTCGGTGGCCGCGCCGACCTTGAGCACCGCGACGCCACCCGACAGCTTGGCGAGGCGCTCCTGGAGCTTCTCGCGGTCGAAGTCGGAGGTGGTGTCCTCGATCTGGAGCTTGATCTGGCCGATGCGGGCCTTGATCGACTCCTCGGAGCCTTTGCCCTCGATGATCGTGGTCGCATCCTTGGTGGCCGACACGCGACGCGCCTGGCCGAGGTCCTCGAGCTGCACGCTGTCGAGCTTGCGGCCGACCTCTTCGCTGATGACGCGCGCCCCGGTCAGGGTCGCGATGTCCTCGAGCATGGCCTTGCGGCGATCGCCGAAGCCGGGAGCCTTGACGGCCAGGACGCTGATCGTCCCCTTCAGCTTGTTCACCACCAGCGTGGCGAGCGCCTCACCGTCGACGTCCTCGGCGATGATCAGGAGCGGCTTGCCGGTCGAGACGGTCTTCTCGAGCGTGGGCAGGATGTCGGCCACCGCGCTGATCTTCTTGTCGGTGACCAGCACGAACGGCTGGTCGAGGGTGGCCTCCATCTTCCCGCCATCGGTCGAGGTGACCATGTAGGCCGAGAGGTAGCCACGGTCGAGCTGCATGCCCTCGACGTACTCGGTCTCCATCTTGAGCCCCTGGCTCTCCTCGACGGTGACCACGCCGTCCTTGCCGACCTTGTCCATGACCTGGGCGATCATCTCGCCGATCTCGCCGTCGCGCGCGCTGATGGCGGCGATGTGGGCGATGTCCTCGGTCGTCTCGACCGGCTTCGACAGGCGCTTGATCTCCTCGACGATCGCGTCGACGCCCTTGGAGATGCCGCGCTTCAGGCCCATCGGGCTCGCGCCGGCGGTGACGTTCTTCAGGCCCTCGGTGATGATGGCCTGGGCCAGGACGATCGAGGTCGTGGTGCCGTCGCCGGCAACGTCGTTCGTCTTGGTCGCGACCTCCTCGAGCAGCTGAGCACCCATGTTCTCGTACGGGTCCTCGAGCTCGATATCGCGTGCAATGGTGACACCGTCGTTGGTGATCGTCGGTGCGCCGAACTTCTTGTCGAGGAGGGCGTATCGGCCCTTGGGACCGAGCGTGACCTTGACGGCGTCCGCCATCTTGTCCACGCCGCGCTTCAGCGAGCGACGCGCCTCTTCCTCGAACAGCAGCTGCTTCGCCACGGTTCTTTCTCTTCCTCCTAGTGGGTCGCCGCGCGAGGGCGGCTGGATGGATTGCTCGTCGCTACTCGACGATCGCCAGGATGTCGGCGTGCTTCAGGATCAGGAGCTCGTCGTCATCGAGCTTGAACTCGGTGCCGGCGTACTTCTGGAAGAGCACCTTCTGGCCGACCGCGACCTCGATCTCCTCGCGTGAGCCGTTGTCAAGGGTGCGACCCGTGCCGACGGCCATGATCGTGCCCTCCTGCGGGCGCTCCTTGGCGGTGTCGGGCAGGACGATGCCACTCTTGGTCATCTCCTCGCGGGGGGTCGGCTTGACGATCACATTGCTGCCCAGGGGCTTGAGCTGGGTCGCCGTGCCGCTGACCGTGCTGGTCATCTGTGCGTGATGCCTCCTTGCGTGCGCAACCGGTGCGAACTGGTCCGGATGAATTGCACTTCCCGGGAGTCCAGCCCTTGCGGCCGATGCGACCGATGGTGCTGGCACTCAACCGATGAGAGTGCTAATGCGCAAGGTAGCACTCTCGGCTCGCGAGTGTCAAGAAAGCGATGCCGCAGCGCGAGAACGCGGCGCCCGAGCGAATCCGGACGCCGCGTGCACCCCCCTGGTGAAGCGGCTCTCGCGCTAGGCGAAGTACTCGATCATCCAGCCACTCGGCTGCGGATCGACATCGCCGTTCGTGTCGCCGCCGTTGCCATTCCCGTCCCCGCCGGGGGCGAGGACGAGGAAGTACACCAGCGCGGCAATCACGATGATCGCGACGATGATGCC
>JBOGSW010000066.1:0-7123 GCA_050695815.1 Candidatus Limnocylindria bacterium | reverse complement strand
ATGTGGCTAGCCTCAGGCATCGCGCGAGGATTGACTCCTGCTCGCCCACTCACCATAGTCACTAGAACCTCAAGATACCGTGGGACGCAAGGAGGCACCTTGCATGTGGCCTGCTTCAGCGACATTGGCGACTCTGGTCATCCTCCTCAACGGAGCGTTGCCGCCTGCCGTCAGCGGCGAAGCGGTTTCCCAATCAGAGGTCGTAGCAGCGGCAGCCGAACGGGCTGCCTTTGGATTTGGACTCCAGCCCAGACGTCGTGCGCCAGCTACTGGTCGACGGGACGGATGTAGGTACCAAACGCTGGGGAATTCCAATGACTGCGGCCGAAGACGACGAGCTGGATCTCGCTGGACGCATGGAGTTCTCGAACACCATGCATGCTGCCGTCCGGACCGTAGTCGGCGGGTCATCGAACTTCGCTGGTATCGTCGTGGATCAGCGCGCCAACGGATCGCTGACAGTGCGTGTCGCAGATGATGACTCTGTGCTCGCCGAGCGGATCCTAGCGCTTGCGGGCCCAGGCCCTCGCACGCTACAAGTTCGATTCGTCGAACACAGCTTTGACGAGTTGGAACGGGCGGTATCAGCGGTGTGGGAACGATGGCCCGATCTTGCGCCAGAGGCGTCGCTTATCTCCGTTTCGGTAGATACAGCAGCCAACGGCCTGCGCATTGGCGTCGCCCTCGCCGATCTCCCCAACGCCCTTTCGCTCCACTTGGCGACAAGACTTGGCGTCCCAGTGACAGTGGAAGCTGCTTCGCCGAGCGTGGACCAAGTGTGCAACTCTAGGGATAACTGCTATAGCCCAATGAAAGCTGGCAGTCGAATTCGACATGGCAGCCTCAATGGCTCCATCTGCGGAATGAGCTTCCACATCAGTCTGAACGGTGACGAGCAACTCCTGACAGCGGGGCACTGTGGGTACACCGGTTCGTTGGCGTGGTATCACCAAGGCTGCTGCAAGGTCGGGGATGTGAAGGCTAGCTACTATGTTCATGGGGGTATCGACCTCCAACGGATTCAGATGGGCGACTCGCACGCTTCCGATGACGTGTATGCCGGCCCGTACAACATCACTGGGTCGCGATACCCGTCACAGGGGGAGGCCGTCTGCTCCTCGCGCAGCATGTCGTTAGGGATCGATTGCGGGACAATCCGCGATAGCTACAAGAGCTGGACGAGCAGCCATTGTGGATGCATCGTTTACGGAGCAGACCACGACAACATCAGCACGCAGCCTGGAGATAGCGGCTCACCGATCTACGTCGGCAGCACCTCAGCCGTCGCGATCGGTGTCCACAACACGAGCGCTGGGGACTTCGCTCGGGTGCAGGACGCGTTTCCAGCTTGGGGGGCAGTGTTCACTTGATCGGGTGAAGTCCGGCATCGGGGGCGGTGGCCGTGAACGCCTGGCACCTCTTCGGCCTGCCGCCAACCGCTCGATGGTTGGAACCTGCCAGGAGCGCGCGGCCGCCAGCTCCAAGCGACTCCACTCTTCGGGCGGGTCAGCGCGTGCGCGGGAAGCCCAGATCCACGGATGACGTCCCCGGATCGGGCCAGCGCGCGGTGACCACCTTGGCGCGCGTGTAGAACTGGATCCCATCGGGCCCGTACATGTGGATGTCGCCGAAGAGCGACGCCTTCCATCCGCCGAAGCTGTAGTAGGCGACCGGGACCGGGATCGGCACGTTCAGGCCGACCATGCCGACGTTGACGTCGAACTGGTACTGGCGCGCCGCGCCGCCGTCGCGGGTGAAGATGGCGGTCCCGTTGCCGTACTCGTTGTCGTTCACGATCTTCAGCGCCGATGGATAGTCGGGCACGCGCACGATCTCGAGCACCGGTCCGAAGATCTCGTTGCGGTAGCACTCCATCTCGGGCGTGACGTTGTCGAGCAGCGAGACGCCCAGGAAGAAGCCCTTGCTCTCGTTGAAGAGGACATGCTGCCGCCCGTCGACGCGCAGCGTCGCTCCCTGGTGCTTGCCGGAGTCCAGGTACGAGGCCACCTTGTCGCGGTGCTCCTTCGTGATGAGCGGCCCCATCTCGGAGCCCTCCTCGTGGCCAGGACCGATCTTGATCTTCGGCAGCCGCTCTTCGATCGCCTCGACGAGCGGTTCCGCCACGTCGCCCACCGCCACGACCACGCTGATCGCCATGCAGCGCTCGCCGGCGGAGCCGTAGGCGGCGGAGACGGCGGCATCGGCGGCCATGCCGATATCGGCGTCGGGCAGGACCACCATGTGGTTCTTGGCACCACCCAGGGCCTGGACGCGCTTGCCGTTCTTCGTCCCGGTCTCGTAGATGTAACGCGCGATCGGGGTCGACCCCACGAAGCTGACCGCGGCGATGTCGGGGTGCTCGAGGATGCGGTCGACCGCCACCTTGTCGCCGTGCACGACGTTGAAGACGCCGTCCGGCAGCCCCGCCTCCTTCATCAGCTCACCGAGATAGACCGATGCCGACGGATCCTTCTCGCTCGGCTTCAGGAGGAACGTGTTGCCGCAGGCGATGGCGTTCGCGAACATCCACATCGGCACCATGGCCGGGAAGTTGAACGGCGTGATGCCGGCAACCACGCCCAGCGGTTGGCGAATCTGGTAGACGTCGATCCCGGTCGAGGCCTGCTCGGTGAAGCCACCCTTGAGCAGGTGCGGGATGCCTGTCGCGAACTCGATGTTCTCGAGCCCGCGTGCGACCTCGCCCAGCGCATCGGTCCGGACCTTGCCATGCTCCCTGGTCAGGTGCGCGGCGATCTCCTCGCGGTGCTGGTCGACCAGGTTGCGAATGCGGAAGAGAATCTCGGTCCGCTTGCTGATGGAAGTGGCGCGCCAGGCGGGGAAGGCCTTCTGCGCGGCGGCGACGGCCGCGTCGACATCTTCGACCGATGCGAAGTCCACTTCCCGCGCGACCTCGCCAGTGGCCGGGTTGTAGACCGATCCGTGTCGTCCGCTCGAGCCCGCCACGCGGGCCCCGTTGATCCAGTGGTTGACCCGCTCCTGCCCGGTCGCGTCGCTGCCCTCGGCGACCGGCGGCTCTGCGACGTGCGTCATGACGCTCCTCGTGTGCGCTCGGTGTTCTCGTAAGGTCTTAACCATACTCCGCGGATGCTCCCTCCACCTGAAGGCCGGCAGGTCCCTGCCTCTCCCACACCGCTCAGCGGCGCTATCCGCGAACGACGGGCGCCGCGTGATGGCTCATGCGCCGAGGTCGCCGCTCGGCGGCGCCGTTCGAGAACGAGAGCGCGTCCGTGCCTCGCATCACCCCTCAGACGCTCGTTCGTTCTCGATTAGCGCCGTTGGGCGGCGGTGCTCACCCGCCTGGCTGCGGAATCTCGTCGCCGCGTAGGACGACCTCGGGACTCGTCGCCCGCCAGTCGTACTCGGCCACCTGCTCGTCGGCGCCCAGCAGCCCGCTCTCTCGCAGCCAGTCGTCGTTGTAGAGCTTGCCGAGGTAGTTGCGCCCCGAGTCGGGCAGCAGCACCACGAACAGCGCATCCGGATCGTCCAGCTCGCGAGCGTGCTGGAGCGCGGCCCAGATGGCGGTCCCGCAGGATTCCCCCATCAGGATCCCCTCGCGCGCCGTCGCGACCCGTGCCGTGAGCATCGAGTCGCGGTCGGTGACGCGGATGACGACGTCGCAGATGCTCGTGTCGTACGTATCGGGCCAGAAGTCCTCGCCGATCCCCTCGGTCAGGTACGGCTGCGGCGTGCCGCCCGAATACACCGACCCGGCCGGATCGGCCCCGACGATCACCACGTCGGAGTTGCACTCCTTCAGGTAGCGGCCTGTCCCCGTGACGGTCCCGCCGGTGCCGAGCGCAACCACGAGGTGCGTGATCTGCCCATCGGTCGCCTCCCAGATCTCAGGACCGGTCGCGTCGTAGTGCGCGTCGGGATTCGCCGGATTCGAGTACTGGTCGGGCTTCCAGCCGCCGGGCGTCTCGCGTGCCAGCCGATCGGAAACGCGGTAGTAGGAGCGCTCGTCGTCGGGCGCGACATCCGAGGGGCACACCACGACCTCGGCGCCGTAGGCGCGCAGCAGCGCGCGCTTCTCCTCCGACTGCTTATCGGCCATGACGAAGATGCACCGATAGCCCTTCACGGCGGCCACCTGGGCCAGGCCGATGCCCGTGTTGCCGGAGGTGGGCTCGACGATGACGCCGCCGGGCTTCAGCAGGCCCGCGCGCTCGGCGGCTTCGATCATCGGCGTCGCGATCCGGTCCTTCACCGAGCCGCCGGGGTTCATGTGCTCCAGCTTCGCCACGATCCGCGGGCGCAGTCCGGCAGCGAGCCGATCGAGCGCCACGAGGGGGGTCGAGCCGATCGCCGCGGTCACGTCGGGCAGGATGCCCGGCCGGTCAGCCAGGGGACGCCTCCGGGTGCGGCTGGGGGGCGGGTGGGTCTGCGCTCGGGGCATCGGCCGGTCGGATCATCGGCGAGCCCCAGCCGCGCCGATGGCGATAGATGAGCCAGGCACCGGCCACGATGAAGCCGATGATGCCGACCCACATCGCCGTCGGCACGCCGAGGATCGTCCAGTTGTTGACGCGGTACGTCTCGAGCAGCGTGCGCACCCCGCCGTACCACATGAAGTACATCAGGGCCGCGTCCCCGGCGAGGAGGCGCGGGCCGTATCGGCGAATGACGAACAGGATGACGGCCATGCCGATGAGGTTGAGCACGGCCTCGTAGGCGAAGAGGGGCACGAACGTCGTCGTCTCCACCGGGAACTCGGCCGGCGTCCATGGAGCCACGCGGTTCTCGGCGGCGATCTGGATGCCCCACGGCAGGCACGGCGGGAACGCGGTTCCGCACTGCGAGATCGGCGGCCCGTAGAGCTCCTGGTTGACGAAGTTCCCGAGCCGCCCGATCGCCTGGCCAAGCAGCAGTGCCGGGGCGAAGACGTCCATCCATCTCGCCGCGTTGAGGCCCTTCGAGCGCGCGTAGAGGAAGATGCCGAGCGCGCCCCCGGCCACTCCCCCAGGGATGCCGATGCCACCCTCCCAGATCTGCGGGATCAGGATCGGATTGGCGCTGTAGAAGTCCCACAGGTGGATCACGTGGTAGATGCGCGCGCCGATGATGGCGAGCACGATCACAACCAGAAGCATCGACCAGCCATCCTCGGGATCCTCGTTGAGCCAGGCGGCGACGCGGGATCCGAGCAGCCCGGCGATGAGGACGGCACCCGCGATGATGATCCCGTACCAGTGCAGCTGGATGGGACCGATCTCGAATGCGATGGGGTCGATCACCCGCCGATTCTAGCGCCCATCAGAATCCGCGCCCGGCTCAGCGGTCACCGGGCGACTCCGGGAAACGATCGAGCCGCCACAGGACCCCGAAGATGCGCGTCCAGGCGCCCGCCACCGCGAGCGTTGCCACACCACCGACCACCACCGCCGGCACGACCCCCCACCAGGCCGCCGTGACGCCAGACTCGAACTCACCGAGCTCGTTGGATGCGCCGATGAAGACCGAGTTCACCGCGCTCACCCGGCCGCGGATGGCGTCGGGCGTCTCGAGCTGCACGAGCAGATGGCGGATGTAGACGCTGACCATATCGCCCGCGCCCATGACGATCAGCGCGGCGACGCTCACGGCGAGACTGGTCGACACCCCGAAGACGATCGTCGCCACGCCGTAGGCCAATACGCCGCCGAACATCCAGCGGCCCACGTCGCGGCGGATGGGGCGCATCGCCACGACCGCCGCGAGCAATCCCGCGCCAACGGCCGGTGCGGCACGCATGACGCCCAGGCCGACTGGCCCAACGTCCAGGATCTCGCCGGCATAGAATGGAAGCAGCGCCTCGGCGCCCCCGAAGAGCACGGCGAACAGGTCGAGCGAGATCGATCCGAGCACGATCGGCCGCGAGCGCACGAACGTCACCCCGGACAGGAGGGAGCCCCACGAAACCGGCTCGCGCGAGACCTCCGCGCGTCCGCCGCCGCGCAGTCGAGACACGAGCACGACGCCGATCACGAGCAGCAGGAGGGCGAGCCCGTACGCGACCGCCACGCCGAACAGCACGAGCGCGCCGCCCAGCGCCGGCCCGGCGATCGTGGCGACGTGGCCGAGCGACGAGTTGACGGCGACGGCGCGCGGAAAGAGCTCGATCGACGCCAGGTTCGGCAGAAGCGCCTGGCCGGTCGGGTGCTCGAAGGCGCGGGCCACGCCGAAGAGCACCATCACGCCGAAGACGGGCGCCGTATCGGTCACCTCGTTCAGCGACAGCCAGAGGAGGGCGCCGGCGCAGACGGCCAGCAGCGCATAGGTGATGAGCTGGACGCGGCGCCGGTCATATCGGTCAGCGACATGGCCGGCCGGCAGAATGAGGATGATGAAGGGCAGGAACTGCGACAGCGCCACCAGCCCGAGGTCGAACGGGTCGCCGGTGGCGGTGAAGACCTGCCATCCCACCGCGACGGTCTGGACCTGCGTCGCGAGCGAGACGATGAACCGCGCCGACAGGTAGCGGCGCAGGTCCGGGTGGCCGAGGACGATGAACCGGCCCTCGGCCGGATCGACTGACATAGAGGTCGGAGCCTAGCTGTCCGAGCGGTGGTCCGTATTCCAACCGCAGTCCTGGCGTGCCAGCGTAGATTTCGCTCAACACGAGTGGATGTAGCGATGACCGAGACGGCACCCGAGCGTCCTCGGCAACAGCTGCCGCTGTCTCAGCTGCTGACCCTGTCGATCTACTGGCTCGGGATCCTCACGATCTGGGGTGGCCTCGACAACGTCGTCATCCCGCAGCGGCTGCTCGATCTCGACCGCGCGTCAGCCGGGACACTTCAAGCCGTGATCGCCGTGGTCGGGTTGCTTGCTCCAATCATCATCCAGCCGACGCTCGGCGTCATCAGCGACTACACCATGACCCGCTGGGGCCGACGCAAGCCGTACATCCTTGTCGGCACGGTGCTCGACGTGGTGATCGTGGCGGCGCTCGCCACCTCGAACGGGTTCCTGGCGCTGGCCGCCCTGTACTTCCTTCTCCAGCTGAGCTCGAACTTCGCCCAGGGCCCGTTCCAGGGCTACGTGCCCGACCTCGTCCCGGCGCGGCAGGTCGGCCTGGCGAGCGGGTTGATGGGGATGATGATCGTGTTCGGCACGATTCTCG
>JBOGSW010000065.1:0-6649 GCA_050695815.1 Candidatus Limnocylindria bacterium | reverse complement strand
ATCACCACCGTCGGCGACGAGGGCGGAGCGGGACGCGGGCTGAGCGGCATCGTTCAAGGCTACGCTCTCCATCCCGGAGGGCCTATCGGCGTGATGGACCAGCGCCCGCTACGTCATTCGGCCGATTCGTCGGCCGGGACGCTCGCCTCGATCCTGGTGCCCTTGCCGGGGCGGCTCTCGACGCGCAGCTCCCCGCCCACGAGATCCACGCGCTGGCGCATGCCGATGAGGCCGAGATGGCCGCGCGGAACCTCGTCCGGAGCGAATCCGTCCCCGTCATCGGTCACCGAGAGCTGGACCCGATCTCCCTCGCGCGCGATCCGGATTGTGGCGTTCGACGCGTTGGCGTGCTTCACCACGTTGTGCAGTGCCTCCTGGCCGATGCGGTAGAGCGCCTCCTCGGCGACGAGTGCCAGGCGTTCGATTGGCTCGGCATCGACCACGATCACCAGCCCCGTTCGTCGCTGCACGGCGGTGGCGTGGGTGCGCAGCGCCTGCACCAGGCCGTCGGATTCGAGCGAGGATGGGCGAAGCTCGAAGATGAGCGTGCGCATCTCGGCCAGCGCGTCCTTCTGAAGCTCGCGCAGCTCGACGAGCTTCGGCGCCGCCGCCGCGGGATCGGTCTCGAGCAGGAGCTCGAGCGTGCGGAGCGTGAGGCCCATGCTGAAGAGCGCCTGCGTCACCGAGTCGTGCAGCTCGCGGGCGAGATGGGCCCGCTCACCGCTGGCGGCCAGCTCGGCGGCCTGGCTGCGCAGGTCGCCCTCGAGGCGCTCGCGCTCGCTGATGTCGCGCACAGAGCCGTGAGCGCCGGCGAAGCGGCCGTCGACGACGGTGCCGGTCATCGCCACCTCGGCCTGCGATATCTGGCCGTCGGCGAGGGGCAGGTCCAGCCGGACGCGCTGCTCCTCGGCCGGATTCGCCAGCACCAGCTCCCAGGCGGCCTGGGCTGCGGCGAGCGTCTTCGCCTCGGCCAGGACCGTGAACGGCTTGCCGAGCAGCTGCTCCGGCTTCCAGCCGGTGCGCGACTCGAGCGAGTCGGAGAGGAAGGTGAAGCGACCGTCGGCGTCGACGCTCCACACGATGTCGGGCGAGTAGTCGACGAGGTGCCGGTAGCGCCGCTCCGACTGCTCGACCTCCGCGTAGAGGCGCGCGTTGGTGATGGCGATGGCCGCCTGGTCGGCCAGCAAGCCGAGCAGCTCGGCCTGGTCCGGCCCGAACGCGTCCGTCGCCGACGACTGGACGGTGATGGTGCCGATGAGCCGATCGGGCCCGAGCAGCGGAGCCGACATCATCGAGTGGATCCCCTGGCCCTCGATCCGGGTGTCGCCCTCGTCATGCGGGAAGGACCCGTCGCCGAGGTAGTCGCCGGTCCAGCGCACCCGGCGCTCGGCCGCGGCCATGCCCGCGATGCCCGACCCGATCGGCACGATGACGTCGTCCGCGGACGGCGCGTCCGGCGCCGCCGTGATGGGCCGGTCGAGGTGCCCCCCGTCCTCGGCCAGCAGGTTGATCTGGGCGCGATCGGCGCGCAGCAGGCGCGACGCATCGGTCACGGCGCGCATGAGCACGGTCTGTGGGTCGTGCAGGCCGGTGATCTGGGCGGCGATCTCGGCGAGGCTGCGCTGCGCATCGGCTCGATCGCGAAGCTGCTCGTAGAGTCGCGCGTTGGTGACGGCGATCGCCGCCTGCGCCGCGAAGAGCTGCACCAGCTCGAAGTCGGCATCGGTGAAGGCAACCTCTGCGCCGCCGGTGCGGCTGATGTTCATGGCGCCGATGACCTCGTCACCGCTGACGAGCGGCACGATGATGATCGCCTCCTCCTCGACCGGGGTGTTCGGGATCTGGATGAGCCGAGGGTCGCCCAGCGCGTCGTTGAGGAGGACCGGCTCGCGATGCTCGACCGTCCACCAGGTGAGCCCCTTGCCGCGCGGGACCGGGAAGCCGAGGACGGCCTCGGCGTTGCGATCGCGGGCGAGCACCGGGTTCAGGAGGCCCTGCTCCTCGTCCATGCGGTAGATGGCCAGGTTGTCGTACCAGACCACGTCCTTCAGGCCGTCGGCGATCAGCTCCAGGACGCTCGCCGGCTCGAGGGTGGTCAGGAGGCGCTCGTTGATCTGGAGCAGCCGGCGCTGCGAATCGGTCTGGCGGGCGAGCGCGGCCGACTCCTCGCCCAGCTCGTCGTAGAGGCGGGCGTTGGTGATGGCGATGGCCGCCTGGTCGGCGAGGACCCCGAGCAGCTGGGCGTCGCCCTCGTCGAAGGCGTTCGCCCGTCCGGACTGGACGGTGAGCACGCCGAGACCGCCGGAGCTGCTCACCAGCGGCGCGCTCATGACCGAGCGCAGGTTGCGGCGACGGACGTAGGCGTCGAGCTCGTTGGCGTGCTCGAAGGCTGGATCGGCGAGGTAGTCGCCCGTGCGCCGGACGGCCCGCTCTGCCATGGCCTGGCCGCTGACGCCCTGGCCGATGCGGACGGGCACGTCATCGGCTGGCTCTGATGACGGCGCGTAGGCGATCGGCCAGCCGAGCAGGTCCTCGTTTCCCTCGAGCGGGTTGATGATGGCGCTGTCGGCGCGCAGCAGGCGCAGGGCCTCGTCGACCGTGCGCTGCAGGACGGCGGGAGGATCGCGCAGCTCGGCGATCTCGGCGCTGATGGCGGCGAGCACGCGCTGCGCCTCGACGCGCTCGCTCAGCTGCTCGTAGAGGCGAGCGTTGGTGACCGCGATGGCCGCCTGGCTGGCCAGGACCTCGAGCAGCTCGGCGTTGGGCGCGTCGAACGCGTCGCGCGACTGGGAGTGCACCGTCAGCGAGCCGATCGCCCCGTCCTCGCCGATGAGCGGCGCGCTCATCACCGAGCGGATGCCGTGCTGGCGGATGTATCGGTCAGGGGCCTCGGAGTGGCTGAAGGACTCATCGGCCAGGTAGTCGCCGGTGCGCACCACCCGTCGCTCGATGACGGCACGGCCGGAGACGCCCTCGTCGAGCTCCACCGGATCGGTCTCCTCGTCGCGCTCGATGGGCAGGTCGATGGCCGAGTGCCCGAACGCCCAGTGCAGACCGCCACCGGCGTGGACCAGCTCGATCCGGCCACCGTCCGCGTCGAGCAGGCGGACCGCCTCGTCGAGCGTGCGCTGCAGGACGTCTCCGGGGTCGCGGATGGCGGTGATGCGGGCGGCGATCTCGCCCAGCGAGCGCTGCGCCTCGACCCGCCGCTCGAGCTCCTGGTACAGCCTCGCGTTGCCGAGCACGATCGCAGCCTGGCTGGCGAGGGCGCCGAGCAGCTGGGCCGACTCCGCCCCAAACGCGTCCAGGCGCGGCGAGTAGGCGGTGATGGCGCCCAGGATGCCGGCCTCGCCCATGAGCGGCGCGCTCATCTGCGAGCGGTAGCCGAAACGCGTGATCCACTCGTCGGCCTTCGACGTGTGGGTGAACGACCGGTCGGCGAGATAGTCTCCGGTCCAGGCGACGCTGCCCCGCTCGACGGCGCGGCCGGCGATCCCCTGACCGATGCTCACCGTCACCTCGTCGACCGGCGGCGTGTCCGGACCCGCGCTGAAGACCTCGCGGTAGTCGGCCAGCTCGCTCGTGCCGGCGCGCACCTGGTGGATCACCACGTGCTCCGCCTCCAGGAGGCGCTTTGCCTCGACGACCGTGCGGCGCAGCACAGCCGACGGGTCTCGCAGGGAGGTGATCTCGGTCGCCATCTCGGCGAGGGTGCGCTGCGCCTCGACGCGGTGGGCCAGCTGCTCGCGAGTGACCTCCGCCTCGGCGTTGAGCCGGGCGTTGGTGAGGACGATCGCGGCCTGGTCCGCGAGCAGGCTGAGCAGCTCGGCGTCGGATGCGCCGAAGACGGCAGGGGCGGTGGCATAGACACCGATGGCTCCCATCGCACCCTCGCCAACCAGGGGCGCCGCGATCACTGCGCGGATGCCCAGCTCGCGCGCGATCCGATCGGAGGCGTCGTCGTGCGGGAACGTGTCGTCGGGCAGGTAGTCATCGGTCCAGGAAGCCTTGCCGAGCCGCACGGCGCGCCCCGAGACGCCGTCGTCGACCGGGGTCCGATCCTCCTTGGTGAACGGCACGAGCTCGCCCCGCGCCAGCGAGTGGCCGTCGCCCCAGCACAGTGCGCCGTTCTCGTCGGCGACGACCATGCCGATCTGGCCGCCCTGCCCCTTCAGCAGCCGAACCGCCTCTCGCAGCGTCTGCTCCAGCACCGCCGACGGGTCGCGCAGCGACGTGAGCTGCGCCGCCATCTCGGCCAGCGTACGCTGCGCGTCCACGCGGTGCTGGAGCTGGTCGGTGAGGCGTGCGTTGACGATCGCGATGGCCGCCTGGTCAGCGAGGCCCTGCAGCAGCTCCAGCTCGTCTTCGGTGTGGTGGTGCGCCTCCGCGAACGAGACGGCGAGGGTGCCGAACACCTCGCCCTCCGGCCCGCGCAGCGGCGCCGCCGCCATGCCCCGCAGCTGCAGGCGGCGCGCGACGACCTGGTCCTCGTCGTCGTGCGGGATGCGCGTGTCGACGAGGTAGTCGTCGGTCGCCACGGCCTCGCAGCGAGCGGCGGCCAGCCCGTTGATCCCCTCGTTGAGCGGGAACTCCAGCTGCGCCAGCCAGTCCTCGGTCCACGCCTCGTTGCCGCCGCTCACGACGGTCGGCTGCAGCACCCTCCCCCCCGGCTTCAGGAGGGTCAGGTGTGCGCCGTCGGAGCCGATGAGGCGGCGCGCCGCCTTCACCACCGAGTGCAGCAGCTCGTCCGGCTCGCGGATGAGCGCGATCCGGGCGGCGATCTCGCCCAGCGTGCGCTGCGCATCGACGCGGCGTGCGAGCTCTGCCTGCGATCCGGCCAGCCGTTCGATGAGTCGCTGGTTGGCGATCGTGGTGGCGGCGTGGTCGGCGAGCGCGCGGAGCAGCGCCAGGCCGGCCTCGTCGAAGTCGTCGATGCGCGACGAGTACGTGCCGAGCGCGCCGAGCACCTCGCCCTCTGCGATGAGCGGTGCGGCCGCCATGGAGCGCATGTTGGCGATCGCCACGATGCGGTCGGTCATCTCCGAGTGCGGGAAGCGCTTGTCGTGGCGGTAGTCGCCGGTGACGACCAGCTCGGCGGTCTCGACGGCATGTCCGAACAGCCCGACCCCGACCGGCATCGACAGGTCGCGGATCAGCTGCTGCGCCTCGGGGTTGCGGATGCCGGCGTCGACCGCGAAGTGCATGCGGCCCGACTCGGCATCGGCGAGGTAGACCATCGCGCCGTCGGCGTTCAACAGGCGCGCGGCCTCTTCGACCGCTCGGACCAGCAGGGCGTGCGTCTCGGGACGCTCGACCGTGGTCGAGGCGGTCGTGAGCTCGGGTCGCGTAGGGGCGCGGGTCATCGGCATTTGAGGATACGGCCTTGCGGACGCGCCGTCCTACGTCATCCGGCCGATCCCCCCACGCCGCGCATGTCCGGTGTCGCCCTCCCCCATCCGCCCGATTCGGCTGCGCTCGGCCGACCCGAGACTGGGCTCATCGAATCCATGCGATGCCGACGCGGCGTCGAGCACACAAGATCGGGAGGTTTCCTGTTATGACCCAGCTCCTTCGCAGCCGCCCCGCGGGCGCTCTGCTCACCGCCGCCATCGTCGGCCTGACCCTTGCGACGGCCTACATCCACCTCGGCCTCGGCGGCGTGCTCTTCACGCTGAACGGCCTCGGATACCTCGGCCTCGCCGGACTCGTCGTGATCGGCGCAGCAGTCCCGACGCCGGTCGTCGAGCGCTTCGGCTGGTTCCCGCGCATCGCGCTCATGGGCTACACGGCCATGACGATCGCCGGCTACGTGGTAATGGGCCCGTACTTCACGCTCGGCTTCATCGCCAAGGGCATCGAGGTCGTCCTCATCGCAGCACTCGCCGTCGATATCGTCCGCGTCTACGGCAGCCCCATGGGCCTCGTCCGCAGCGCACTCGACTCGGTCACTCCGGTCCTGCCGGACCGATTCCGCCCGACCGCCGCCTGACCTCTCGCAACCGATGGGCGGGCCGGATCTTCCGGCCCGCCTTTTGGGATCTGCCTCGGGCCACTTCCCGCGCTCGAACGCTCGTCCCCTGCTTCCATTGGGGTTCCGTTGGCTCGGGGCCACTTCCCGCGCTCGAACGCTCGTCCCGTGCTTCCGTTGGGGTTCCGTTGGCTCGGGGCGCTGGCGGCTGGCGCTCGGCAGCTCCCTCGCGGTGGGCCCTTTCCTGGCCCGCGATCTATCCACGAATCCTGGCATGAGAGCCGGTCCGGGCGCCGTGGCGCCGGTCTATCGGTCGCCAGCTGGCGTGGAAGCGCGTGACGGGCACCGTCACGCCGGCCAGCCGCCGATAGATCGCGGATACGTGACGCAGGAAGCGTTCCAGGACAATTTCCGAGGATAGATCGCGGTCGAGCCCTGTGTGGGCGATCTATCGCCGAATCCTGGCGTGAGGGCCCGGTCCGGGCGCCTCGGCGCCGATGTAACGGTCGCGAGCTGGCGTGGAAGCGCGTGACGGGCGCCGTCACGCCGGCCATGCGCCGAATGCCATGAAGAGGGCCTCCCGGGTGGAAAGTGGGTTCTCACAGGAACCAGCACCACAGGAGACCCAGACCCATGCTATACGCAGGATTGGATTTGTCACGCCGCCGGCTCGACGTGTGC
>JBOGSW010000064.1:0-8716 GCA_050695815.1 Candidatus Limnocylindria bacterium | reverse complement strand
CCGTCGCGCAGCTCATCGGCCCGCAGGACGCGTGCGTATCGCCGTGTTATCGGCGAGGTTTCCGTCATCCGGCACCACCAGTGCCGTTATCCAATGTCGACGGGCCAGGACTCCGCGGTTGGGCGTCCACATTCTGGGTAAATCTATGTCTCAAGGGTCCAGGGGCCGCCCGGGCGCTGGCTAGCGGCACTGTCGGTGCCATCTGACGAGACCTCATGACGTCGCAGGCGTACGTCCGAAGGCCAGCAGGCGCGGCTCGGTCATGTCCTCGATGCTCCAGCGCAGGCCCTCGCGACCGAGGCCGGAGTCCTTCACGCCACCGTAGGGCATCGCGTCCGTGCGCCAGGTCGGGATGTCGTTGACGATGATCCCGCCCATCTCGAGCTCGTCGTGCGCCTGCAGGGTGCGGTCGAGCGACGAGGTGAAGACGCCGCACTGGAGGCCGAAGCGCGAGTCGTTGATCTCGCGCACCGCGGCGTCGAAGGAGTCGACCGGGAAGAGGTTGACGACGGGCGCGAACGCCTCCTCCGAGCAGATCATCGCGTCGCGCGGGACATCGACCAGCACGGTCGGTCCGTACCAGCGCCCGTTCGGCTCGCCCGAGACCAGCGCCCGGGCGCCGCCGGCGAGCGCATCGGTCACCCACTGGTGCGTTCGTGCGACCGCCTTCTCGTCCACCATCGGTCCAAGATCGGTCTCCGGATCGAGCGGATCCCCTACCTTCACGCGGCCGACCCGCTCGACGAAGCGGCGCTCGAACTCGTCGTAGATGTCGCGCACTACGTAGATGCGCTGGACGCTGATGCAGACCTGCCCGGCGTAGGCGAAGGCGCCGTACACGAGCCGATCCACCGCCCAGTCGAGATCGGCCGTCTCGTCCACGATGGCCCCGGCATTCCCGCCCAGCTCGAGCACCACCTTCTTCTTGCCGGCATCGGCCTTCATCTTCCACCCGACCGATGGGGACCCCGTGAAGCTGAGCAGCTTGAACCGATCGTCTGAGACCATCCGATCACCGGTGGGCCGATCCATGGGCAGCACGCTCACCGCGCCGTTCGGCAGGTCGGTCTCGGCCAGGTAGCCGGCCACTCGCAGCATGCTCAACGGATCCTTCGAGGGTGGCTTGAGGACGATGCTGCAGCCCGCGGCGATGGCCGGCGCCACCTTGTGCGCCGCCAGGTTGAGCGGAAAGTTGAACGGGCTGATCGCTGCCACCGGACCGATGGGATAGCGCCGCACGATCCCGTGCCGGCCGCGATTGGCGGCCGCCCAGTCGAGCGGCAGCCACTCGCCGTTGATACGGGTCGCCTCCTCCGCGGCGATGCGGAAGGTGAGGGCGCCCCGCGCCACCTCGCCGCGCGCGTCCCGGATCGGCTTGCCGGACTCGCGCGAGAGAAGCGTGGCCAGCTCATCGGCGTCGCGCTCGATGCAGGCCGCCACGTGCGCCAGCGCATCGCGGCGCTCGAAGCTGGCCAGGCGTCGCATCGGCTCGGAGGCATCGACTGCTGCGACGGTCGCTCGCTCGAGCTCGGCCGGACCCGCCTGGAAGGTGGTCGCCACCACGGCGTCGTCGGCCGGGCTGCGGATCTCGAGAGGCGTCCCGGCCTCGGTGAATTCGCCGGCAAGGTAGATCGGGACGCTTGGCGCTCGGACCTCGGTCGTCATGCCTCGCATTCTACGTCCGGCGCGCGTTGTGCCCCCCGGTGCCGTCGGGGCTACGCTGACATTCGCGAACCAGGACGTCGTCACTCACACCGTGACGCATGACGCCGACGATCCGCTGTTCGACGAGTCTGTGGCCTACGAAGCTTCGGTCGACATCACCTTCAGCGAGCCGGGCCGCATCGACATCGTCTGCACGCCGCATCACGGCATGGAGGTGACGGTGTTCGTCGAGGGCTGAGCGCCGGATTCTGCCCATTTCGCCTGCGGCCTGGCGATCCTCTCCGGGACGCTTGACACGCGGCCGAGACGTCAGATACCAATCACCGTCGGCTTAGACCGGTCCAGGCACGGCGAGGACCCTCTCGAGCGACGCAATCACGCTCGACCACGCTCAATCGGCGAGCGGCAGGCCGCCTGACACCCCCTCGAAGCTGCCCAAGCCGACGGTGAGTGGTACGTGACAGAAACACGGTGTTCGGCCGAGGCGTCTCAAACTTCCCGGAGCTTCGGGCTCCGCGCTCCATCGGTCATCCCCGTATGATCCGACCTCGTGGATCCCGTCTACCTGCTGCTCGAGATCGGAGCGGCCGGCTTCTTCGTGCTGGCCGCCTGGCTGGCGCTGCAGCGCGGGCGCCTGCCGTTCCTCGAGCTGATCAGCGCCGCACTCTTCGGGCTGCTGCTGGAGGAGGGCGACCAGCTCATCTACGAGACGTACCACTACTCCGAGAACTGGGTGCTGATGATCGATCGGGCGCCGATCGTCATCGGTCTCACCTGGGCGCTCATCATCGCCGGAGCCATGCGCATCACCGATGCGCTGGGGGTGCGCCGCCGCTGGGCTCCATTCGTCGACAGCCTCCTGGCCATCATGCTCGACCTCGCGTTCGATGCGATCGCCATCCGGATGGGCCTCTGGACGTGGCGCGACGTGGGGTCGACGGACGGGTGGTTCGGTGTCCCGGCCGGCAACTTCTACGCGTGGCTCTTCGTGACCTGGGGCTTCAGCTTCTTCAGCCGATGGCTGCGCGATGCCAGCGCGCGGCGCCCGGCGCTCGAGTGGCTCCAGCTGTTCGTGCCGATCCCGGCCTTCGGGCTGCTCATCGCGAGCATCGTGCCGTTCGCGCTCATCACCCAGGTCGTGGATCCGTCTCCGGGCGGAGGATTGGTCATCTTCCTCCTCACCCTGGTCGTCTTCGTGGCCGCGGCCGCCCGGGGTGTCTTCGGGCCCGATCGCGCGTCGCCCGATGGCGCCGCCGACGCGATCCTGGACATCCGGCTGGCGTTCCTCACGCGCGCCGCGATCCATCTCTACTTCCTGGGCGCGCTCTTCGTGCTCGGCCTGGCGACCGAGCTGCCGGCGCTGCTCGTCGTCTCGCTGGCGATGCTCGCCGCCGAGGTGCCGCTCGGGATGCTGGTCGTGGCGCGGCGCGGGGGCGCTACCGTAGGCCCATGACGATCGATCTCGGCCCGCATCTCGACCTCGATGCGTGCGTGGAGGACCTGCGCGCACTCATCCGCATCCCGTCGGTCAACCCGCCCGACGGTGGCCCCGACCAGGCAGCCGGGCGCGATCCATCGGGCGGCGAGACCGCAGCCGCTCGACTGTGCGCCGAGATCCTCGGCGGCCACGGAATCGAGGCCGAGGTGATCGAGCTGACGCCCGGCCGCGGATCATGCGTGGCGAGGCTCACCGCCGACGGTCCAACGACGGAGCCCCCGCTCATCCTGCTGTCGCACATCGACGTCGTGCCGGTCGAGGCGGACGCATGGTCGCGCGACCCGTTCTCCGGCGACCTGGTCGACGGCATGGTCTGGGGCCGCGGGGCGGTCGACATGAAGAACATGGTCGCCATGGAGCTCGGCGTGATGGCCGCGCTGCGCCGATCGGGCGCGGAGCTGCGACGCGACGTCATCTTCGCGGCGGTGGCCGACGAGGAGGCCGGCGGCGAGCATGGCGCGCGTGGACTGGTCGGACGGCGGCCAGACGTCTTCCACGATGCCTCCGGCCGCCCGGCCGCAGCCGCCCTCAACGAGGTGGGCGGCTACTCGATCACGCTCGACGGGCGGCGCTTCTACACCATCCAGGTTGCCGAGAAGGGGATCGTCTGGACGCGCCTGCGCACCACCGGCACCTCCGGACATGGCTCGATGCCGCACGACGACAACGCGGTGACCAAGCTCGCCACGGCGGTTGGCGCCATCGTGGCCGACCAGGCGGGACGCCCCGCCCGTGTCCTGCCCGTGGTCGCCGACTTCCTGGGCGCCCTGGGACTCTCGGACGCGGTGAAGCTTGCCGAGACGGATCCATCGGCCGCTTCCGCCGCCCTGGCGCGCCGCGTCAGCGACCCGGTCATGCGACGCTCCTTTGATGCGATGCTGCGCGACACCGTCACCCCGAACGTCCTGCGCGCCGGGAGCAAGGTCAACGTCATCGCCGGCGCCGGCGAGGCGGACATCGACGTCCGCACGCTGCCCGGCACCGACCAGGCGGCCCTCCTCGCTCATCTCCAGCAGGTCGTGGGCGACGACGGCGTCGTCGAGCCGGTGGTGAGCCTGCCCGCCATCGAGTGGCCGGCTGACGCCGAGATCGTGCGCCACATGCACGACGCGCTGCGAGCCGCCGATCCAGAGGCGACCCCGGTACCGATGATGGTCACGCTCGGGACCGATGCGAAGGCCCTCGCCCAGCTCGACATCCCGTGCTACGGCTTCGCGCCGCTGCGCCTCGAGGCGGACGTGCCGTTCCTCTCGCTCTTCCACGGTCACGACGAGCGAGTCCCGGTGAGCGCCCTGGCCTTCGGCCTGCCCGTGCTGGCCGAGGTCGTGGCGCGCTACGCCGTTCGCCCGTAGGCATGGCGCCCGAGCGCCTCGGCAGGATTCCCTCGATTCGGCCGATCGGCCACGCTCGGCTATACTCCGGCCGAACTCCCCGAACGACTGAGTCATGACGCAATCCACCGATCCGGCCGTCGCGCCGCCCACGCGCACGATCGCCTTCGTCTTTCCCGGCCAGGGCTCGCAGTACGTCGGCATGGGAGCCTCCCTGATCGAGCGCTCCCCTGTAGCCGCCGATGTATTCGCGCGCGCCGACGAGGCGCTGGGCATGCCGCTCTCGCGCCTCATCCTCGAGGGGCCGGCCGAGGAGCTCAACCAGACCGTCAACGCCCAGCCGGCCATCCTGGCCACCAGCGTCGCCTTCCTCGAGGCGATGCGGGTCGAGGCGCGCGAGGCAGGCATCGAGATCAACCCGCGCGCCATGGCCGGTCACTCCGCCGGCCAGTACGCCGCCGCGGTCGCCGCCGACGCGATCGACTACGCCGACGCCCTGCGGCTCGTCCGTGAGCGCGGCCGGATCATGCAGGAGCGCGGCATCGCCGGTGGCATGGGCGCGGTGGTCGGGCTCTCGGACGAGCAGGTGCACGAGATCGTCGACGCGGCTCGCGAGCACGGCGAGATCAGCGTGGCGAACGCGAACGCGCCGGGTCAGATCGTGCTCTCGGGCGTCATCCCCGCGCTCGTCTTCGCGCTCGAGTTGAGCCGGACCGTCGGCGCGAGGAAGGCCGCTCAGCTCACCGTCAGCGTCGCCAGCCACTCCCCGCTCATGCGGCGCGCGCGCGACGAATTCGGCCGCATCCTGGCCAGGGTGCCCTTCCGCGACCCGCAGGTCCCGATGCTCGGCAACGTCCACGCCAGCGTCATCAGCACGGCCGACGGGCTGCGCAGCGAGCTGACCGACCACCTCGTGCACGGCGTGCAGTGGACGGCCACCGTGCGCCGCATGGTCGGCGGCGGCGTGACCGACTTCGTGGAGGTTGGACCCGGCCGCGTCCTGTCCGGGCTCATCCGCCGCATCAGCCCGGACGCGCAGACGCACGTCGTCGACGGGCCGCCCGATCGTTCGTGGCTGGCCGCGCTCTCCGAGTCGCCGGCGTGACACGACGCGCCGTCGTCACCGGCCTGGGGGTCGTCTCGCCGGTGGGGATCGGCGTCGACGCCACCTGGGACGCGCTCGTCTCGGGCCGATCGGGGATCGCCGACATCACCCTCTTCGACGCCAGCCCGTTCGAGGTCCGAGTGGCCGGCGAGGTCAAGGGCTTCGACGCCACCCGATACATGGACGCCAAGGACGCGCGGCGCCACGACCGATGCACCCACCTCGCCGTGGCGGCGACCGGCGAGGCGCTGCGCCATGCCGGCCTGCTCGGCGACGACGGCATGGTGTCCGACGTCGACCGCGATCGGTTCGGGATGGTCTTCGGGACCGGCATCGGCGGCATCGGCATGCTGCTCGAGGGCCAGAAGACGCTCGTCGAGCGCGGGCCGCGGCGTGTCTCCCCCTTCCTGCTGCCGCACATGCTGCCCGACTCGCCCTCTGGCCAGGTCGCGATCCAGTACGGCATCCGTGGCCCGAATATGGCGGTCGTCAGCGCCTGCGCCACCGGCGGCCACGCCATCGGCGAAGCGATGGAGGCGATCGTGCGCGGCCAAGCGGACATCATGCTCGGCGCCGGCACGGAGGCCCCGCTCGTGCCGCTCGCCTTCGCCGGCTTCAGCCAGATGCGCGCGCTCGGCACCCCGAAGGACCCCGACACCGGCGCGTACGACGCGGCCATGGCCTCGCGACCGTTCGACGCCACCCGCGACGGTTTCGTCGTGTCGGAGGGCTCGGCGGTGCTGGTGCTCGAGGAGCTGTCGCACGCCCTGGCGCGCGGGGCACGCCCGATCGCCGAGGTCATCGGCTACGGCTCGAGCGCCGATGCCTTCGACATGGCCGCCCCGGCGGAGCGCGGCGAGGGCAACCAGCGCGCGATGCACGCGGCGCTGGCACGCGCCGGCATCGGTCCCGAGGCGGTTGGCTACATCAACGCCCACGGCACCAGCACGCCCCTGAATGACCGATACGAGACGATGGCGATCCAGGCGGTCTTCGGCGAGCACGCACAGCGGCTGGCGGTCAGCAGCACGAAGTCGATGACCGGCCACGCCATGGGCGCCGCGGGTGCGATCGAGGCGCTGGTGTGCGCCAAGGTGATCGAGACCGGATGCATCCCGCCCACCATCAACCACCGCCATCCCGATCCGGAGTTGACGCTCGACTACGTGCCGAACGAGGCGCGCGCGGTCGACGTGCGCGTGGCGATCTCGAACTCGATGGGGCTCGGCGGCCACAACAGCACGGTCGCCCTGGCCCGCTACGAGGAATAGCGTGGCGCCGCGATGACGCGTCCCCCGCCCGCGCGCGACCCCGCCCGACGTGCGGTCATCACGGGGCTCGGCGCCGTGACGCCCATCGGCAATGACGTGGCGACCTTCTGGTCGAGCCTCGTCGCTGGGGTCTCCGGCGTGGCGCCGATCGCGTCGTACGACGCCTCCGGCGAAGAGGTCCGCATCGCGGCCGAGGTGAAGGGCTTCGAGCCGAGGGACTGGATGGACCACAAGCGCGCGCGGCGCATGAGCCGATTCGCGCAGCTCGCGGTGGCCGCCGCGCGCCAGGCGATCGACGACTCGCGGCTCGAGATCGACGACCACAACCGTGACGACATCGCGGTGGTGGTCAACACCGGAGGCGGCGGGCTGCAGGAGGTGGCCGCGGGCGAGGCCACGCTGATGATGAAGGGCTCGAACCGGGTCAGCCCGTTCATGGTGCCGATGATGTCGCCGTCGATGGCCGCCTGCCAGATCAGCATCCAGAACGGCACGCGTGGTCCGGTCATCACGTCGGTCGCCGCCTGCGCCTCGGGGGTGCAGGCGTTCGTGGAGGCGCAGCGCCTCATCGAGCATGGCGAGGTGGACGTCGCGATCGCAGGTGGAACCGAGAGCGCGATCATGCCGGTCAGCTTCGCCGCGCTGGCCAACATGGGCGCCCTCTCGAAACGCAACGACGAGCCGGAGCGAGCCTCGCGCCCCTTCGATGCCGACCGCGATGGTTTCGTCTTCGGTGAGGCGGCAGTCGTGCTCGTCGTCGAGGCGGCCGAGCACGCGGAGGCGCGCGGTGCCTCGATCGTCGGCGAGATCGCGGGCGGCGCCCTCACCGGCGATGCATTCCACATCTCCGCCCCCGACCCAGCGGGGTACGGGGCCACCCTCGCCATGCAGCGCGCCGTGGCCGACGCGCACCTCGCGCCCCAGCAGGTCGAGTACGTGGTGGCGCACGGCACCTCGACCGCCCTGAACGACGCGACTGAGACGAAGGCGATCCGCGCCGCCTTCGGGTCGCACGCGGACCGGCTGGCGGTGAGCAGCAACAAGAGCATGGTCGGACACACCCTCGGCGCGGCCGGGGCGATCTCCGGCCTGGCCGCCCTGCTCGCCATCCGAGACGGGGTCATCCCGCCCACCATCAACCTGGAGACGCCGGATCCCGCCTGCGACCTCGACTACGTGCCGAACGAGGCGCGCCGGCAATCGGTGAGCGTGGCGATCGCGAACGGCTTCGGATTCGGCGGCCAAAACGCGGTCGGCGTCTTCAGCCGCTACGGGGGTTAGCCGCGCCGAGCGAGCCCTTCCACGTCGGCCGTCGGTACCGGGCGGGACCGGACCTTCGATCCGGTCGGTGATCGCGCCACGCTGGACTAGCATCCCGCCATGGTCACCGCTGCCCACGCCATCCGATGACCGAGGTCAACGGACTGCGTCTCGCCTACCGCGGCTTCGTGACGGGGCTGGCCGCCGGCTACGTGTGGACGGCGATTGCCATGCTGCTGTCGGCGATCACCGCAGGCGACCCACTTGCGCCGCTGCGCCCGATCGCCCTCGCCTTCACGCCGCTGGCAGGGTCAGCCGAGCTCGCGTTCGTCCTCGGCCTCGCCGCGGTGCAGGCCGGCGGGGCGCTGGTCGGCATGTGCTTCGCCTACTTCTTCGCCAGGTTCTTCACCGTCCGGGCCACGCTGTCGGTGGCGGCGCCGATCGTCGCGCTCCTTGCCTGGACGCTCGTCGCGGCCGTGATGGCCCGAGGGGATGGCTTCGACCGCAGCGCGCTGCAGGCGATCCCAATCGTCGCAACCCTCGGCTACGGACTCCTGCTCGCCGCGGGCGTCCCGGTGAGGGGCGA
>JBOGSW010000063.1:0-6590 GCA_050695815.1 Candidatus Limnocylindria bacterium | reverse complement strand
GGCGGGCGGCGGCCTGACGGCTGCCCTGGCCGGGACGAGTCCGAGCGCGGCGGTGGCGGTGGCCGGGGCGCTCCTGGTCGGCGCTGTCGTGGCGGACCGCCGCGGCACCCCCGTGCCCGAGCGACGGACACGCGCCGTGGTCGCATCCGCCGTTCTGCTGCCGGCCGTGCTGGCCGCGGCCGTCGCTGCACCGCCCGACCTCGCCGCCGTCGTCGCGCCGCTCCGGCTGCCCATCGGGGTGGCGGTCGGGCTGGGGCTGATCGTCACCGCGGTAGCGACCGGCCGGACGCTCGGCGCCGGTGCGGTCCTGGCCGGCATCGGCGTCGGGGCCTTCGGGGTGGCCCGCGCCGGCACGGTGGAGGAGCCGATCAGCCTGCTCCTCCTCGCCTCGGCGTCGCTGCTCCTCATCCGCAGCTCGCTCGCTCGGCTCAGCCACGCCGCATCGCTCCTTCCCGGCGTTCAGGCCCAGGCTCTGCCGGACCTCGCCGCCCAGCTCAGCGACGGGGCGCTTCGCTTCGATGGCCAGCTCCAGCTGCGCGATTGGAACCGCTCGGCCCAGACGCTCCTCGGCCTCGAGGACGAGTCGCTGGGGATCCGCATCGAGGACCTCCTTGGGCTGTCGCTGGCGGAGCTCCCCTCCGGCGACGAGACGACGCTCCACCACACGCCCGTCGGCGGGCTCGAGCTCCGCATGCGGCGCGACGATCGCGGCGTCACCGTCGTCATCCGCGACCCTGGCAGCACCCCGGAGTCGGAGCGCCTCGGCCGCGAGCTGCGCGGGACGATCGAGGAGCTGCTGCAGGCGCGTCGCACCGTCGAGCTCCAGCGCGTCGAGATCGAGCGCGCCTCGACGATCGACGCGCTGACCGGGGTCGCCAGTCGTTCCGCGATCCTCGATCGGCTGCGCATCGAGGTCGCGCAGGCGCGGCGCTACCAGCACACCGTCGCGGTGGCGCTCATCGACATCGACGGCTTCGGCGAGATCAACCGGGAGCACGGGCTCGCCGGCGGCGACGCCGTCCTGCGCGAGGCGGCGCTTCGCATCCGGCTCCGCGTTCGCGAGGCCGATGCGCTGGGGCGCGCCGGCAGCGACGGATTCCTGGCCATCCTGCCGCACACCGACGAGGGCGGCGCCGCGATCTATGCCGATGCCCTGCGTCGCCGCCTGGCACAGCGACCGATCGCGGTCGGCGCCGACCAGCTCGACATCTCGGTGAGCGTCGGCGTCGCCGTCATGCGCGCCGGAGAGGATCTCGATCTCGACGGGCTCCTCGGGCGCGCAGAAGAAGCCCTGGGCAGCGCGCGTGGCGCCGGGGGTGACCGCATCGCCCTGGATCGGCTCCACGGGCTGGCGCGCCTCGAGGATCGCCATCGGAAGGACGAGCCGCAGGCCAGGGACGACAGCGCCTGAACCCTCCGCCGGTGATGTATCGACCGATGCTGGCATGGAGCCGATCTGGGCGGCCTGTAGTCGATCTATCGCTCACCGGCGGTCGTGGGACCGCCCGCGAGGCACCCGCACGCCAGCCGGCAGCGAATAGATCGCGGATTCGCGGCGTGGACCACGTCCCACGACAACCTGGTCAGATAGATCGATGCTGGCCCTGCCCGTATGACGCCGAGGGCCCCGCACGCGGGTCCAGGGCCGAACAATTAGCCCCCAAGTTATCCACCGATGTCATACAATCGGTGGGAACGATCTGTGGATAACCACCTACCCATTCCGGCCGATTGCTGGCAACGTTGAGGCCAACATGCCCTCCACATCCGCCGACCTCTCCGCGAAGCTCATCTTCCCGACGAAGGAGATCGTCGAGGAGTTCTATCTGCCGATCATCTATACCGCCTGCAGAACCTGCTACTCCGAGCTGGTGCCCGACCGGATCTGGGACAAGGCGGTCAGCCGCCAGATCGCCGATGAGAAGCAGCAGAGCCTCGTGCGCAAGGTGATGGAGTCCGGACACGGCTCGACGATCGAGCACGTCAACTTCACGTTCGCCATCAGCGGCGTGACCCGCACGCTCAGCCACCAGCTGGTGCGGCACCGCGCCGGGACAGCCTTCGACCAGCAGTCGCAGCGCTACGTCAGCTTCAAGCAACGCGACAACTACACCGTGCCCGACTCGATCGCGAAGGGCGAGCTGCCCGACGACCTCGCCGGACGGTTCGGGCGTGCTGTCGATGAGAACCTGGACCTGTATGGCCAGCTGCTCCAGGCCGAGGTGCCCGCGGAGGATGCCCGCTTCATCTTCCCGAACGCGATGCAGACGAACCTGATCATGACAGTCAACCTGCGCCAGCTGATCCATATGTCCGGCCTCCGCCTGTGCACGATGGCGCAGTGGGAGATCCGCCAGCTCTTCAAGCAGATCCGTCACGAGGTCTTCCGTGTCAGCCCGTTCTTCGGGAGCTTCCTGGTCCCGAAGTGCGTACCGCTGGGCTACTGCGACGAGATGGGCAACCGCGACGAGCACTGCCGCATCCGGCCGCATCGCGACACCGTGATGGCCGTATGGGAGGCATACCGGGGTGGCTCGCTCGACGAGACCGATGGGCCCGTCGTGCCCGAGACGAGCCCGTTCCGGCCCAAGCCGCGGCGCGTGCCGCTTCCGGTGGCCGAAGGCGACGTGCGACCGGCCGACGAGCCCGTGGGCTCCGCGATCGGGCAGGCAGGCGGCTCGGACCGCGTCTGACGCGCGCTACCCTCGGCGGGTGCACGATCACACCGTCGCAATCGCATGACCCACGAGGGTCGACGGCCGGGCGACCGGCGCGTGCGCGTCGAGCGCAAGCAGCCACAGCAGTTCACGGTCAAGCCGCCGAAGCGCCTGCGCCGGCCGCCTCCTCCGGCGCTCTCGCTGCTCATCCTGTTCGTGGTGCTCATCAGCGTCGGGACGCTGCTGCTCATGTTGCCGATCGCCGCGAGCGACGGCTCGGCCACCGCCTTCATCGACGCTCTCTTCACCGCCACCAGCGCCGCCTGCGTCACCGGCCTGGTGGTGCTCGACACCGCCACCCACTGGAGCCCATTCGGCCAGGTGGTGATCCTGCTGCTCATCCAGGCGGGCGGGTTCGGGATCATGGCGGGCTCGACCCTGCTGCTTCTGATCTTCGTCGGCCGTCGCACCACGCTCCGTGATCGGATCCTGGTCCAGGAGTCGCTCGGCGGGCTGCAGCTGGGCACGGTCACCACCGTGGTCAAACGCATCGCCATCTTCACCATCGTGTGCGAGGTGGTCGGTGCGGTGATCCTGTCGATTGCCTTCACCTCGGGGCCGGAGGCCGGGCCGCCCGGAGATCCGCTCGGCATCTGGTGGGGCGTGTTCCACTCGGTATCGGCATTCAACAACGCGGGCTTCGACCTGACCGGCGGGTTCCGCAGCCTCATCCCGTTCCGCGACGACTGGACGGTGCTGGCCACAATCGCCGTGCTGCTCACCCTCGGCGGCCTCGGCTTCGCGATCGTCGGCGACGCCATCGGCAAGCGTCGGTGGGCACGAATGGCGCTCGAGACGAAGCTCGTGCTGGCGGCGACGGCAGCGCTCCTGGTGGGCGGGGCGCTCGTCATCGGCCTCACGGAGTGGGCGAACCCCCAGACGCTCGGCGCGCTCCCGGCGGAGCAGCGCCTGCTCAACGCGTTCTTCGAGTCCGCGACGCTGCGGACGGCAGGCTTCACTGCCCTCGAGACAAGCCGTTTCCTCGACGAGACCCTGTTCGTGGTGATGGCCCTCATGTTCATCGGCGGCGCGTCCGGGTCGACCGCCGGCGGGATCAAGGTCAACACGTTCAGCGTGCTCTTCATCGCCATCGCCTCGACCGTGAGGGGGCAGCCATCGGCCATGGCCTTCGGGCGTCGCATCCAGCACGCGGTCGTCTATCGAGCCCTGGCGGTGGCGCTCCTGGCGCTGGCCTTCGTGTTCGTGATCGGGGTGGGGTTGACCCTGGCCACGCAGGCGACCTTCGTGCAGGCGCTGTTCGAGGCGGTCTCCGCCTTCGGCACGGTGGGAGCGACGACCGGCATCACGCCCGACCTGAGCGAGCCGGCCCGCCTGATCACGGCGTTCGCCATGTTCGTCGGCCGCCTCGGTCCGCTCACGCTGGTCCTCGCCCTCGCCGCGCGGGCGCGGCCGGTCCCGTTCCGGCCGGCCGTCGAGTCGGTCCGCATCGGCTAGGCTAGGAAACGATGGCCGGAGAACAGGTGGTGGTGATCGGCATGGGCCGCTTCGGCTCGGCCGTCGCGCGCGAGCTCGAACGGCTGGGGCACCAGGTGCTGGCCATCGACCGCAGCGAGCAGCTCGTGAATGACATCGCCCCGGATGTCACCCATGCCCTCCAGCTGGACGCGGCCGACGAGGATGCGCTGCGCAGCGCTGGAGCGGCCGACTTCCCGACCGCCATCGTGACCATCAGCAGCGATGCCGAGCCGTCGATCTTCGCCACGATGGTGCTCAAGCGGCTGGGCGTGCGCACGGTGATCGCCAAGGCGGGCAGCGTGCTCCACGGCGAGATCCTGTCGCGGGTCGGCGCCGATCGCGTCGTCTTCCCCGAGCGCGAGACCGGTCTGCGGCTGGCGCACTCGTTCAACGTGCCGAACGTGATCGACTATCTCGACGTGGCGCCCAACTTCGGGATCGAGAAGATCCGCCCGCCGAAGTCGTTCATCGGCAAGTCGTTCGCGGAGCTGGATCTCAAGGGGCGGCTGGGGCTGACGCCGATCGCGGTGCGCCGCGGCCAGCAGGTCTTCGTCAACCCGGCGCGCGACGAGCGGGTGGCCGATGGGGACGAGCTGATCCTCATCGGGCGCGATGACAAGCTGGAGCAGCTGCGCGGCTGATCAGTTGTCGGCCGAGATCCCGTCCCCCAGCGTGAATCGGCGCAGCTCCTCGGTGCAGGCCTCCGCCAGGCGCCGCGCCTCGTTGACGAGGAAGCTCGTCATCTTCGTGGAGTCGGTGATCAGGAGCGTATGGCCACGCTCGTTGCGATCGAGCACGATGCGATCGTCGCCGTGGAAGCTGATGCTCCAGTTCGCCTGCAGCTGGACCAGCTCGGCGATGACGACCTTTTCCGCGAAGGACCAGTCGAGGAACTGGGCGTTGAGCGCGGTCACGACGTCGCGCAGCTGAAGGGTCTCGTTCCGGCGCAGGCGCGAGACGAAATGGACGAGTCGCAGCGCCGCGAACGGGTCGCCGCTGCGGGCGATCTGCGGCGGCGTGAGCTGCGGGTCCGGCATTCCCGCGGGGACGGAGCCCACGAACGGGACGGCGGTGCGGGTGGTATCGGTCACGGCCCAGCGAGTATCCCCCGCCCGCGAGTTCCCTTCAACCGGCTCGAGTCCCACCTAGGACTTTCGGCCCGTTGGTGCCGGAGCCCTCCCCGGCTAGATTCGATCCACGGCCGCCGCCATGTGCCCCGCGCGCGGTCCATTCGAGCAGGAGGCAGTGTGACGTTCTGGAACTGGCGCCGCGGCCCCGGTCCGTCGGCGACCGAGGGAAGCGCCGCCGTCGCCACGGTCGATGAGCTCGCGCCGATCGAGCTGTATACCGCCGATGCCCGCATCGTCGGCTGGATCGCGCCGAACGGGCTGCGCGTGACCGACCTCCTCTCGTCCCAGGACGAGCTGCGCCTGTGGCGCCCGAGTCCCGGTCCGCTCGACGAGACGGCTGCCCCGACGGGCGGAGGCGACCACGATGCACCCGGCGAGAGCGGCGAGTGGGAGTCGCTCGCCACGGCACGCGTGGTCCTGGCGATGCCACCCGAGTGGCGCGCCAGCCGCCAGCTGCGCCTCCACCGCCGGTTGCGTCGCGCGGCGGCCACGGCCGGGCCGTTCAGCATCACGGGCAACGTGCATCTGCATCCCGGCGTCGAGGTCGGGCCACATCTGGCGCGTACGGTGCGGTTCCTGCCCATGACCGATGCCTACCTGCTGCACGCCGGCGAGCCGTCGTTCGAGCACGTCGTGAGCGTGGTCATCGTCAACACGGCGCACATGACCCAGATCGTGCCGCTCATCACCCTGGCCTGACCCAGGGGCCGCGCGCCACCTCGACGGACGGCCATAATCGGGGGAGATGGCCGTTCTCCGAAGCTCCCTCGACCCCGGCTCCCCGGCGTCGCGCGCGAACACCGATGCCATGCGGCTCCTGGTCGATGACCTCCGCGCCCGGACCGATGTGCTGACGCGCAACGGGGCAGGTGGCGACGACCGCTCGGTGCAGCGCCATCGGGAGCGCGGCAAGCTTCCGGTGCGCGAGCGGATCGATCGGCTCATCGATCCGGGCTCGGCCTTCCTGGAGCTGAGTGCCCTCGCGGCAAACGGACTCTACGACGGCGAGGCGCCCGGGGCCGGGATGGTGACCGGCATCGGTCGCGTGGAGGGCACCGAATGCGCGATCGTCGCCAATGACGCGACCGTCAAGGGCGGCACCTACTACCCGATCACGGTGAAGAAGCATCTGCGCGCGCAGGAGATCGGCCTCGAGAACAGGTTGCCGTGCCTGTACCTCGTCGACTCCGGCGGCGCCTTCCTGCCGCTCCAGGACGAGGTCTTCCCCGACCGCGAGCACTTCGGGCGCATCTTCTTCAACCAGGCC